>JAABUB010000011.1 GCA_011389575.1 Desulfotignum sp. | reverse complement strand
CGGAGATCGGCCAGGATGCCGTGGTGTTCATTGATTCTCTCACCCGCATGACCCGGGCCTTCAATGCAGATACAGACAGCTTCGGCAAAACCCTGTCCGGGGGACTGGGGGCCAACGCCATGGAGTTTCCCAGAAAAATTTTCGGTGCAGCCCGCAAACTTGAAAACGGCGGTTCCCTGACCATTATCGCAACCATTCTCGTGAATACAGGCAGCCGCATGGATGATGTCATATTTCAGGAGTTTAAAGGTACCGGGAATATGGACCTGTTTTTATCCCAGCAGTGTGCCGAACAAAGGATCTGGCCGGCTATCAATATCAACCAGAGCGGCACCAGAAAAGAAGATCTGCTTATGGACCAGGCAGCCTATAACAAAATCGTTGATATCCGCAGAAAAGTCGCCGCAAAGGACGAAATATCGGCCATGGTGGAATTTATCTCCCTGCTGGAAGAAAATTTTTAGCCCCTGCCGCTACAAAGGAGCCAAAGCATTCTCCAGGACCTGGTTCATATCATCCACAAAAACAATCTCCAATTGTTTTTGAATGGATTTGGGGATTTCCTGAATATCTTTTTTGTTTTCCGATGAAATCACCACTTTTTTGATCCCGTTTGTGTGGGCAGCCAACAATTTTTCCTTGACACCACCAATGGGCAGAACCCTTCCCCTGAGAGTAATTTCTCCGGTCATGGCAACATTCCTGCTCACCGGCCGGCCCGTTAAAATGGAGACCACAGCTGTGCACATGGCAATACCGGCAGATGGGCCGTCTTTGGGAATGGCCCCTTCCGGCACATGGATGTGGATGTCCTGATCCTTGTAGAAATCATCTCTGATACCCAAGTCCCTGCTCCTGGATCTCACATAACTGACTGCTGCCTGGGAGGATTCTTTCATGACATCTCCGAGTTTTCCTGTTATCATGATACGTCCTTTTCCGGGCATGGTGACAGCCTCAACAGTGAGCAGTTCCCCGCCTGCCTGGGTCCAGGCAAGTCCGGTAACGATGCCTGTTTTATCTTCCACCTCAAGGGATTTGTTACGAAACCTGGCCTGGCCTAATAATTTCTGGACACTGGTGGTGCTGACCTGGTGACATTTGCGTTCTTTGGTTCGAACTATGCGGGTGGCGATTTTTCTTAAAACAGCTGAAATTTCCCGCTCAAGATTCCTGACTCCGGCTTCTCGCGTATAGCGATGGATAATGGTCTGGACAGCATTCCGGGAGAATGTCACATCTGATTCATTCAAACCATTTTCCTTTAGTTGCTTGGGAATCAAAAATCCTGTGGCAATCTGTTCTTTTTCATAGGCAGTATAACCGGGAATCTGAATGATTTCCATTCTGTCACGCAACGGGGCTGGAATGTCAAAAAGGGTATTGGCAGTGGTGATGAATAAAATTTCCGACAGATCATAATCCACTTCCAGATAATGGTCGTTGAAATGTTTGTTCTGTTCGGGATCCAGTGCCTCCAGCAGAGCGGATGACGGATCTCCCCGAAAGTCTGATGTCATTTTGTCAATTTCATCCAGACAAAAAACCGGATTGTTATATCCCACCTTCTTGAGGGTCTGGATGATTTTACCGGGCATGGCTCCCACATAGGTACGGCGATGTCCCCGAATTTCAGCTTCATCTCTGACCCCTCCCAGAGAAATTCTCGCAAAGGATCTTCCGGTTGCAGATGCCACTGATCGTGCCAAAGAGGTCTTGCCTACCCCGGGAGGACCTACCAGGCAAAGAATCGGTCCTTTGATTTTTTTGACCAGCACCTGTACAGCCAGGTACTCCAAAATCCTTTCCTTGGGTTTTTTTAATCCGTAATGGTCCTGATCAAGGGTTTTTTCAGCTTTTTCCAAATCATTTTTTGCCCGGTTTTTCCGAAACCAGGGCAAAGAAACAACCCAGTCGATATAATTTCTGATCACAGTGGCTTCTGATGACATGGGGGCCATCATCTTGAGCTTGTCCAGTTCCCGTCGGACTACCCCGGCTGCCTCCTTGGGCATGCGTTTTTTCCGTATACGTTTTTCCAGATCTGCAAACTCACCGGATTCTGAATCTTCTCCCATTTCTTTTTTAATGGCCCGCATCTGCTCGGTAAGATAATGGCGTTTCTGCAGTTTTTCCATCTGCTCTTTCACCCGGCCCTTGATCTTCTGGGACATGGTAAACACTTCTGTTTCCTGCTCAATCAGTTTGAGCAGCAGAAAAAAGCGCTCCTCAATATCATCGCATTCCAAAAGCTTTTGCTTATCTGCCACCTTGAAAGGCAGTTGAGCAGCAATGGCATCGGCATACCGCGAGGGATCTTTTTCCAGAACTTCCAGATTTTTAAAAAAACTTTTGGAAACTGCCCCGGACATGGTGCTGTAATGTTCAAACGCCTCCAAAACAGTCCGCAAAGCTGCTTTTACTACTGTTTCGGGCATGGGGGTCTCTTCGATCAGTATATAATCTACCGTCAGAAATCCTTTCTCATCACTGAGCTTGAGAATTTTTCCCCTGTAACATCCTTCCACCAGGGCCTTGACTGTACCATCAGGCAGGCGCAGCAGCTGGGTGATTTTTGCTTCGGTTCCCACCTGGAAAATATCCTGGATGGTGGGTTTAAGGATTTCAGGATCCTTCTGGGTGGTAAGAAATATTTTTTTATCTGCAGCCATTGCCTCTGACAGCGATTTGATGGATTTTTCCCTTCCTACAAAAACCGAAGTTGTTACAAAGGGAAAAAGCACCATATCCCGCAACGGCACAAGCGGCAGGGTCTTTTTGATACCTTCTGAACCGTCCTGGTTGAAAAATCTGGAAATATTGATCATCTGCTCAAGCTTCTTTGTCAGGCCTGCTTTTTGGGTTGCTCATACAAAAGTATGGGATCCTCGTTTTTCAAGACAACTTCTTCTCCCACCACACATTCTCTGACATCTTCTTTTGAAGGAAGCTCATACATGATATCCAGCATGGTTTCTTCCATGATGGCCCGCAGCCCCCTGGCCCCCGATTTTCTGGCCACAGCTTCTCTGGCCATGGCTTCCAGAGCCTCATCTGTAAACTGAAGGTCCACTCCTTCAATTTTGAACAGTTCCTGGTACTGCTTGACCAATGCATTTTTGGGCTCTGTCAGAATTTTAACCAACGAGGCTTCAGTGAGTTCACCAATGGAGGTGGTAATGGGCAGTCTGCCTAAAAATTCCGGAATCAGTCCGAATTTTATCAGATCTTCCGGTTTGAGCTGTTCCAGCAACGTTCCGATATTCACTTTTTTTCTATCAGCAATATCAGCCCCGAAACCCATGGTTTTCTGGGTGATGCGCCGCTCTATTATCTTTTCCAACCCGGTAAAGGTTCCGCCGCAGATAAAAAGGATGTTGGAAGTATCCACTTTAACGTAGTCCTGTTGGGGGTGTTTTCTGCCGCCTTTGGGCGGCACACTGGCAACAGTGCCTTCGATGATTTTCAACAGGGCCTGCTGGACTCCTTCTCCGGATACATCTCTGGTAATGGAAGGGTTGTCGCCCCGCTGGGATATTTTATCAATCTCATCAATGTAGATAATCCCTTTCTGTGCCCGCTCAATATCATAGTCAGCATTCTGAACCAGAGACAATACAATATTTTCCACATCTTCTCCCACATACCCGGCCTCGGTCAGGGCAGTGGCATCGGCAATGGCGAAAGGAACATCCAGAAACCTGGCAAGGGTCTGGGCAAGCAGGGTTTTACCGCACCCGGTAGGACCGATGATCAAAATATTGCTTTTCTGGATTTCCACATCGTCAGAGCGTTTTTCCAGGCGGGATGTGAGCCGCTTATAATGGTTATATACTGCAACTGAAAGCACTTTTTTTGCTGCGTCCTGCTCAATCACATAGGCATCCAGCAAATCCTTGATCTGCCTGGGTACAAGAAACTCCCTGGCCCCTTCAGATTCAACTGCCTTTTCTTTTTCTTCGTCCTCAATTATTTCACCACAGAGTTTGATGCATTCATTGCAAATATAAACACTGGGACCTGCAATCAGTTTCTGGACCTCTTTCTGGTTTTTTCCGCAAAAAGAACAGAAAAACTGGTCATTGGTATCATCTTTTTTGGCCATGTTTTTTAGACTCCTTTGAAGCTGGCTTAGACGTCTGCTTCCAATTGGCTTCTATCGGCAACCACCCGGTCTACAATGCCGTAGGTTTTTGCCTCCTTGCCGGACATGAAAAAATCTCTATCCGTGTCCTTGGCAATTTTATCAATATTCTGCCCGGTATGGGCGGCCAGTATCTCATTCAAGGTATCTTTTATCCTCAGAATTTCAGTGGCCTGGATTTTAATATCTGCTGCCTGGCCCTGGGCACCGCCCAGAGGCTGGTGGATCATAATTCTGGCATTGGGCAGTGCAAACCGTTTTTTCTCAGCACCGGCTGCCAGAAGAAGGGCACCCATGCTTGCGGCCTGGCCCACACAAACAGTTGCCACATCCGGCTTTATATACTGCATGGTATCATATACGGCCAGGCCGGCTGTCACCACCCCGCCCGGAGAATTAATATAAAAACTTATATCTTTTTCAGGATCTTCTGATTCCAGAAAAAGCAACTGGGCCACAATGAGATTGGCTATTTCACTATCAATGGCAGAACCCAGAAATATTATCCGGTCTTTTAACAGACGCGAAAAAATGTCATAGGCACGCTCTCCCCTATTGGTCTGTTCAACAACCATTGGAACTAAAGCCACAATATAACTCCTTGTTTATCTTCTTTTTATTGTCTATTATTTATTTTTTTGCATGGCATTTATCATGCTGCCGGATCCGCTAAAATAATTATTCTCCGGTTTTTTCTGATACCGGCTGGTCATCTGCAGACGGTGTTTCAGCAACTGCCGTTTCCTCATCCTTTTCATGGGCCTCCGGCGTTTTTTCGGTTATGGTACTATTTTCAAGTATAAGATCAACCGCCTTTTTTTCAAGCTGGGTATGTTTGTAATATTCCAGTTGTTTGGGATCCATTTTGAAAAAATTTTTAATTGCATCCACCGTGGCATTCATTCCTACAGCCATTTCCTCCAGACTGGCATCCAGTTCCTCATCAGAAAGCTCCAGTTTTTCCTGGGTAATGATTTTGTCCAGGATCAGATGCCGTCTGGCCTGTTTTTCGGCCACATCCCGATACTGGGAAAATAGAATATCACGGCTGAGACCTTCTTGTTCCAGACTGGTATTATTGGCGGCATAGGCCTGCTCTGCCTCACTGACAATACCGTTAAGCTCTCCTTCGATCATTGCTTCAGGCACCTCAAATACATATTTTTCCAGCAGGTGCTGGAATATCTGTTCACTGAGTTCATGTTTTATGCGCTGCTGGTATCCTTTGTCCAGGTTCTCCCGGATGGAATCCTTGACTTCCTGCAAAGATTCAAATGTGCCAAGATCCTTTACCAGATCATCATCAATCTCCGGCAAAATTTCTTCTTGTATTTCTTTGAGGGTGACCTTGTACAAAATGGTTTTTCCCTTGAGATTTTCATCGGGATGGTCTTCAGGATAAACCACTTCCACCTCAAGATCCTGCACCGGCAAACTTCCGATCAATTTTTCGGAAAACTCTTTGGGCAGTGTATCCTTACCGATGCCGTATAGAAAATTTTCAATTGCAGGGGTGTGTTCAAAGGGTTCATTGTTCAAAAACCCCTGATAATCAATCAAGACAAAATCATTTTCTTTAACAGCACGTTTTTCTTCAACCGTGTGTTTTTTTGCCATGGTTTTCTGGATCATTTTCATCTGGCCGTCAATCTCGGCATCAGAAACCGCATATAAATTTTTTTCAAGGGCAATCCCCTTAAAATCTATATCTTCAAGCTCAGGCTTTACTTCTACGGTAATATCAAACACATATGCAGTATCCGGAACCAGATCCGGGGGATCCATCTGGGGACCGCCCACAATGTTCAGGTCATGTTCCTGGATGGCTTCAATAAAGGAATCCTGGATCAGGCGGGGGGCGACATCGGCATGGACATCTTTGGAGAAACGGTTTTCAAGGACTTTTCTGGGAATCTTGCCTTTTCTGAATCCTTTAATGTCTGCTTTTTTTTTCAATTCGTTGTAAGCCTTGTCAAGTTCCTTGACAACTTTTTCTTTGGGGATCTCAAAAGAAAGTACTTTTTTTACACTGCTCTTGTCTTCAATTTTTACCTGCATGTTTTTGTCCTGTTAAATTCCATGTATTAATGAACCGTTATTAGTGAACCATTTCCAAACAATTTGTGCAAATGGGAGCGCTATGCCATATATACCAGATTATATTACACAAAATCATTCAACAAAGTTAACTAAAATAACGCTTATCCAGACCGGTGTCAAGAAAATTGCCCAAAGAACACGATATTTGCCCGAAGATTGCCAAAACATCTTTCCTCTTCGGGCCGGGCATGGCGGTTCTGTGGCAGCTATCCTGAACCTGAAAAAAATAGCTTGCATTGCAATACCTTAAATGGTAATTAATTTGGTTATGTCAAATTATCCGGGGCGTAGCGCAGCCTGGTAGCGCGCCTGCTTTGGGAGCAGGATGTCGGGAGTTCGAATCTCTCCGCCCCGACCAGATAATTTGTTTATGCATACCCTTTAAGGGTTTATATCCCGGACAGTACAGAGACCGCTATGGTATTTTTCACTGCGATGCTCGTCATCATCATCATCTACTATTTACAGGTAGATGGATTAATATATGCTACAATCGTCGCCTTGATCGCTGAGCTTTTAAATATTTTCATGGCCCACGCTTTGACCAAATCCGTTGAAAAAAAAATGAAATTGCGTATTCGCAGGCTTGTAGAGGGATACAGCAAACGCATCAAGGCATACCGGAAAACCATCCAGCAGCTGGAAAGCATCCAGGAAGAATCTGTTACAAAATTATATAATGCCAATCTGAAAATAAAAGAATATGAAACCAGGCTGGGAATTATGGAAAAAGCCCCCACCGGGGTTGATAACACGCAGGACCCTGTATCTGCAGCACCGGAAAAATCAGCTTCCGATGCTGCTTCTGGGCAGGCTGAATCCCCGACAAAAAAACAAACAGGCTTTTCAGATCTGCCATCCGGTTCAAACCGCAGAAAATTACCCTTTTAATTTAATACAAAGTCTGTTGCCGCAGCCAATGGGGCGTTATTCTTTTAGAATTTTAATCCTTGTGATGTTGCCTTCTTTGGTAAGGTATGCAATTCCCTTGGCAAGGGGTTTGCCGGAGACAGAATCGGTTATTTCAATTTGTTTTTCATATAATACCGTTGCGGACCTATCAGTTTTCACGCTTTTGGGTTTTTCAGATTCCGGGGTGGTGTTTTTTTCTTGTTCTCTTTCTTTGGATATGGCTTTCCTCAGTTCCTGCCGCTCCGCTACCAGGTTGGAAAACCCGGAATAGGGATCTTTTTTTTCCTCACACGCAGCCAGAAAAAAAATCAAAACCACACATCCGATCCACAATGTTAACGCTTTGACCGGCATCATTCTTTCCACCTATGACCTAATCTGCTGGTTTAACGGTGAAGCGCCTGTTGAGGCGCATGGTCGTAAACAGATTGTATATGTCCTCGGTGACATTGACCACCTGCAATTTGCGGCCGGACTGGCTCAATGTGTTGTGAGCGGCAATGATGACACCAATTCCGACAGAATCGACCATTTCCACGCCGGTCAGGTCAATTACCACTTCATCCCGGGATGAATCAATGGCGGACAATATCTCAGCTTTGAAAGTTTCAGCCGTGGACGCGACAATGTCCATATCCGGCCTGATAATCGTATGATCCGCTTTGTTCACTATTTCACTCATCTTCTTGTGTCTCCTGAATTATCCAAAAGGCCCCCCTCATTGATAAACACCTGTGTACAGTATAAATATCACCGCGGTATTCGTAATGTTTCCAGGATATGGATAATATCGCAAAATCCAATAAAACTCAAACATTAAATTTAGGTTCAGTTTATTCAGGATAACAGATTTTCAAAATAGACTTGAAAAAAAATCACAGAGGTTATATAAATATTGTTTCCGGCCGGCAGGCTGGATATTGAGCGATTCTGATCGGTCGCCTTGTAACAGAAGGCCATGAAACTCGTCAGGTCCGGAAGGAAGCAGCGATAAGTGATCTCTTCTGTGTCAAGGATCGATCCCGATCATGCAATTTCTCAAAAATCCTTCTGCCGGCCGGTTCTTTTCTTTCAGCCACTCCGTTTTTATTTCTTGACATGTTTTTAAACAGACTTATTTTTCAGCCATAATTATTGAAAATAAAGCCATTTGCCGATTGCCGTTTATCAGTAAGGAATTTTTGGTCCAGGAGAATAAATTGGTACTTAAAGAAAAAAACAAAGACAAAAATCAGAAACAACCGGATTCTGCCAAAAAGAATCCAAGCTCAGCAGACATCCAGAACGATGCCAAAGAAAATACCGATACCCAAAAAGGCGATATTCGTGAATTGGAAGAACAGCTTTCCAAAGAAAAGGATCGGTTTGTGAGACTTTCGGCTGAATTTGACAACTATAGAAAAAGAAAACAACGGGAGATAGACGAATTTAAAAAATTTGCTACCGAAACTGTTTTCAAACAATTTCTACCGGTTGTAGATAATCTCGAAAGGGCTATTTCATCTGCAGAAAGTAACAAGGATCTTGATACTCTGCTGGAAGGGGTAAAAATGACCCACAAGGAAATTTTGAAAATTTTCCAGTCCTTTAATGTTACGCCGGTGGAAGCGGAAAATCAGGAATTCGATCCGAATTTCCACCAGGCAGTCACACAGAAGGAAACCGACGAGGTGCCTGAAAATACAGTAACCAACGTTCTGCAGACTGGATACGTGCTCAATGACAGGTTGATAAGACCCGCCATGGTTGTTGTTTCGAAACGAACGGAAAATGAGGCAGACGAACCAAAAGAAACATAAAGATATCTTGGAGGAAATGTTATGGGAAAAATTATTGGAATAGATCTGGGAACAACCAACTCCTGTGTTGCAATCATGGAAGCTGGTGGAGAAGCAAAAATTATTACCAATGCCGAAGGCGGCCGAACTACCCCGTCCATTGTTGCCATTACTGAAGGTGGTGAGCGAATTGTGGGCCAGACTGCCAAACGGCAGGCCATTACCAATCCGGAAAACACGGTATTCGGTGTAAAGCGCCTCATCGGCAGAAAATTCGACTCAAAAGAAGTGCAGAGCGACATCCCCAATCTTCCTTATAAGATTGAAGCGGCATCCAATGGGGATACACGCATTAATTTGAGGGGAAAACAATACAGCCCTGCTGAAATTTCTTCGTTCATCCTGGGCAATATCAAAAAAACAGCTGAAGAATACCTGGGCGAAGAGGTCAAAGAAGCAGTAATTACTGTACCTGCCTATTTTAATGACAGCCAGAGGCAGGCCACCAAAGATGCCGGAAAAATTGCCGGACTTGAAGTCAAACGGATCATCAACGAACCTACTGCCGCATCTCTGGCCTACGGCCTGGATAAAAAAGGAGAAGAAAAAATAGCAGTCTTCGACCTGGGCGGCGGTACCTTTGATGTGTCCATACTTGAAATTGGAGACGGCGTTTTTGAAGTAAAATCCACATCAGGAGATACCCATCTGGGTGGTGAAGACTTTGACCTGCGGGTCATCGACTATATTGCCAATGAATTCAAAAAAGACCAGGGCATTGATATACGTTCAGACAAAATGGCACTCCAGCGCCTCAAAGAAGCGGCGGAAAAAGCAAAAATGGAATTGTCCAGTGCCACAGAAACCAGCATCAACCTGCCTTTTATCACGGCAGATGCATCCGGCCCCAAACACCTGGATGTCAAATTGTCCCGGGCAAAACTGGAATCCCTGGTGGCAGATCTTCTGGATAACCTGGAAGGTCCCTGCCGCAGAGCATTAAAAGAAGCAGGTGTGGGCTCTGAGGGTGTGGATGAAGTTGTTCTGGTGGGTGGCATGACCCGTATGCCCGCCGTGCAGCAGCGGGTGGAAAAAATATTCGGCAAAAAACCCCACAAAGGGGTAAATCCGGATGAAGTGGTTGCCATGGGTGCGGCTGTCCAGGCCGGTGTGCTCCAGGGTGATGTTCATGATGTGCTGCTTCTGGATGTAACCCCGCTTTCTTTGGGTATTGAAACCCTGGGCGGTGTCATGACCAAACTTATTGAAAAAAACACCACCATTCCCACCAAAAAAAGCCAGGTTTTCTCCACTGCTGCAGATAACCAGCCAGCGGTTTCCATTCATGTGCTCCAGGGAGAAAGGGAAATGGCAGCTGACAACAAAACCCTGGGCCAGTTTGAACTGGCTGATATTCCCCCGGCACCCCGGGGTGTTCCCCAGATTGAAGTTTCCTTTGACATTGATGCCAACGGCATTGTACAGGTATCTGCCAAAGATAAGGCAACCAACAAGGAACAATCCATACGCATTACAGCAGCTTCCGGACTTTCAGAAGATGAAATTGAAAAAATGGTCAAAGATGCGGAAATGCATTCGGAAGAAGATAAAAAAAGACGGGAACTTGTGGATACAAGAAACCAGGCTGAAGCATTGGTGGACCAGACCGAAAAGACCCTTAAAGAACACGGCGACAAAGTGGACGCAGAAACCAAAACTTCCATTGAGTCTGCTGTGGCAGCCTTGAAACAGGCCAAAGAATCCAGTGACGTGGATGACATTAAACAGAAAATCGAAACCCTTTCCCAGGCTTCGCATAAACTGGCTGAAGTCATGTACCAGCAGGCATCTTCTTCCCAGGAAGGCCAGGCAGACACCGGTGCTGCCGGCGCTCAGACAGATGAGGATGTAGTGGATGCCGACTTTGAAGAGGTCAATAAAGACAAGTAAGCCGTCTCCAAACATTGGGTTGAATATAATCCTGCCGTGGTCTATAGTGATCCGGCAGGATTTTTTTTTTAACCACAAGGTCAAAAGGGAAAAAGGCAGAATTCAGTTTATGCGCATAACACAGATACTGGCTGAAAACAATCGGGTGTACAGAGATGAAATTGCTCTGGTGGAGCGGGTTCCTGCCAGAAAAACCAGAAAAGAACTCACGTGGCACCAATTTTATACCATGGCCTGCAAGCTGGCCAACGGCCTTCACCAGAACGGCATCCAAAAATCAGATACCGTGGTACAGCTCATGACCAACAGTCTGGAATGGCTGCCCATCTATTTTGGCATCCTGTATACCGGTGCCTGGGCAGTTCCGTTGAACTTCCGGTTTGAATCCGATAAAATTCTGTTATGCGCAAACACGGCAGCCCCCAAAGCCTTTATATTCGGAGAAGAATTTATCCAGCGCATTGAAGCCATTCGCAATGCGCTGGCATCCAGTGTACGTCTGTGGATTTTTACAGGCCCCAGAGAATCCTGTCCGGAATGGGCATATTTTTTTGATGACTTTATCAAAGACCAAAAAGCCCATTTGCCGCCGGATGTTCCCATGGAAAATGACGATGATGCAGCGCTGTACTTCACCTCAGGCACCACCGGCACCCCCAAAGCAGTACTGCTCACCCACAATAATCTGACCCATGCCTGTGAAGTGGAAAACCACCACCATGGCCAGACCCATGAGGATATATTTTTGTGCATACCGCCTTTGTATCACACCGGCGCCAAGATGCACTGGATGGGCTCTTTTCTGGTGGGGGGCAGGTGCATCCTGCTCAACGGGGTAAAACCGGAATGGATTTTTGAAGCGGTTTCTGAAGAACATTGCACCATTGCCTGGCTTCTTGTTCCCTGGGCCCATGATATTCTCATTGCCATAGAAAACAAGACCCTTGATCTGTCACACTATCATCTGGGCCAGTGGCGGCTGATGCATTCCGGGGCCCAGCCCGTTCCCCCCAGCCTTGTCCAAAGATGGCAAAAACACTTTCCAGGTCAGGGATATGACACCAACTACGGCCTTACCGAATCCACCGGACCGGGATGTATCCACCTGGGCCTTGAAAACAGCCACCGTATAGGTCCCATAGGCAAAGCAGGCCACGGATGGGAGGCCAAAATTGTGGACAAACAGGGCAACCACCTGTTTGGCAACGAAACCGGTGAATTGATCGTTCGGGGACCAGGGGTGATGAAAGCCTATTATAAAAATCCGGAAGCTACCGGTAAAACCCTTCACAACGGATGGCTGCACACCGGTGATCTGGCCAGGTATGACATGGAGGGATTCATCTGGCTGGTGGATCGGAAAAAAGACATGATCATTTACGGGGGAGAAAATATTTATCCCAATGAAATTGAAAATTTCTTTCTGGGCCATGAAAAAATAAAAGATATCGCTGTTATAGGCGTGCCGGATGAGCGCTTAGGGGAAATCCCCGCAGGCATCATCAGCGTCAAACCGGACTGCATGATCTGTGAAAGCGATATTCAACAATTCCAGCAGGCCCTGCCCCGGTACAAACACCTGAAAAAAATTTTTTTCGGGGATGTGCCCCGCAACCCAACCGGAAAAATTGAAAAACCCAAGCTGCGGCGCCTGTATGCTGAAGACAAACGAAAAGACCTGCAAAAACTGCTGCGGTAAACCATAAGGAACACACCATGATATTCATGAGACCCTTTCTTATCATCGCCCTGGTTTTCTGCTGGGCCGTTCCCGGAAATACGTCAGACACCAGGACCCCTGCACAAACCATCCTGGACGGCATTGAAAACCGGTATGCCGGAAAAAGTTTTTCCGCCGATTTTTTACAGACATCCACTTTGTCTGCCCTGGATATCGATGAAACAGCATCAGGCAGAGCCTGGTTCAGCCACCCCGGGAAAATGAAATGGCAGTACCTGTCCCCGGAACGCCACGATATTATCACCAACGGTACAGAACTGTGGATTTTCAGGCCTGAAGAAAACCAGGTCATGCGCGGGGATGCAGCCCGGTTTTTCCAGTCAGGTGCCGGCGGGGCATTTTTATCAGATATCTCCCTGATCCGGAAAAACTATACCGTATCTGTCAAGGAGGCAACACAAGACCGGGCCGAACTGCTCCTTGAGGACCAGTCCGGAAATCCGGACATTCACCGCATCATCATCCGGGTATGCCCCAAACAATTTCATATCTCCCATGTCACCACTGTGAATGCTTTTGGAGACACCACCCATTTTGAATTCAGCAATATAAATTTCTGGCAGATTCCGGATGACTTGTTTGATTTTACAATCCCTTCCGGGGTTAATGTAATTGAGATGAACTAAAAATACAAAGAAAGGATTCTTGTGATGAAAGAAGCTATCCAGAATCTGGCCCGAAAAAAAAATGCCATTATCCTGGCCCATAATTATCAACCTCCTGAGATTCAGGATATTGCTGATCTTTGCGGAGATTCTCTGGAACTGAGTATCAAGGCCGCAAAAACCTCAGCCGACGTTATTGTGTTCTGCGGTGTTCATTTCATGGCAGAAACCGCATCCATCCTCTGTCCGGAGAAAACGGTCCTGCTGCCGAACACAGATGCCGGCTGTCCCATGGCAGACATGGTGGACCCGACCGCCCTGACCGCCCGGAAAAAAGCCCTGGGTGATATCCCGGTGGTGACCTATGTCAATTCTTCGGCCGCTGTCAAGGCTGTTTCCGATATCTGCTGCACCTCGGCCAATGTGATCCAGGTGGTCAATGCCCTTAAGGCGGATGCGGTGCTCATGACCCCGGATAGAAACCTGGCCCAATATGCAGCCGGGCATACGGATAAAAAAATTCATCTGTGGGAAGGATACTGCCCATTTCACAACAATCTGACCCAAGCGGATGTAGATGCTGCCAGACAGGCCCATCCCGATGCTCTGTTCATGGCCCATCCGGAATGTCCGCCAGAGGTACTGGCCATGGCCGATACCATCCAGTCCACTTCCGGCATGATCCAATATGCCAGAACCAGCCCCCTTCGCCAGTTCATTCTGGGAACGGAAAACGGACTGCTGTATCCCATTTCAAAAGCCAATCCGGACAAGCAGTTTTATCCCGCATCCCCCAAAATGGTGTGCCCTGACATGAAAAAAATCAGCCTGGCCGATGTGAAACACAGTCTGGAAACCCTGGCAGGTGAGGTCCGGGTACCGGAAGATACCCGGAAAAAAGCATTGGGTGCGGTGCAGAAAATGATCGATCTGGCCTGATGCCAAAAGGCCGGCATCTTGAAGATACCGGCCTTTTATAAACTGCTGCAGCAAAAAAAGCCTGCACCAGAAACTTTGCATACCAAGAATTACATATCTTCGAATGCCTCATCCGGGATATCGGCATTGGTATAAAATTTTTGCACATCATCACAATCATCCAGCGCATCCATGAACCGAATCATCTGTTCCGCTTCTTTGCCGGCAACTTCTGTCATGGTCTGGGGAAGCATGGTGATTTCCGCCATCTGGTATGCAATGCCGGCCTTGTCTACGGCCTCCTGCACCGCTTCAAATTCTGCCGGTTCGGTGATCACCTCAAACACATCCCCTTCATCTCTGATATCCTCAGCCCCGGCATCCAATGCCACCTCCATGAGGATGTCCTCATCCACGGCATCCTTTGCCACGGCGACCAGTCCTTTTTTGTCAAACATCCACGCTACACACCCGTCCGTGCCCACATTGCCCCCGGCCTTGGAAAACATGTACCGGACATCGGCAATGGTGCGGTTCCGGTTGTCGGTGAGGCACTCCACCAGCACGGCCACCCCGCCGGGCCCGTAGCCCTCATAGACGATCTCCTCATAACTGACCCCTTCCAGTTCACCCGTGCCCTTTTTAACGGCCCGTTCAAAATTCTCCTTGGGCATGTTCTGGGCTTTGGCTGCGGCAAGGGCCTGGCGCAGTCTGGGGTTGGCCTCCGGATCTCCGCCGCCCATGCGGGCCGCCACCGTGATCTCCTTGATCAGCTTGGTGAAGATCTTGCCCCTTTTTTTATCGGCCGCCCCTTTTTTATGCTTGATGGTCGACCATTTGCTGTGTCCTGACATGGATACACTCCTTACATTTGGCGTTTATTTTTTGCTATAATATATATTTCTCTGCTTTGTTTTCTGCAGCTTTCCGGTTTGAAAATCCGGCAGGTGCCAAAGCGTTTTTTTACCTGTTTTTCAAACTGTGCAAATTCATTGCCCTGGAAAATCTTGCACACGAAATGGCCGTTCACTCCCAAGAACCGTTCTGCCACATCCAGCGCCATTTTGCATAATTCAAAGGAACGAAACGCATCCACATCTTTTCGGCCGGTGGTACCAGGTGCCATGTCCGACAGCACCACCCGGCAGCCGGATGCCTGTTGTAAAAATGTATCATCCGCCATGGTAAGGATATCATCCTGGATCACTGTGACATTTGGCGGCAGACCGATATCCACCGCTTTGATGTCAATGCCCAGGACCCTGCCTTCCGACCCCACCTCTCTGGAGGCATACAACAACCATGACCCCGGTGCACACCCCAGATCCAGGACGGTATCCCTTTTTTTCATAATGGAAAATTTTTGCTGAATTTCTTCCAGTTTATACACGGATCTGGCCGGATAATTGTCTGCTTTGGCCTGCTGTGTCAAATGATCCGCCCATTGGCTGCCTGATCTGCCTGCAGACCGGCCAGCAGCTCTGCCGCCTTTTTTTTTAGCTGCCAAACAATACCTCCATGGCTTCTTTTAAGAACCTTACACTTTCTATGGTCATGCCGCGGACCTTTGACAGCTGTTTCAATGCCGATGCCGGCACCAGGCAGGTGGTAAATCCCATTTTGGCAGCTTCCTTTATTCTGGCCTGGGCATGGCTCACCGCCCGGATCTCTCCTGTCAGGCCGATTTCTCCGATAAGGGTGGTTTCTTTGGGAACGGGTTTGTCCATGAAGCTGGCAGCCAGGGCCGCAGCAATGGCCAGATCAGCAGAAGGTTCCACGATCCTGACCCCGCCGGTGACATTCATGAACAGGTCCAGGCCGGACAGGTTCATGCCCAGGCGCTTTTCCATGACCGCCACAATCAGGGCCACCCGCTGCATGTCCAGGCCCAGCACAGTACGCCTGGGATTTCCCAGGCTGGAGGTGGACACCAGACCCTGGATCTCCACCAGGATGGGACGGGTGCCTTCCATGCAGGCGGTGACCACCGATCCCGGGGCCACAGATGCCCGCTCAGACAAAAAAACGGCGGAAGGGTTGGGCACTTCCATAAGTCCTTTTTCACGCATTTCAAACACCCCGATCTCGTTGGTGGAGCCGAACCGGTTTTTCACGGCCCGCAATATCCTGAACACATGGCTTTTGTCCCCTTCAAAATACAGTACCGTGTCCACCATATGCTCCATGATCCTGGGCCCGGCAATGGCCCCCACCTTGGTCACATGCCCCACCAGGAAAATGGGGGTCCCGCTGGTTTTGGCCAGGTGCATGAACCGCATGGCCGCCTCCCGGATCTGGGTGACACTGCCCGGGGTGGAGGTGACGTCTGTCTGGAAAACGGTTTGAATGGAATCGATAACCACGGCATCATAGGCGGTCTGCTCCATCATGGCGGCAATGGCATCCAGATCGGTTTCCGATACAATAAACAGGGTGGGGCAGGATCCGCCATCCAGGCGCTGCCCCCGCATGGAAAGCTGGCGGATGGATTCTTCACCGGAAACATACAGACAGGTTTTGCCGGATCCGGCCAGGGCGGTCAGCACCTGGAGCATGAGGGTGGATTTGCCGATGCCCGGATCACCGCCGATGAGCACCAGGGACCCGTCCACAATACCGCCCCCCAGGACCCGATCGAATTCCGGCATGCCGGTGCGTATCCGCAAAGATTCTCCCCCGTCCACAGAATCCATGGGAACCGGTTTTGCTGCAAATAAAGGACGGGATTTTCCTTTGCTTTTGGCGGTCTGCCTTTCCTGGGCCAGAGAATCCCAGTCCCCGCAGTCCGGGCACCGGCCCATCCATTTGAAAGTCTGCCCTCCGCAGGTTTTACACCGGAATATGGATTTTTCCTTATTTGTCACGTCTCTCTTTCACACTGGTTACCAAAATGTGCAAATATATCATAAACCGGTAATTTGTATCAACATCAATTGTGACCTTGATGTTGACAAAAAAACACTGCCTGATTTAAAATAAACATTTCCACTTTTTGACAAGCAAAGGAATCTTTCATGAAATTTACCATGGATCACTTCAACATCAATGTACTGGATCTGAAAAAAAGCCTGGCCTTTTATGAAAAAGCCCTGGGCCTTCAAGAAGCCCGCCGCAAAACAGCGGATGACGGCAGCTATATCATTGTGTTTCTGGAAGACGGCACCAGTGCAAACAAGCTGGAACTGACCTGGCTCAAAGCACAGGAAAAACCCTATGATCTGGGAGATGAAGAATTTCATATCGCCTTTATAACCGATGATTTTGATGGAGCCCATGCCATGCACAAAAAAATGGACTGCATCTGTTTTGAAAACAAGGAGATGGGCATCTACTTTATCAATGATCCGGACGGGTACTGGCTGGAAATTGTACCCAGGCGATAGTTTCATTTTCTTGAACAAGTTACCCGAAAGCTGATACCCCATATGTTTATCCCCACCACCATGCCGGAGGTCAAAGCCCTGGGCTGGGACCGGCTGGAGATCATCCTGGTCACCGGAGATACCTATATTGACTCTCCTTTCATGGGCGTGAGCATGATCGGAAAGGTGCTTTTGCACCAGGGATTCAAGGTGGGAATCATTGCCCAGCCGGATCTGGACAACCCTGACGATATCCTGCGCTTAGGGCCCCCTTCTCTTTTCTGGGGGATTACGGCCGGATCCGTGGATTCCATGGTGGCCAACTATACTGCCTTAAAAAAACGGCGGCAAAAAGATGACTACACCCCGGGACATGTCAACAACCGAAGACCGGACCGGGCGGTCATCGCCTATGCCAATCTGATACGGCGGTTCGGCAAACCCACTGCCCCCATTGTGATCGGCGGCATCGAAGCCAGCCTGCGGCGCATGGCCCATTATGACTTCTGGTCCGACAAAATCCGGCGGTCCATTCTGTTCGATGCCAGGGCCGACTATCTGGTGTTCGGCATGGGACATGCCACGATTGCCGCCCTTGCCCGGGCATTGAAACAGGGACAGTCCTTTGACCATATTCCGGGGATCGCCTATATTGCCGGAAAAAAAACCGGGTTGGAACTGCCCTCTTTTGAAACAGTTGCCCAAAACAGACAGGCGTATATGGACGCGTTTACCGTATTTTACCGCAACACCGATCCTGTCACCGGACAACAATTGTGCCAGGCCCACCAGAACCGGTACCTGGTACTGAACCCGCCGGCACCCGTGTCCACCACAGCCCAGATGGATCAGATCCATGACCTGGATTATGAACATGATGTGCACCCTTTTTATCGGGAGATGGGACCGGTGCGGGCCCTGGACACCATCCGGTTCGCCATTCCCACCCATTACGGGTGTTACGGTGAATGCCGGTTCTGCGCCATCACAGTGCACCAGGGCCGGACGATCCAGTGCCGGAGCACGTCATCCATTCTCCGGCAGGCACGTCAGTTCACAGCCCATCCGGATTTTAAAGGAAACATTATGGATCTGGGGGGCCCCACCGCCAACATGTACGGGTATGAGTGCCCCAAAAAATTATCACACGGGGCCTGCCGGGACAAAAGCTGCCTGTTTCCTGAAATCTGCAAAACCCTGCAGCCGGACCATTCCCGGTACCTGGATCTGCTGGAAAAACTCACCGCCCTGCCCGGCATCAAAAAGGTGTTTGTCAACTCCGGGATCCGGTATGACCTGATCATGCAGGACAAAAAATACGGCAGCGCGTTCTTGAAAATACTGGTGACAGACCATGTGTCCGGCCAGCTGAAGGTAGCGCCGGAACACAGTGAAAAAAAGGTGCTTCACCATATGGGCAAACAGACCATCAACGATCTGCTGGGCTTCAAGTCCGCCTTTGACAACATATCTGCTGCATGCGGCAAGCCCCAGTTTTTAACCTATTATTTCATGGCAGCCCACCCCGGATGCACCCAAAAAGAGATGGCCGCCCTGACACGGTTTATCAGTGAAAACCTCAAAACCCATCCCGAGCAGGTCCAGATTTTCACCCCCACCCCGTCCACTTTTTCCACGCTCATGTATTATACCGGCCAGGATCCCTTCACCAGGAAACCTTTGTTTGTGGAAAAGGACCCAGCCAAAAAACAGCGGCAGAAAGACATTGTTACCGCCCGAACCCGGCCGGAAAAAAAGCGTGTGGCCAAAAAATACAGAAAAGTCAGGTAATACCGGGGTTCTCAAGCGCCGCCCTCCGGACGGCTGCCATTTTGTCACTGAACAAATAAAAATATATCATCAAAGACGTATACACCGGCCCCTGACAGACAAAAACAGCAATCCGGGCCGCCTGCCGGGAAAAATGCCTGTAACGCCGCAGGAGATGGCCAGAAATGCAATGGATCGGCATCCATCTTTTACTCCCTGAATATGCGTTGATGCATTTTCCTGATTGTTTCCGGTGTGGTGCCGCAACACCCGCCAATGATTTCAACCCCCAGTTCCCGGATTTTTTTCATGTTGCCGGCAAACAGGTCATCGGTTTCCGGATAAAACGCCTGGTTGTCTGCTGTGGGTTGCGGCATTCCGGCATTGGGTTGCATCAGCACCGGGATATCGACACATTTACGGATCTGCGCCGCCAGTCGGACCATGTCGGTGCTGTCCAGGGAACAATTGGCGCCCACCGCAGCCACCCCGTTGTCTGCAAGGGTTTTCATACTGTGTTCCGGCGTGTTTCCAAAGATGGTGAAAAATCCTTTCGGGGTTTCTTTAAAGGTCATTGAACAGAAAATCGGTTTGTCCGAAACAGACTGGATGGCCTGAACCGCACAAAGACCGGCATTGAGATCAAAAATCGTCTCGATAAGAAACAGGTCAACCCCTTCTTCTTCCAATATCCGGGCCTGGTTCGAGAAATTATCCTTCATCTCCTCAAAGGAAACCGGCCCGGCAGGTGCCAGCATATCACCCATGGCACCCATGTCACCGGCCACATATTGATCCCGCCCACAGGCTGTCCTTGCCAGCCGGACCCCTTCTGTGTTGATGCGTTCAAAATCTTTGTTCACTCCCATTTTCTCAAGCTTGTACAATGATGCCCCGTACGTGTTTGCCGTGACCACATCGGCCCCGGCAGCAATATAGTCCGCGTGAATCTGCCGGATAATCTCCGGATGTCGGATATTCCAGGATTCCGCCGCCTCATTTCCTGCCAGTCCATGACCGATCAGGATCGATCCCATGCCGCCGTCAAGCAGCAGCCCGTGTCTGCGTATTTTTTCAAGTATGTCCATTTAATTACCGTTTTTCCAAAATTCATATTCACTGATATCAATCATATCATTCCAATAACGACCATGCCCTGAGGACCACAACAAAGCATGAAAGAATTCGGTGGGTCCTCCAGTTCTTTCATATAAAAACAGCATATCCGCCTGGTGCAACTTTAACATTTATAAAAAAAGAATATTATCAAGTTTTTGATTGTATTGGTATCAAAAATTCCAATAAATATTTCAATAAAAGTGGCTGTCCAGGACATTCAAATTGCCACCACCGTCTGCCAGGTTCTGAGAAAAAAGCATACCGGTAATAACAAGGGGCCTTGCCATGATTAAAGAAATTACCTGTTGATGCTACCCATTTCTCTATTACGCAAGCACGCCTTCTGGATGAACACAAGTTAACCTGTGAACTGTCTGCACTTGAATCATTTCTTGTCGATGATATCAGAAAGAAAATTCGTCAGCTAAAAAATACAGGAAGAAATAATGGCAGAATACACAAAAATGAGCATAAATGAAATAAAATCCCTGATGGCAGCATACGATGCGGGCCCTATAAAAAGGGCAACCAAAATGCAAGGCAGTCAGGCCGATAACATCTCCCGCTACTATATATACCGCGAACGGGAAAGTTGCGCCGGCAGATGGCGCAGTACGGAAGCCGCGCGACTTTTCGGTGATACCCTGAGCTGCCCATAACAATTGACCGACTTCGGCGATTGTCAGGGGCTGGTTTTCATAGCTGCGCACCGAGCGACGGTTGAGCAGCGCCTGCTCGACTGAAATGTTGCTTTCGAGCCGCAGCTCAGGCAGTTTGATAATGTTTCTCTCAAGTGAAAGCATCCCGCTTTCCCCGGATTCTGATTTGACCATTTTGGGGGCTCCTGTAAAAACAACCATTGCAAAACAGGTTGCGATCCTTTCCTGTTTCACAAAAAAACAATTGATGCATTTTTTTCTTGGGGCAATGCCTTTGAAAAAGGATTGACAAAAGCAATTAAATGGTTTAACCATTAAAAAAAAATACATTTTGATCAATTATTCCTGTATAATATTATCATTCAGGAGGGTATATGACCCGTAACAGAATAGAAAAACACCCGGTATTGACGGTACCTGAAATCAGAGAAGTGCCGTTCTACTGGAATAAAACAAAGTTATTTGCCCGGGAAAATGAGGTCATCTCATCAGCCCTTTTTGCCAATGACATTAAAATTTTCGGCCACCACCACAAAGATGGATCCGCCCAGGGCATTTTCTGCGCCAATGGCCAGTGCGCCCAGTGCACAGTGATTGCCAACGGGATTCCGGTCAAGGCCTGCATGATCCAAGTGACCGAAAATATGATTGTGGAAAGTGTGGAAGGCCTGCCACGGCTGCCGGAAGTGGAGGATGTTCCCCCCATCTCGGATATTGAACACCTGACCACGGACGTGCTCATCATCGGCGGAGGTCCGGCCGGACTGTCCGCAGCCCTGCAGCTGGAAGAACACGGGATGAACGCCATCCTGGTGGATGACAAGGATGCACTCGGGGGCAAGCTGGTCCTGCAGACCCACAAATTTTTCGGCTCAGTGGAAGATTCCTATGCGGGCATGCGGGGCATGGACATCGGGAAAATGCTGGCAGACAAAGTAGAAGCTGCCGCCCATATTGAGGTGTGGAAAAACAGCACCGCCCTGTATGTGTTTGATGACAAAAAGGTAGGCATTCTCAAGGACGGGGTGTATAAAATCGTCACCCCCAGGGTGATCCTCAATGCCGCAGGTGCCAGGGAAAAATTTCTGCGGTTCAAGGGCAACTCCCTGTCCGGGGTTTACGGTGCCGGTGCGTTCCAGACCCTGGTGAACCGGGATCTGGTCAAACCCACGGAACGGCTGTTCATCATTGGCGGGGGCAATGTAGGGATCATTGCGGGATATCACGCACTCCAGGCCGGCATCCAGGTGGTGGGGCTGGCAGAGGCCCTGCCCCAGTGCGGGGGTTACAAGGTCCATGAAGACAAACTCAAGCGCCTCGGGGTCCCCATTTATACGTCTCATTCCATCATTTCCGCCAATGGCACTGAATCAGTGGAATCCATCACCATTGCACAGATTGACAATACCTTCACCCCCATACCGGGCACGGAAAAGACCTTTGCCTGCGACACCATCCTCATTGCCGTGGGTTTGGAGCCGGTGGGAGAATTTGCCCAGGAAGCACAGACCGCAGGCATCCGGGTGTTCAGTGCCGGAGATGCTGCTGAAATTGCAGAAGCGTCTTCTGCCATGTTCAACGGCAAGATTGCAGGTCTCAACATTGTGCGCCACTTCAAACCGGAGGTGCCCCCTATCCCGGATGACTGGTTCCAAAAAGCCGATATTCTCAAATCCCATCCCGGACCGGTGCAGGAACTGGCACCTCCCTCCAGAGAAGAGGGGGTGTTTCCCGTCATGCACTGCAAACAGGAAATTCCGTGCAACCCGTGCAGCACGGTGTGCCCGGAACACTGCATCACCATGGAAGGAGATCCCATCAAGGGACAGCCGGTGTTTGAAGGCGAATGCAAAGGGTGCATGAAATGCCTGACCATCTGTCCGGGGTTGTCCATCACCCTGGTGGATTTCCGCAAGAAGCCGGAATATCCCACCGTGTTTCTGCCCTATGAAGTGGGAAATGTGCCGGTGACCAAGGGAGATACTATTCAGTGCGTGGATGTGGACGGCAATCCTTTGGGGCAGTTCACCGTGCTGGGAGCCAAAGCCACCAAAGACAGTGACAGGACCCTGATCGTCCGGGTGAAGGTACCCAAAGCCATTGCCAAAAAAGTGGTTGGGTTTACCATCCAGGACCAGGCTGTGTATGACAAACTCATGGAAAAAATTCCTCTGGACCAGATCAAAGATGAGGAAGTGGTCTGCCTGTGTGAACGGGTGACTGCCGGAGAAATCCGGGATCTGGTGAAAAAAGGGATCACCGACATGAACCAGATCAAAGCCCTGACCCGGGCCGGCATGGGGCCCTGCGGGTATAAAACCTGTGAAAACCTGATGATGCTGATTTTCCGGGCCGAGCAGATCGCTGCCGAAGATATTGTGAAAAATATTCGCCGTCCCCTTTTTATTGAAGTACCCCTGGGAAAATTTGCCAATGGAGGTGAATCATGAAGCATTTTGATGTGATTGTTATCGGCGCAGGCTCGGTGGGGGTGCCCACGGCCATGGCCCTGGCAAAGGAAAAACTGCAGGTATTGACCATCGATACCCTGGCATCTCCGGGTCAGGGCCAGAACAAAAAAGCCATCGGGGGAATCCGGGCCACCCATTCGGACAAGGGCAAAATCACCACCTGCCTGCGCAGTATCGAAATCTTTTCCACCTGGGAAGAAATGCATGGCGATGACATCGGCTGGATTCAGAACGGGTACAGTTTCCCCGCCTATACCGATGAAGATGCGCTAAAGCTAAAGGAATTGATGAAAATACAAAAATCCTTTGCCCTGGACATCGACTGGCTGACGGCCGAAGAATATCAAAAGATTGTGCCCGGCATCAACATGGATGGATTGCGGGGCAGCACCTATTCCCCCAAAGACGGCAGTGCGTCTCCGCTACGGGCCGTCAATGCCTTTTATTTTAAAAGCATGGAATACGGGGCCCGGTACCGGTTCAAAGAAAAGGTCACCAAAATCGATCTCTTGAGCAGCAATGAGATCCAGGTGACCACGGACAAGGATGTCTACTTTACGTCACATGTGATCAATGCTGCCGGTAATTATGCCCGGCAGATCGGGGCCATGGCGGGCATTGACCTGCCGGTGGAGCCTGACAGCCATGAAGGGGCCATCACCGAACCGGTGCAGCGGTTTTTCGGCCCCATGATCGTGGACCTGCGGCCCAGCCAGGACCCTGCCACCGAGGATTCCGCCAACTATTATTTTTACCAGAATAACGAGGGCCACGTGATTTTCTGCCTGACCCCCAAACATCTGATCAAGGGCACCGCATCCGAAGCCACCTCGGTGTTCCTGCCCCAGGTGGCCAAACGTATGGTGTCTTTGTTCCCCAAACTGGCCAATCTCAAGGTAAGACGTACCTGGCGGGGCCAGTACCCCATGACCCCGGACGGATTCCCCATTGTGGGCCCTGTGAATGACCACCCCAATTTCATTAATGCCGTGGGCATGTGCGGCCAGGGCTACATGCTGGGACCGGGACTGGGAGAACTGCTGACCCGGATGGTTACCTCCGGATTGACAGAAGAGGACTGGGATGTTTTAACACATTTTAATCCATACAGGGATTTTTCCGGCATGGAGCAATTCAAGTAAAACAGCAGGGGCTTTTTATGTTCAAACGTGCCAAACAGAGCCGGGTGTTCCAGGATGTGGTGGAACAGATACAGGATGCTATTTTAAGCAAAAAACTGGCACCCGGCACCCGGCTGCCGGCGGAACGGGACCTCAAAGAGATGTTCAACACCAGTCGGGGAACCCTCAGGGAGGCCCTGCGGGTGCTTGAGCAGAAAGGGCTCATCGAGATCAAGCTGGGGGTCACCGGCGGTGCCATTGTCAAGCGCATTGATACAGATCCCATCATGGAATCTCTGGCATTGCTCATCCGCTCCGGAGAGGTGTCCCTCGGGCATTTATCTGAGTTCCGTATCAAAATCGAGAGCAGTCTTGTGGAACTGGCAACAGAACGGGCCTCCTCTGATGACATCCAGGAGATGGAGCGGTTGCTTGCAAAGGCCAGGCAGTGTTTTGACAATCAGGACTGGGAAACTTTTTTACAGACCGATGAAGCCATGCACACCTTTATCGGTACCATGACACGCAACCCGGTTTTCCAGTTTGTCCAGAAAAGTATCCATGAAAATATCCACCGCTATTACCGGGATTATCTGCCCATGAACCATGAACGGACCCTGGAAAATCTCAACGATTTTGAAAAGATTATTGCCGCCATGAAAGCAAAAGACGGTGCCGCCGCATCAGCCATCATCGCAGACCATGTCCGGCGGTTCCATGAAAAAATGACAGGAAAAAACCCATGAAACCAGCCGGTAAATCATAGGATTGCTGTTCCACAGATTGCTGCATAATTTTCCAGGCCCGTTATCAATGAAATAGATATTTGATATATGACAGGGATATTGCTGTCAATACAAACACATTGCCCGGATATTTGCCAGTTTTGTCTTGAAAAAAATCACCAAAGCTTCTACACTTTGCCAAATTAAATAAGTGATTATTTTTCTAATCAGATATTTCAGGAGATATCCATGCATACCCCCATTGAGCAGAAACTTGTCAAACAGGAAATTGAAAAGATGGGCCTTGATTCAGTAGGCCTGGCTTCCATTCGGGAACTGAACCGGATTGTCAACAATATTGAAACCGCCACCGGTCAGCAGTTCATCCGCATGGAAATGGGCGTACCCGGCCTGCCCCCCCCGAAGATTGCGGTGGATGCGGAAATTGCCGCCTTAAAACAGGGGGTGGGATCCAAATACCCTCCTTTTGACGGCATTCCCCAGCTGAAAACAGAAATATCGACTTTTGTAAAAAATTTTGTGGATGTGGATATTCCGGCTGAATCCTGCTTTCCCACTGTGGGGTCCATGCAGGGATGCTACATGGCCATGATGTGCTGTGCCAGGCGGACCAGGAAAAAAGACCGGATACTGTTCATAGATCCCGGGTTTCCGGTAAACAAACTCCAGGCCCGGGTACTGGGACTGCCCTATGCCCATTTTGATGTATATGAATACAGAGGAGCCAAACTCGGACCGAAACTGGAAACCTATCTGGAAAAAAATGATGTGGCAGCCATCATGTATTCCAACCCCAACAACCCGGCCTGGATCTGTTTTACTGAAAAAGAACTGGAAATAATCGGATCTTTGGCCACCAGATATGACTGCATTGTCATGGAAGATCTTGCCTATTTCGGAATGGATTTCAGGCAGAACTATTCTGTGCCGGGACACCCCCCGTTTATCCCTTCAGTGGCCCGGTTCACTGACAATTATATCCTGTTGATCTCCAGTTCAAAATCTTTTTCCCTGGCTGGTCAGCGCATCGGCATGACTGCTATCCCCGAAAAACTGTTTCATTCCACCGGCAATAATCTCAAGCCTTTTTTCGGCAGCGACCGGTTCGGATATGCCTATATTTTCGGGGCCATGTATGCCTTGAGTTCCGGGGTTTCCCATTCCAACCAGTATGGGCTTTACGGGTTGTTGAAAGCAGTTAATTCAGGGGAATTCAATTTTGTGGATCATGTCAAGGAATACGGAGACCGGGCCTTTGCCATGAAGCAGATGTTCACCCAAAACGGGTTTACCATTGTCTATGACATGGATGATGACCAGCCCATTGCTGACGGATTTTATTTCACCATTGCCTATCCCGGATTCACCGGGGTGGAGCTGGTGGAGGAACTGCTCTATTACGGCATCAGCGCCATTTCTTTGACCACCACGGGCAGTGACCGCCACGAAGGATTGCGGGCCTGTGTGTCTTTGACCGGAGAAGAAAGATTTGGAGAACTGGCAGACCGGCTTGCCCGTTTCCAGGCAGACCATGCCGAAGGCAATGATTTCAAGATAATCCATACCTGAGCCCGCCTGTTTTTCCACCAGACCAGGTACCGGCCCGGGAATCGCATGCAAAGTCACTGCCAAAATATTGCCCGGGCCCCTCTTGTGCCGTGTGACCGGAACGTCAGATTCAAAAAATCCCGGACAGAGTTCAAGGCACAACAGGGGGCGGTGTTTTATTTTTTATCCTTTTTTTTGAGTTTTCCGGCAATAAGATGACGTGTCTGGGCCTGTAAAACAGTTTTGCGCAACCTGATGGACACCGGAGTGATCTCCACCATTTCATCATCAGCGATGAAATGGATGGCTTTTTCCAGGGTCATATCCCGGACAGGCGTGCATACCACGTTTTCATCCTTGCCTGATGCCCGCATATTGGTGAGCTTTTTTTCCTTGCAGGGATTGACATCTATATCGGAGGCCCGGTTGTGTTCGCCGATGATCATGCCTTCATACACCGGGGTGCCCGGCACAATAAACAGCTGGCCTCTGGGTTCCAGGTTGAACAGGGCATAGGGGACAGCACTGCCCTGACGGTCTGACACAAGAGATCCGTTAAACCGGACCGGAAACTCCCCCCGGAAGGGTTCGTAGCCGGCCAGATAGGAATTCATGATTCCGGTCCCCCGGGTATCGGTGAGAAATTCATCCCGGTACCCGATAAGAGACCGGGACGGGATGGAAAATTCTATGCGGACCCGGCCTTTTCCATTGTTGACCAGGTTGGTCATCTTGCCTTTTCTGATGGAAAGTTTTTCCGTTACCACCCCCATGAAATCCTCTTCACAATCCACAAACAGATGTTCGATGGGCTCCAGCTGCCGGCCCTGTTCCATTTTATAGATAACCCGGGGACGGCTCACACAGAGCTCAAATCCCTCCCGCCTCATGGTTTCAATGAGAATGGCCAGCTGGAGTTCTCCTCTGCCCTTTACCACAAAACTTTCATCCGTGGTGCTTTCCTCCACTTCAATGGCCACGTTCATCAGGGTTTCCTTGAACAGGCGTTCCCGAATCTTTCGGGACTGCACATATTTACCCTCCCTGCCGGCAAAAGGAGAGTTGGTAATGGCAAACTGCATGAACACCGTGGGTTCGTCCACTGTTATTCTGGTCAGGGCACAGGGTGCCTGGCGGGTACAGATGGTATCGCCGATTTTGACATCCTCGATGCCGGACAACACCACGATATCTCCGGGATTTGCCTGATCCACAGGATCCAGGGTCATACCTTTATAGGACTGGAGCTTGGTCACCTTCAGTGGTATCTGGCGGTCATTTTCCCCCAGGCAGACCAGGGATTCATTGGAAGCGGCAGCGCCGTTGAACACCTTTCCAATGGCAAGACGACCCAAATAGTCGGAATATCCCAGATCAGACACCAGCATCTGAAAAGGCGCATCCGGGTCATAGGAGGGCGCCGGCATCTCCTTGAGTATGGTATCAAACAGCACATGCAGATTCTGCACATCCGCATCCAGTTCCTTTTTGACAATACCGTCTCTGCCAATGGCATAAAAATAGGTGAAGTCCAGTTGTTCTTCTGTGGCTTCCAGATCAATGAACAGGTCATAAACCATGTCCAGTACTTCATCAGGCCGGGCATCCTTGCGGTCAATTTTGTTTATGATCACCATGACGGGCAGGTTGGCATCAAAGGTTTTTTTCAGCACAAACCGGGTCTGGGGCAGCGGTCCTTCCGATGCATCCACCAGAAGAATGGCGCTGTCTGCCATGGACAGTGCCCGTTCCACCTCCCCGCCGAAATCAGCATGGCCCGGGGTGTCAATGATATTGATCTTCACGTCATTCCACACCACGGAACAGTTTTTGGCGGCAATGGTAATGCCCCGCTCTCTCTCCAAATCCATGCTGTCCATGAGGCGCTCATCCACCTGCTGTCCCTCCCTGAACATGCCGCTCTGGCGGAACATGGCATCCACCAGGGTGGTTTTACCATGGTCTACATGGGCGATAATGGCAATATTCCGCAAGCTCTCGTTGGTCACATTCTGTTTTTTCATATTCCGCTCTTTGTTTTCATCACCACAGCTTATGGACTGTTGCGAAAATTTTAATATGTTTATTTGGATACCCGGGTGGTGCCGTCGGCAGCAGAGATAATTCTTACCCTGTCTCCCGGGGCCAGGACCACATCGGCCTCCTGAACCACCACAATGGTGGTACCACTGTCTTTTTTTACCACAATTTCAAGCCCCGGCTTCCGGGTGATGCCTTCTTCAGCAGCAGTCCCGGCCGCAGCACCGGCCAGTGCCCCCAGAACCGTGGCCACGGTTCTGCCGGATCCGCTTCCCACGGTACTTCCCAGCACACCGCCGGCAACACCGCCGGCTGCGGTTCCCACCGGTGTTTTGGTGCCTTCTATGGTGATATGCTTAACCGATTCCACAGTCCCTGCCATTACGTTCTGGGCCTGGCGGGCATGGTCTCTGGAATAAACCTCCCCGGACCGGCTGGAGGCACATCCGGTAACCATAAGGGCGGCAAGAGCCACAAGCAAGAAAACGTTTGTAATGGATGGAACAGATTTCATAACCTTCCCCTTTCTTTTTCATAATTTTTTTTTACGTAATTTCATCCCGTATGATGTAAACACAAACCCTGCACATGCAAGATGCTTTTGGGCTCAATAAGCTGACTCCGGCTCAGGGTTGTTTATTTTAACAGTATACCACAGTTTCAAAATTTTTACCCCTTTTCTCTGGTCAATACCATTGCAAATAAGATACAGATGGACTAATTTGGTGCTGAAAAATAACCTGGTATCCGAAAAATCAAACAAATATAAAGGCAGTGTATTGGGCACTTTTTTTGAAACTGCATCAGAAGCCGTATGTGCAAAAACAGGCATGACCATCCGGTACAGCCCGGAATGGACTGATATTATATTGACATCTGAGTATTTTGTCACTTTTCATTTGATCGGAAAAAATATTTTAAGCACCTATCCCAGGGGCAGAATCAGCTATGACGGCACCCTGGCTCTGTTCAAAAATTATGACAGGTTTCTGACGGCCTGTGGCCTTGATCATTCTTCTTTCATCGAAATTTCAGATTACAGCCGGATCATCAACACACCAAATCAGAGAACCCGGATCAAAGTACTGGAATTATTGCTGGAAAAGGTGGCGGAAAAAAGACTCATGGGCCATTTCGTATACAATGTGCCCAGGCATATCCAATGGATGTATAATATCGGCACCCATCTTAAAAAACCCGGTATTCCCATGAAGGCCATGGATACCTATATCTGTGCAATGAAAAAAGCCGTTGCATTGAGCCATGGCAAACCAAACCGGGTAAAAACAAGAGTGCCCCCAATTTTCCGTTTTTTCCAAAAACTTACTCCCGGTCACAGGCTGCGGTTTCATGCAGAAGAAATCCTGGAATACATTGGAACCATCAACTGGGATGAAAAAGGGGTACAGGCCAGCCATATGGGAACTTCCCATCCTTTCAGGGAGGTTTTTGATGCCCTGACCCTTTTAAAAACCGATTTTGATCAGAGCCTGGCTGCACGGAAACAGCTGGAAAAAGAATTGACCCAGCATAAAGACCATCTGGAAATTCTGGTGGAAGAACGCACCCGGGCCCTGGAAGCGGCTGTTGTCAGGGCGAAAGAAGCCACCCGGGCCAAAAGTGAATTTCTGGCCAATATGAGCCACGAAATCAGAACCCCCATGAACGGCATCATGGGCATGGCTGAACTCCTGCTGGACACCGCTCTTGATCCCAATCAGACCCAGCTGATCAACACCATCAACACAGAATCTCACTCATTGATGGACATCATCAACAGCATTCTGGATTTTTCAAAAATTGAAGCCGGCAAACTGGAACTGGACCATACCCCCTTTAATCTGCGGTTCCTTTTAGAAGACCTGGCTGCTGCTTTTGGCATCAGTACCAGGAAAAAAGATCTGGAGTTAATTATTTTTCTCCCTTCTGATGTCCCTGAATATGTGATAGGTGATCCAGGACGTCTGCGCCAGATTTTAACCAATCTGATCGGCAATGCCATAAAATTCACCCCTGAAGGAGAAATATGTGTCTGGGGAAAAACCATTGCTGAATCAAACGATCACATTACCTTGAAGTTTTTTATCAAGGATACCGGCATCGGTATTCCAGAAAAAAAACAAGGCAGCATATTCGACAGTTTTGCCCAGGCCGACGGCTCCACCACCCGGAAATATGGCGGTACAGGACTTGGCACCACCATTGCCAAACAATTGGTGGAAATGATGGGCGGCACCATCGGGTTGGCCAGCCAGCCTGAAAAAGGAACCACTTTCTGGTTCACCATTGTGCTGAAGATCGATCCCGCCCCACATACTCCGGAAAAAAATAATACACACAAAACCATGGCCATGGCAGACAAAAAAATCCTGGTAGTGGATGATGCGGAAAACCGGCGTAGAAAACCCCAGATCCTATTGGTTGAAGATTACCCCACCAACCAGCAGATCGCCATCAGACACCTGACATCTGCCGGCTTTGAAGTGACCCTGGCTGAAAATGGACAACAGGCAGTGGATCTGTTTAAAAACCGCAGGTTCCATGTGGTTCTCATGGACATCCAGATGCCGGTGATGGACGGATATGAAGCCACCCGGCTTATCCGGGAACATGAACAGCGGGAAAAAGCGGTTTTTCTGGGTGAAAATCCCGACACACCCCGGGTGTTTCCGCCCACCCCGGTCATTGCCATGACCGCCCATGCCATCCATGGCTACCGTGAAAAATGTCTGGCTGCAGATATGAATGACTACATAACAAAACCGTTGAAAAAACAGGATTTCCTTGCCCTTGTAAAAAAATATGTCCCCGAAGAAAAAACCGGCTGCAGGAAAGAATCAGTCCGGGATGTGGCACCTGAAAAAACCGATCTCCCGGATTCCCCGAAATTGGCATCGCCGTCAGTGTGTCCGACAAAAGAGCCCATGGACCCGGCAAAACTGCTGCAGGAATTTGAAAATGATTCTGCTTTTTTAAAGGAAGTGCTGACAGAATTTATTACCAGTGTGGATAAAACACTGATACAGATACAACAGGCGGCAGTTGATCAAAACGGCCCTGCAATCGCAGCTTTCGCCCATGCCATCAAAGGCGGGGCTGCCAATCTGACAGCCCTGGAACTTTCCCGGGCCGCCGGGTGTATGGAAAAAGCCGCAAATGAAAATAATTTTAAAACCATGCCGGATCTCATTTCACAGCTGGTACGGGCATACCAGCATTTCAAGGCGTTTGCCGATAAAATATAAAATTTTTAGTCACCGCGGACAGGCGAACGAAACTGAATCACCGAAAAGACCAGGGTCCCTGATACCATTACCAGGCCTGCCGTGGGAAATGCCAGTCTGAGGCTGAAAAAATCCATGGCCAGGCCTGCTGCCAGAGAGCCGGTAAGCATCCCTAAGCTGTGGGCAACGGTCATCACAGCCATTACCGATCCCATGGCTTTTTTCTGGTCTCCTTTGACCACGGCCAGAGCGGTGATAGCAGGCATGGAGATACCCCCGCCCACACCGAAAAGGGATATGGCTGCCAGCAGGTCGGAAAATGAAGCGGCAAAATAGATCAAAAACATGCCGGCTGCAGCAATCACCCCGCCGGCAATGGTCAGAATCCGCCGACTGAGCCGGTCCGCAGCATATCCCATGGGCAGCTGCAGAATGCCTGATATGAACACACCCAGCATGACCAGAAGACCGATTTTTGCACCGGAAAGACCGAACACAGCATCGGCAAACAGGGGCAGAAAACACCAGACTGCCCCGATACAGGCGGTATAAGCATATCTGAAGGAAAAAAGGGCAAACAGATCCAGATCTTTCACCACAAGAGACCAGGGAATCTGCACAGGCTGCGGTCCGGAACGGATCCGTTCCTCAAACAGGGGGGGCAGCAGCCAAAAACACAGCAGCACCCCGATCAAAGACAGCAGGCCCATACACACAAAAGCCGCATTCATGGTCCAGATATCGTGGATGACCCCGCCCATGAGGGGCCCTAAGCTCAAGCTCAAAAACATGGACAAATTGAACAGTCCCATGGAATACCCTTCAGAGCCTGCAGGTGTAATTTCTCCCACATAGGCCTGGACCACCGGCATGATCATGGCTGAGCCCGCACCCTGGATAAACCGGATAAAAATCAATCCATTGACTGTATCTGAATAAACAAAGGCAATGGAAATCAGGGTATAGGAAATCAATCCTGCAAGGATAAAGGGCTTTCTGCCTTTTTGGTCTGACAGCCGTCCAAAATAGGGCAGCAAAAATACCCGGGAGATGGAAAAAGAACCGAAAATCATGGCCACGTAGATCCCGGTTGCTCCCAGGTCATGGGCATAAACAGGCAACAGGGGCACCACAATCCCCACCCCGGTGACCGTGGAAAATATTATAAAAAACAGGGTGGCAAAGATGCCCTTGTGGTCCGTTGGAATGGCCCGGAGGCTGTTTTTGAGCATTTTTGCCGACCATTGGGAAACCGGCTCCCGTATGGAATAAAAAAAATCCATTCAGGCCATGCCTAATCCAGGCATTCTTTGATCTGGCCAATGAACCGGCTGGGGACGCCGAACTCCCCTTTCCGGTAATTGCAATGGGTAAGATACAAAAACCGTTCCGCACGGGTCATGGCCACATACATGAGACGGCGTTCTTCGGCCAGGGCTGCATCCCCCTCGTCAATGGACCGCCAGTGGGGAAACAAACGCTCTTCACATCCCACAACAAAAACCGTGTCAAACTCCAGGCCTTTGGCGGAATGAATGGTCAGCAATGCCACCCCGGCAGAATCCTGGTCATCTTCATCTTCTTTGTCTTCTCTGATCAAAGCGGCTTCTTCCAGGTATTCCAGCATATCTGATTTGGCACGGGCCGTATGGATGAGCTGCTCGATATTTTCTTTTTTGGAAATCCATTCCGCCCGGGTCTTGGTCTTTTTTTCCAGATAATCATAATAATCGGTATGTGCTATCACTTCTTCCATGGCCATTGCCGGGGCCATATCCCGGATGGCATCAAGGATCTCCAGCACCCGGGAGAGATTTTCATGGATCTTCGGGGTCAGCACCCGTTCTTTTACCATGATCCTGGCCGCATCCTGCAGACTGACACCATCTGTTCGCATGGCTGCCATTTTTTTGACCATGGCCGGCCCTATACCCCGTTTGGGAACATTGACGACACGTTCAAACGACATGTCATCATTGGGAAAAAATGAGGCGCTCAGGTAGGAATTGATGTCCAAAATTTCCATGCGCTCAAAAAATCCCTGGGCTCCCATGAGCCGGTAGGGAACCCGGAGAGCCCTGAAAATTTTTTCAAACGGCAGAGAGCAGAATTTGGTTCTGTACACCACCGCCATTTTATCATAGGCAATGCCCTGTCCCTGGCGGTTCATGGCCTTGATTCGTTTTGCCACCCATTCCGCCTCATGGTTGTCGGACAAAAAATCATAGATTTCCACCACCCCGCCTTTTTTACGGGAAAAACAATGCTTGTCCATTTTGTCCGGATTGTAGTCAATCATGTCATTGGCCACCTGGACAATTTCATCGGCAGACCTGAAATTTTCCTCCAGTCGGAAGATTTTTGCATCTTTGTACTTTTGGGAAAACCCCAGAAAGTGATCGATATTACTGCCCCGGAATCCGTACACCGCCTGCCAGTCATCCCCCACGCAAAACAGATTCCTGTGAGATCCCAGCAGCAGATTGGTAAGCTCTTCCTGGAGATTGTTGGTGTCCTGGTATTCATCAACCAGAATATAGGAAAACCAGGACTGGTAATCCTCCCGGATATCTTTATGCTGGTGCAGAAGATCCCGGGTCTTGAGCAGGATATTGTCAAAATCCACACAATTCATTTCCTGGAGACGGTCTTCATACTGTTGGAAAATATCGCTGATCCTGATATTGAAAATTACCGGTTTACCATCAAAATATTTTTGGGGGTTTCCGGAATTTTTGGCCCGGGAGACCAGAGACAAAATACGGTTGGCATATTTTTTTTCAATATTGTTTTTCACACACAGTTCTTTGACCAGTTTGTCCTGCTGGTAGATGGAAAGCACCTGCAACGGAGGAGAAAATCCCAGACGCTGGCAATACCGCTTGAGCATCATCAAACAGGCTGAATGAAAGGTTCTCACCCATTGAAAATGCGCAAGGGATCGCCCGGTCATGGCCATAAGCCGGGACTTCATCTCATCTGCCGCCTTGTTGGTAAAGGTAATGGCCAGTATCCGTCCGGGATCATAGCCCTGGTCCAGCAAATGTGAAAACTTGGCTGTCAGGGTGCGTGTCTTGCCGGAACCGGCGCCTGCGACAACCAGTGCCGGAGAGCCGGTATGGTCAACAGCGTTTTGCTGCTGCGGGGATAATAGCATGAATTTTATTCTTGTTTTGTCTGGGCAATAATCTGGTCCAGTGTGTTTTCTATTTCCTGCTGGATCTCTTCGCGTCTGTCAGCTGTCAGCGCTTCAAAGCGCAGCACCAGGGCAGGCTGGGTGTTGGAAGCCCGGACAAGGCCCCAGCCGTCCGGATATACCGCCCGCATACCGTCAATATCTATGACCTTCTGCCTGGCTTTGTAATGGTCTACAATCTTTTTTACCACATCAAATTTGATTTCATCCGGGCACTCTTTTCTGATTTCAGGGGTGGTAAAGGTTTTTGGCAGATCCTGGATCAGTTCATCCACGCCCCTGCCTGTGGCAGCCAGAATCTCCAGCAGACGGCAGGTGGCATACAGGGCATCATCAAATCCAAAATACCGGTCCTTGAAAAACATATGCCCGCTCATTTCTCCGGCCAGTTCGGCATTTTCCTCTTTCATCTTTTTTTTGATCAAAGAATGGCCGGTGCGCCACATGACGGCATTGCCGCCGTGCTTTTTGATATCATCATACATGACCATGGAGCACTTGACTTCGGAGATAAAGGTGGCCCCCGGCTTGCGCGTAAGGATTTCTCTGGCATAAATCACCATGAGCTGATCCCCGTAAATCACATTTCCCTTTGCATCCACCACACCGATGCGGTCCCCGTCCCCGTCATAACCAACACCCAGATCCAGATTTTTTTCTTTTACCAGAAAAATCAGATCTCCCAGGTTTTTTTTCTGGGTGGGATCTGCCTCGTGATTGGGAAAATTGCCGTCCGGATCACAAAAAATATCATGGACCTCACACCCCAGTTCTTTGAGCACCGGCAATGCAGTAATGCCGCCGGTACCATTGCCGGCATCAATGCCTATACGGATTGTGCGGGAAATGGTAATGTTTTCCAGAATATATTTTTTATAGGGAGTGAGTACATCGGCCTGGCTGCGGTTTCCGGATCCGGTCACAAAGGCCTTTGCTTCAATAATTTTGCGGATCTCCTGAAGTCCCTGGCTGTGAATGGAATCATGCCCGCTCATGAGCTTGAATCCATTGTATTCAGGGGGGTTATGGCTGGCTGTAACCATGGCCCCGCCTTCAAGATCCAGATGGTGAATGGAAAAATACAGCACCGGTGTGGGGCAAAGACCGATATCCACCACATCACAGCCGGTTGACAAAATGCCCTGGATAAAAAGATCTGTATACTTTTTTGAGGTGAGGCGGCAATCCCGGCCCACCGACACCTTGTGTTTATTCTGCTGATGCAGCATGGTACCAAAGGCTTTTCCAATATTTTTAACATCATCGTCCAGGATATCAACACCTGCCACGCCCCGGATATCATATTCTCTGAAAATTCCAGTATGCATAGTCCTCCTTTAATATTTCAGTATATGCTTGATAACAAAACCACGGTACCCACAAGCCAGCAATACGGAGCAAACAAATGAAACTTTCCCGCATGAACCAGCCTTATCAATATCTTCAAGGCAATCAGGCCGGTAACAAATGCCACCAGTGTACCATAAATCATGGCTGCGTCAATGCCTGCTCCCTGTTCTGTGTATCCCTTAATACTGATCAGCTGCGCACCCAAAATAGCTGGAATGGACAGCAAAAACGAGAACCTGGCAGCTGTATGGCGGTCAAGTCCGCAGAACATGCCGCATGCAATGGTGGTACCGGCCCTGGAAATGCCGGGGATGACTGCCAGTCCCTGACCCGCTCCGATGATCAGGGAGCGTTTCAAATCAAGACCCTTGCCGGTAAGTTCTGTCTGGTAAAATTTGCGGGATATCCACAGAATGGTTCCGGTCACGAGCATCATTGCCCCCACCAGCAGGCTGGAGGTAAACATGACCTCTTCAAAATTTTTTAAAAACATACCCAGCAGGGCTGTGGGAACAGATCCCCCCAGTATGAACAATGCCAGTTTCAGGTTTTTATCTGAACGCACTGCTGCGGGTTTTCCCCGGACTATTCTGCCGGCACAGGCAAACACTGCGCTGACCATGGCCCTGATATCGTAAAAATATACCACAAACACAGCACCCAGGGTTCCCATGTGCACACTGATATCAAAAGCCAGAACTGATTCGGTGATACCGAAAAAAAGCTGCCCCAGTACCAGGTGACCGGAACTGCTCACCGGTAAAAACTCTGTTAATCCCTGTAAAATACCTAGAATAACTGCCTGGTATATTTCCATGTCTCTTTTCGATTTTTTGTTTTTATTATTGCTGTACCATACCGCAAATATTGCCTGGCATGGAATAAATCAGGTACACTAAATAGTATTGTTGGCTTTAAATTGCAAGTATATTATAGACTTCAGAACCTGCTTTTTAAGGAAAAAATTGCCTTTCGCCTCCTTGGGTTTTACTGACCTTTATTTTATATTTCAGTTGATTTTACGCTGCTGCATGTTATAATCTTTGTTACCATGTTTACTGTTGGTTGAGAACGTGGGTATTCTTTTCATAACCGACCATCATGTTTCAAATCTGAAAGGAGAAAAATATGAAAAAAAAGATTTTAATTCAAAGCCTTTTATCCGTTATCGCTTTTGTTTTTTTGTTCGGCTGTGCAACAAAGGAACCGGCTGAATTTCCCTCATTCATCGCCCAGCAGTTTGATGCAGACCAGTATGTATCAAAGGTGGACAATTTTGTCGTAATTCTGGATGCATCCAGTTCCATGGGGCATGACTCTAATGGCAACATCAAATTCGATATTGCCAAAACCATTGTCCAGCGCCTGAACATGACCCTGCCGGAACTGGGTCAGACTGCAGGCCTTCGCTCATTCGGGCACCTCCCCTCTGTTTCCAAAAACCTGACCGAGTTGTTCTACGGCATGAAAACCTATAGCACAGCAGGCATGTCTGACGCGCTGATTGATATTTTCCGGCCCGGCGGCACGAGCCCTCTGGGAACCGCGCTGGATGCAGCGCAGACAGATCTGGAGGGATTGCCCGGCATATATAATGCCGTGGTCATCGTCAGTGACGGCAAGGAGATGGATGAGGGAAACGTGCGTAACCAGGCCCAGGACTTAAAAGACAAATTCGGCTCATCCCTGTGTATCTATACGGTCCTGGTGGGGGATGACCCGGAAGGCCGCCAGCTGCTCCAGGATATCGCAGCCATCGGTGAATGTGGATTTTTCACCACTGCTGACGACATCATGACCAGTGCCGGTATGGCTGGTTTTGTGGAAAAAGCATTTATGATGGCAAAAACTGCTCCTGCACCTGCACCTGCACCTACGCCTGCACCGGAAAGAAAGGACTCCGATGGCGACGGGGTATATGATGCTGAAGACCAGTGTCCGGGAACACCCGAGGGTGCCCGGGTCAATGCAGTGGGCTGCTGGACCCTTGACAATGTCCTGTTCGATTTTGACAAGGCTGAGATCAAACCTGAAGCCTATCCCTTACTGGACGAAGTTGTGGCTATTATGAAAAAGAACCCGGACATGAACATAGAAATCCAGGGGCATACCGACAATATAGGCACCAAAGAATATAACAAAGACCTGTCCATGAGACGGGCCAATGCTGTTGCAAACTATCTTGTGGAAAAAGGCATTGCAAGAAACCGCCTGAAAACCACTGGATTCGGCTTCAGCAAGCCGGTGGCTCTCAATGGCACCAAGTTCGGCCGCTCTCTCAACAGACGGGTTGAACTTCATCCATATTAAACTGTATTAAATTCTTCCGGGAAAGATGTCTTTCCCGGAAGCGCAAAAACAAAAACGGTTAACTATGCAGGGCGGCAGGTCCCGAGATCAGCCGCCCTGTTTTGTCTGCATTTTCCCTGAGGAATCAGCGCTTTTGTCGAAACATTTCCTGGCCTGTTTTCTGCACCCCGTAACCCCCCAGGGCCAGGACCCGTTTTTTAAATCCATCACTTGCAATGGTGTCCAGCAGAATCCGGATATTGGGGGTGGTGAAAAACTGCTCTAAAATCACCAGGTCATAGGATTCGGTAACCACGGGAATAAAATCCAGATCCAGGGCCCGGGCCGCTGCCATGATGCCCAGCCCGGCATCTGCCCGGCCGGAGAGAACTGCTACGGCAACAGACATATGGGTGTATTCATCATTTTCATACCCCTGAATATCAGCCGGTGCCAATCCCAGTGCCCCAAGTTTGTAATCAAATAGAATCCGGGTGCCTGAACCGGGCTGGCGGTTGATGAACCGCAGTTTTTTAACCTTCAGGTCTTCAATGGACTGAATACCTTTGGGGTTGCCTTTGGGCACAATCAGTCCCTGTTCACGCATGACCAGGTTCACAAGGCGCAAAGGGATTTTTGGCAGATATTTTTTGATATAGGAAATATTATAGGTGCCGTCATCCGGATCCAGCAGGTGGGTTCCTGCCAGGTGACAGGCCCTGTTCCGGATGGCCATAAGCCCCCCCATACTTCCCACATGACTGGAGGAAATGCCGATACCGTCATGAAATCTGCGCATCTGGTCTGCCAGCAGATCCAGGGTGTTGTCATGGGATCCTGTTATCACCAGGGTATTTTTTATGGCTGACAAGGGCCTGAGCAGCTGGGCCGTGACGGCCTGGTCTTCTGAAATCCCTTCCACATCCCGGGGAATCCGTATTATCCCGTCTGCTTCGGTAAGGGTGGTGATACTGCCGGATCCCCGGGGCAGCTGGGAAGCAATCAATTTTTCCTCCACTGCGCCTATTTTTACCCGCAAAAATTCGTCCTGGCCCAGCTTTGAAGCAATGTTCCGGGCCAAAGAGACAGGGGCCGAACTGGTTTGCAGCTCGGGCAGTTTCTGCATTCTGCGCAAAAGCGGTCCTGCAAACTGCTCAAAGGCCACAATGGCGGAAACAGGGTATCCGGGAATGCCGAATACGGGTTTTTCAAACACCTTGCCCATCAATACCGGTTTTCCCGGCATCATGGTAACCCCGTGCACCAGCACCTGGCCCAAAGCAGCAATCACATGCCGGGCAAAATCCTCTGATCCGGCTGAGGAACCACCGATAATGCAGACCATATCATAATCTCCCCGGGCAGCTTTCGCTACAGCATCGGTAATTTTGTCACGGTCGTCTTCAAGCATGGGGTGGCAGTCAAAATGTGCACCATTGTCCTGACACAAAGCTCCCAGAACCGTGGAGTTGGATTCAACCACCTGGCCCGGTGCAAGCTGATCCACCTGAACCGTATCCCACCGGACCAGTTCCGATCCTGTGGGAATGATGAGAACTTTGGGTTTTTTATATACCGCCACCTTGAAAATACCGCCGGAGAGCAGGGCCCCCAAAGCATAGGCATTGATCTGCTGACCCCTGGGGAACAAAAGCTTGGTGGCAACAATATCTTCTCCCATTTTGCGGACATGCTGCCAGGGGAATACCGGGGCTTCAATTTCAATGGTCTGCTCATCAATGACATTCACCTGTTCGATCATGATAACGGCATTGGTTCCCTCGGGCATGGCATGGCCGGTGTTTATCCAGAAAGCATCTTTTCCCGGGACTAAAGATTTTGGTGCATCATCGCTGGCCCCGAATGTGTGCCTGGCATCCACTGCAATGCCGTCCATGGCAGCGGCATGAAAATTGGGACTGGACAGAACGGCAATGGCAGGCGCTGCCAGGACCCTGCTCCGGGCCGCGGTCACATCAATGGTTTCCACCGGTGTGATATGTTCTTTAAAGGTATCCACCAGCATCTGCCAGGCGGTTTCAATGGGTTTTGTATCCAGGTATATGTTGCGTTTTGAGGTCATGACTGTTTTCCCTGATATGTTTTTTATGAAAGGTTTAAGTGTTAAGCTCATACCTGACAGCTGAAGGCTTTCATCATTTGTTGTGCCCGGCGGGGCATGGGTGTTATTGAAAATATTTCTTAATGGTAATTTTGGCTGATATTATAGAAGAATTACCTGTGTCCAGGTATTTTTTTCAAGGCCTTCCAGGTTTTCCCCGATATCCAGAAGACCGTCTGCATGCACCATGGTCCGGATAAGACCGGATTTTCCCAGCACCGGTTTTGCCATCAGCCCGGTTGGTCCGTTTTCCAGCGTCACCCGGATAAAATCGCGCCTTCCCTGGGCAGAGGCAACATTCCGGGTCAGTCTGGCCGGTATCCGCACCAGCGATTTGGGTACGGCATAGCCCTGAATCCTGTGCAGAAACGGCACCACCACCATTTTCATCACCACCATGGCCGATACCACCTGGCCGGGCAGCCCCCATACGGGTGTGGTGCCGCTTTTTGCCAGAATAGTGGGCTTGCCCGGGCTCACTGACATGCCGTGGACCAGGATATCCGTATCCCGAAGATCTGAGAGCACCTCCACCGTGTAATCCCGGGTTCCCACGGAACTGCCGCCGGATATGAGCACCATGTCGGTTTCAGCCAGGGCCTGCTCACAGCAGGTTTTCAATGCCCGGGGATCATCCTTGATAATCCCGTATTGCACAGGCTGCGCATGGGCCTGCTGCACAAACCCTGAGAGGGTATAGGAATTGATATCCCGGATACGGCCGGGAGAAGGCTCTTCATGGATGGGAATGATTTCATCCCCGGTGGAAATAATGCCCACCTTCGGCACCTGGTGCACCGGCAGGGTTGAAAACCCCATACCGGCTGCCAGGCCCACCTCCTGGGGACGTATAAAAATACCGGCCGGCAAGACCACATCCCCTGTTTTAAAATCTTCATCTTCAACAATGACGTTCTGGAAAGGTGCCACGCTCTTGTAGATTTCAAGGGAAGTATCATCTATGATCTGGGTATGTTCCACCATGACAACCGCATCCGCACCCCGGGGCAGCATGCCACCTGTAGCGATGGCGGCGGCTTTTCCCGGTGCCAGCACAAAATCAGGCATCTGGCCCATGGGAACGGATCCCTGGACATCAAGCCATGCCGGGGTGGATTCCGAGGCCCCGAAAGAAGCAGATGCCTGGATGGCATACCCGTCCATGGTGGCCCGCCGAAATCCCGGCATATTTACCGGCGCTGTCACATCCTGTGCCAGTATCCGGGAAAAGGCAGATTCCACAGCAATGGTTTCCACCTCTTTGGGTCCAAACTGCTGCTGTAAGGCCATGACTTCATCAAGGGTTTTTACTTTAAAAAAATGGGTCATTTCAGGGCCTCTTTTATTCTTTCCATGGCAAGGTTCACATTGTTGCGGCTGTTAAAGGCAGAGATGCGGATATAAGGGTTGCCGCACCGTCCAAACCCGCCGCCCGGGGTGCACACCACTGATGCCCGGTTAAGCAGCAGGTCAAAAAATTCCCAGGAATCTCTGCCCTGGCCGTCCACCCAGATATACGGGGAATTTTTCCCGCCGGCATAACCGAAGCCCAGATCTTCAACTGTTCTGCAGATAATATCTGCATTGTCCAGATACGAGGCCACCAGTTCTTTTATCTGTGTCCGGCCCTCCGGGGAATACACTGCTTCAGCAGCTTTCTGGACCGGGTAGGAAACACCGTTGAATTTGGTGCTCTGCCGCCGGTGCCACAACCCATGCAGAGAAATCGGTTCTCCTTTGTCGGAAAAAACACTGCAGTCCTTAGGCACCACGGTGAACCCGCAGCGGGTACCGGTAAACCCGGCTGTCTTGGAAAAACTTCTGAACTCCACAGCCACTTTGGCTGCTCCCTCAATTTCATAAATACTTCTGGGCAGGGTCTCATCCCGGATAAAGGCCTCATATGCCGCATCAAACAAAATCAATGCCTTGTTTTGTCTCGCATAGTCCACCCAGGCGGCAAGTTCGGATTTTGTGGCACAGGTGCCTGTGGGGTTGTTGGGAAAGCACAGGTAAATAAGATCCACAGGTTCTTTCGGGATCTGCGGAAGAAAACTGTTTTCCTTAAGACAGTCCATGTAGACAACATTCCGGTATCTGCCGTCTTTGAATACACCGGTTCTGCCAGCCATGACATTGGTGTCCACATACACCGGATACACCGGATCGGGAATGGCAATTTTTATATCCCGGGCAAACAATTCCTGGAAATTGGCGGTATCGCATTTGGCCCCGTCACTGACAAAGATTTCATCAGCAGAAATATCCGCACCCCTGGCCTGGTAATCATGGACTGCGATTTTTTCCCGTAAAAACCCATAGCCCTGTTCCGGGCCATACCCTTTGAAGGTGGCATCTTCGGCCATCTCATCCACCCCTTTATGAAAGGCTGCAATGACAGCCGGAGCCAGGGCCTGTGTTACATCTCCGATGCCAAGGCGTATGATTTGGGCATCGGGATTGTTTTTTTGAAAAAGGGCCACGCGCTGTGCAATATCTGAAAAAAGATAAGAAGCCTGCAGCTTCTGGTAATTTTCATTGGCTCTGATCATGGATTTTCCTTTCTGTTTTCAATTTTTTACGCATATTGGCCTGGAAATGGCGAAAGATCAGGCAGATATGGCAGTCTGTCTGAGAAATTCAGGCAAAAGATTATACACCTCTTTCGGGGTTCGGATGCTCCGCTCACTGTCAATTTCCAGCAGCGGATCTGCCTTGGGACTGCCCAGGTCCACCGGTTCTGAACTGCGGTTCAGGGTTTTGCCGCCGGTATCGGTGAAAGGCAATACCAGGGGGCCCTTGCTTTCCAGCACATAGGCCATCTGCCGGTTCTTCAGAAAGACAATGCTGCCCGGAGGATAAATACCGATACTTTTAACAAATGCATGGAGAATGAACTGCAGCATGGTATTTTTTTTCACATATTTGCGGAACACCTCAGTGACTGCGGAAATCTGGTTCAGGGCTTCCTTATAGCTGCGCTTGGAGGTCATGGCATCATAGATATCGGCCAGCTTGCAAATCTTCACATACAAAGGGATATCACTGCTTTTTCTGTCAGAGGGATAACACCCTTCTTCATTCTGAAACAATGGTGCATGGTGGTAGGCAACAATATTTTTGACAATTGCATTGTGCAGGTTGTTTTTTTCAAGAATATCAACTCCATATTCATAGGAATGGCGCTTGATTATATCAAATTCTTTGGGGGTCAGGCCCCCGGTTTTGTTGAGCAACTGTTCGGGAATCATCACTTTACCGATATCATAAAGAAAAAATCCCAGGGACATATCCTTGAGTTCATCTGGATAATAATACCTGAACCCCCTATCTGTGGCATCTTTTGCCTGGAACACATTGCCGGGAATATCTGCACTGTTTTCAGATAAAAATGTCTCTACCGTGCTGGAAAAATGCATATTGAATCTGTGAACGACTGCGGTGCCTATGGCGCAGACATTAATGGAATGGTTGAACAGATAATCATCAAAGGAAAGTATCTCCCTGCTCAAATAAGAAAAAGGGTGGCCTTTGGAAAGCAGAAATTCCGACAATAAATATACCTGATCTTCCAACGCCTTTGTATCAAAGCGGCCATTGTTATCTTTTATCTGGCCTATGGCTTGTTTTATAGCCCCCTTGGCTGTCTGGTAGGCAATTGCCGCCTGTCTTTTTATATCTTCTATTTCCTGGAGCCGCTGCCCCACATTCCCGGAAAACTGTCCTTTTTCAGACTGCGGGGGCACAGGATCCCCCTTGTCACGGGGGGCAGGATCAACAGCCCCATCTCTGGAAAATTGAATCTGGTTCCCGTGTTCATCCCAGAGTCCTCCGTCATTGGCCGTATTGACCATCACTGACCGAATACCATTTTCTTTGATGACTTCCAGTATCCGGGGCTTTTCCACAAGAATGGTTTTTTCCAGCAGCAGCGTTCCTTTGGAATTATAGACATCCACACCTGTCTTTACTTTCCCCCCAGATCTGACAACCGCAATAAGGTTGTCAATGGTCACCATGGTATTGGTCATAATGCTTCCTGTAACAAGGGTTGCACAGCCCGGGTCAATGATAAAAATTCATCCACTGTAAGGGTTTCCGCCCGTCTTTCCGGTGAGATTTGTGCACAGGAAAGAGCCTGGGCAATGGCATGCTTTTGCAGGCCCAGGTCCTGGCCCACCAGAGAATTTTTCAGCGATTTGCGCCGTTTGGAGAACGCCGCCTTGATTACGGTAAACAAAAGGGCTTCCGTTTTTATGGACACACCCGGACTGGTATGAAAATAAAACCCCAGAACCGTGGATTCCACCGCAGGCCTGGGGAAAAAGGCCGCCGGGCCGACATTTGCGACACATTCGATATCTGCGGCATACCGGGCAACCGCAGATAAACGCGAATACGCTTTTTTTCCCGGAGATGCCAGGATACGGTCTGCCAGTTCTTTTTGGAACATTAAAAACGCCTTTTCTATATAAACCCGTTTCTGGACAAGCCGAAACAGGATCTGGGAAGAAATATTATAGGGCAGATTGGAGATGACCACAAGTTTTTTATCTTTGGCCAGGGCCGCGATATCGGTTTTCATCACATCTGCATTCAGTATTTCGACCCAGTCAATATTCTGGTTTTCCAGTTCCTGTCTGAGCAGGGAAACCAGACGCCGGTCCTTTTCCACCACCACCACCTGCCGGGTTTTTTCTGCAATGGGTATGGTCAGAGCTCCCAGGCCGGGGCCGATTTCCAGTACCCGGCTGTCCGCAGATATGCCGGCCCGGTCGACAATCATCCGGGCCGTGGGGGGACTGGATAAAAAATTCTGGCCCATTTCCTTACCTGCAAAGAGTTTTTCCTGTTTTAACAATTGTCCGGGATGCGTCATAAGGTTTGTCCGAATTTCAAATAGGTTATGGTCCAGATTTTCAAGTTTCCGTCCAATGGCAATTTACTTTTTATGCTTCCTGCAAAATTACTACTTGACTTTCATTGTATCGAGAAGTAATTTTACTTTATATAAACAATTAATATACGCCAACATTATACAAGATTCAATACCGGGGCACAGGATAAAATAGCAGAAAAACTTTCAGACAAGTTTTTCCCTTCTGTTTTTATTGATGCGTACATTTATCGCAAACGGTATGAAATCAGGGTATTTGAAAAACAACTTATGAAGATCAGGAGATGCATCATGTCAAACAACATGGACCTTGGAACCAACTGGGAAAGCTTTATCAAAATGTTGCTGCAGCGCCTGGACATGCCGACAAAAGAAGACATCAATATGCTTCATGAAAGGCTTGACGCGCTGGAACAACTCATTAATCAAAAACAGCCCTTTGCAAAAAAACAGAGCCGGACAAAACCTGCCAGGCGAAAAAGCGCGTCCGCCACTGTCCTGGATATTATTGCCAACCACCCTGAGGGTACAAATTTCAAAACCATCAAGGCTGCCACCGGATTTGATGACAAAAAACTGAGAAATATCATCTTCAGACTGGATAAAATCGGACGGATCGAACGGGTCCGCCGGGGTGTTTACAAAACCACTTAATCAATGGGAAAATCATCCATATGAGTACTTTAGAACTTGAGCAGGGCCAGATCATACACAATTATGAAGTCCAGCATATCACGCCGCTGCCCATCATTGATGCCACAATGATCCAGCTGATCCACAAAAAAACCCGGGCCCGGCATTTCCATATTGCCAACAAAGACAAGGAAAATACCTTCAGTGTTATTTTCCGCACGGTTCCTACAGATTCCACCGGAGTTGCCCATATTCTTGAACATACTGTTTTGTGCGGATCCAGGAACTTCAATGTAAGAGATCCGTTTTTTTCCATGATCAAGCGCAGTTTGTCCACATTCATGAATGCCTTTACCGCTTCAGACTGGACCATGTATCCTTTTGCAACCCAGAATGAAAAAGATTATTTCAACCTCATGGATGTGTACCTGGATGCCGCATTTTTCCCGAAAATTGATGAATTGAGCTTCAAGCAGGAAGGGCACCGGCTGGAGATCGATCCTGATCAGGATCCGAAACTGGTTTACAAAGGGGTGGTGTATAATGAAATGAAAGGCGCCATGTCCTCACCCAGCCAGGTCATGGGACGGGCTTTGCTCAAAAGTCTGTATCCGGACACCACATACAGCAACAATTCCGGGGGAGATCCTCTGGAAATTCCCAGGCTCTCCTGGCAGGATCTCAAAGCGTTTCACAGCCGGTATTATCATCCATCCAATGCCCGGTTCTACACCTATGGGTCTCTGCCCCTGGAAAAAACCCTGGCTTTTATCCATGAAAAGGTATTGAGCCAGTTTGACTATCTTTCAGTGGATTCTCTTGTTCCCCCCCAGCCCAGATGGAAAAATCCCAGACAGGAAACCCATTGCTATTCCTATTCCGATTCGGACGATATGGCAAAAAAATACCAGGGATGCCTGGCCTGGCTGACCTGTGATGCCAAAAATACCTTTGAGATTCTGGTGCTCACAATCCTTGACCAGATTTTGATGGGCAATTCCGCATCCCCATTGCGAAAAGCCCTGATTGATTCAAATCTGGGTTCTGCACTGGCAGATTCATCCGGGTTTGAGCCTGACAACCGGGATGCCATGTTTGTTTGCGGCCTCAAGGACATCACCAAAGATTCCGTAAAAAAAGTGGAAGAAATTATTTTTTCCACTCTCAAGGATATAATAGACAAGGGTATTGACCCGGACCTTATTGCATCTGCCATCCACCAGATCGAATTCTATCGCAAAGAAATCACCAATACACCTTATCCATTCGGCATCAAACTGCTGATCTCTTTTGCCGGCTCCTTGATACATGAAGGAGATCCTGTGGCCTGCATCAATATCGACCAGGATCTGGACCGGCTCAAACAGGAAATTGCACAAGGCAGATTCCTGGAAGAAAAAATTCAGACCTATTTTATTGACAACCCCCACCGGGTATTGTTTACCCTGGAACCGGATCTGGAACTGGAATCAGCCACACAGGAGAAAATCCGCAAAGAACTTGCAAAAATATACAGGCAGCTGTCACAAAAAGACCTGGAAAAGATAGAAAATGATGCAGATATACTTGCACAGCTACAGGAAAAACACGAAGACCTTTCTGTATTGCCCACCCTGGAACTGTCAGATGTCCCCCCCCGAATAGAAATCATCAATCCGGACCACCTGGACCAGGTACAAAACGTTACCTGCTATGACAAGGCCACCTCCGGAATTTTGTATTTTACCTGTCCTGTGGGGGCAGGCCATGTTGAAACAGCTTTTTTCCCGCTGATTCCCTTTTTTTGCCAGGCCTTTACCAACAGTGGTACACGCAGCCAGTCCTATGTACAGATGGCGGAAAAAATGGACAGATATACCGGCGGGATTACATTGTCGCCCTTTTCCGGAACTTATTTCAACAAGGAAGCAGATTCCCATGTATTCCTGGCCCTCCAGGGAAAAGCTCTGGACCGGAATGTGGATAATTTGTTTGATATTGTAAAAGAATTTATCCTGGATTATGGATTTACCGATCTGGACCGCATTAAAAATCTGCTCCTGCAATACCAGGCCGGCATGGAAGCCGCCATTGTATCCACCGGCCACAGATATGCCATTTCCCTGTCATCGCGCCATTTGTCAATTGCATCCCACATCAATGAAATATGGCATGGCATTGCCCAGTATAAAACCATCAAACAGATGATAAAAAATATAGGCGCTCCAGATACAGCTGAACCGGATCTGGAGACACTGGTTGCCAATCTTGATGCCATGGCTGCCAGTATGCTGCGAAAAGACAATTTCAAGCCGGCTGTCATTGGAAGCCCGGATGCCATTTACCAGGCTGACGCGGCCATCGGCAAAATAATGACTGACCTGGACAATGGTTCCAGACCCGCTTTTTTTACCCCGGATATCTCTTTGGACCAGCAGCTGCCCAGGGACGGATGGTATACCAACACAGCGGTTTCCTTTGTGGGCCAGTCCTTTAAAACCGTGGGTATCACCCATGAAGACTCTCCCGGCCTGGCAGTGATCAGCAAAATTCTGCGTTCTTTGTTTTTACACCGTGAGATACGGGAAAAAGGCGGAGCATACGGCGGGTTTGCCATATATAATTCAGAAGAAGGCATTTTTTCCTTTGGCTCCTACCGGGATCCCCATATCAAAAGGACCCTGGATGTTTATACCCGGGCATGTGCGTATATCATGAAAGGTGATTACACCCAGACCGATGTCAAGGAAGCTATTCTTCAGGTCTGCTCTGACATCGACCGGCCGGATACACCCGGCCCCGCTGCCATGAAAGCTTTTTACCGGAATATCGCCAAACTCACCGATGAGATACGGCAGCAGTTCAAGGATGAACTGCTGAAACTGGACAAAAAGCGGATCCAGGCCATTGCCCGCAGGTATTTTGATCTGGACAGCCGTAAGACCGGGATATCGGTGATCTCCAGCAAATATTTGCTGGAGCAGGCCAATAAGACACTGGAAGCTGAAGGCCAGTCCCCGCTGAAACTTATAAAGATATAAGCGCCATTGGGTGCCAGCCTTCCTGCCGCTGCCTTACGGGTGCTGTTTTATCTATGTATCATTTTTCAGCAGATCAGAAATCTGCTGGTCAGCCTCTTTGGGAAAATCCTTTCTCATCCTGGCAATATCCAGGGTATGCTGTCCCAGGAGCCGGTACATGGCTGAAAACTGCGGCATTTTTTTGTCAATATCTGCCAGGTGGCGGGCAATGATGGCTTCATCTCCCCGGACCACCGGTCCGGTCAGCGCATCCACACTTCCCTTGGATGCGATGTTGCGCAGGGTTCCCTGAATCAGGGGCTCCAGGATCTCATAGGCACGGGCCTGATCAAGGCCGGTCTGTCCCAGCAGGGTCAAAGCAAAATGTTCCAGGGTGACCAGGTAATTGGAAGCCACAACAGCCGCTGCATGGTAAAGGGTTTTGGCTTCGGTTGGAATGGTAAAGGCCCTGGCCTGCAATGCTGCCACAATTTTTCGTCCCAGGGCTGCAGCCCCGGGACTTCCCTCAATGGACATATTAACACCTGCGAAAGGTGATGCCTGGCCGGGTTCATACGGGGCAAACGCCTGGAGAGGATGCACAGATCCTGTGGCAGCCCCGGTTTTTTGAGCAGAGTCCAGTATTTCTGACGACAATGCACCGGAAAGATGAAAAACCACACTGTTTTCATTACATCCGCCGTCTGCTGCCATTTGATCACATACCGATGCTATGAGACTATCCGGGGTGGTAATAAAAATCAGCTCACAGTTTGCTGCTGCATCTGCTGCTTTTTCAAACACTTTGCCTTCGCCGGCATGGAACGCGGCATTTTGTGCAGAGGCACGGGTTCTGCTGTAAAAAGCAGCCGGCCGATACCTCTGACCTGCCAGGTGCACTGCCAGGTTGGTTCCCACACGACCGCACCCGATAACACAAAAATCTATTTTTGCTTTACTTGTATTCATATTCATCCGATGGAAAACTGCCCTGCTGCACCTCATCCATATAAGCTGCCAGCCCTTTTTTTGCCTCTGCTGCCAGGTCTGCATATTTTTTCACAAATTTGGGCAAAAACCGGTCGTTTATACCAAGCATGTCATGGAGCACCAGGATCTGGCCGTCACAGTGAGGGCCGGCACCAATACCGATGGTGGGTATTTTCAGGGCCCGGGTAATTTTTTGAGTTATAGGGGACGGGATTCCTTCCAGAACAACAGAAAAAGCACCGGCAGCCTCCACATCCTGTGCATCTTTGAGCAGCCTCTTTTCATCTCTTTGCACCTTGAACCCTCCCATCTGGTGAACCGACTGGGGAGTCAAGCCGATATGGGCCTGGACAGGTATCCCGGCTTTGGCCACAGCCGTGATTACCGGGCAGACATCAGCCCCGCCCTCCAGCTTGACTGCGGCAGCGCCTGCCTCCTTTAAAAACCGGCCGGCATTTTCCACGGCTGCATCCAGGGATCCCTGGTAAGACATGAAGGGCATATCCCCCACCACCAGTGCCCGTGAACAGCCCCGGGAAACCATGGCAGTATGGTAGATGATTTCATCCATGGTCACGGACAGGGTGTTTGGTTTGCCCTGGACCACCATTCCCAGAGAATCCCCCACCAGAATAATGTCAATACCTGCCTGATCCAGCATCCGACCAAACGGAAAATCATAGGCAGTCAGCGCGGTGATGTTTTTGCCTTCCTGTTTCATTTTCATCAGTGTTGATACGGTAACCTGCTGTTGCATGACTTTTTTCCTCCCATTATTGATTCCAGACATCTCTCAGGGTACATTAGAATAAAATCGGCCAAGTTTCAACCCCGGTTTATCCGGATGCGGCACCACTGCTGGTATTGGTGCATGCTGGACAGCGCCTTTACCGCACGTTCCGGTGAGGGAAAAAATACCCCTTTATATTCCAGGTCTTCATACCGGTACAGGGTCTGGCTGAGGGCATCGGTGAGCAGACTTACCCCTAAAACAGGCTTATTGTATTTTTGTGTCATCTCCACCACATACCGGGTATAGCCTTCTTCAAATTCCAGTATTACCTGTTTAAATGCTGCCACCTGTTCTTTGGAAATGGAGGGGTCTGTTTTGGCAATGGATTTGGCCATGTTATTAACCAGGACCCGTTTGCCATGGATCCCCAGGTGAATGACCGCATCACACCCATCCCACTTGAGCAGCTCCTCCAGGCAGGTTTTGGGAACCTCAGGATCGCCTTCCCCCACTAGATCCACAGGATTTCCATGGCTCCAGAAATCCGGAAGCACAGCATTCAAACGTTCAATGATATCTTCTGACAGAGGCGGTACCACAAGCCCGTATTCCGCGCACAGGTCCGTGGCAATCACCCCCCAGCCGCCTCCCAGGGTCATGATAGCCACCCGGTTGCCTTGGGGAAGGGGCAGAGATGAAAACACCGCAGACAGGTCCAGCAGTTCCATGGGCTGGTCCACCTGGATAATGCCGGCCTGGCGGCAGGCTGCATCAAACACCCGGGCATTGGATGCCATGGCACCGGTGTGACTGGCAGCAGCCTGTTCCCCCCGTGCAGTGCGGCCGCCCTTGAGCACCACCACCGGTTTTTTCCTGGATACCCGCCTGGCGCTGTTGAAAAACCGCCGGCCGTCCTTGACACTTTCAATATACAAAACCACGGTGCGGGTGAGGGCATCTGCTTCAAAGGCTTCCATATAGTCTTCAATGGTGACCATGGCCTCATTTCCGGATCCGGAAAAGGCCCGGATGCCGATACCCTGCTGCTCGGCAAAGGCCAGAAGCTGGGTGCCCATGTTACCGGACTGACTCACCAGGGCGGTGGACCCGGGGATGGGATATGCATGGGCAGCACTGCAGTAAATATCTGCATGGGGATTGCACATGCCCATGGTATTGGGTCCCAGAATCAGGATACCGGCTTTTCGTGCCTGTTTCACCACTTCTTTTTCCAGTGCTGCACCCTGATTTCCCACTTCCCGGAACCCGGAGGTGATGAGCAGCATCCCTTTTACCTTTTTGGTCCCAAGTTCCGGGATCAGGTCCATGACATGCCGGGCCGGCACAGTGACCACAGCCAGATCCACATCTGCGGGTATGTCGGAAACCGACCGGTACACCTGCCTGCCCATGATGGTACCGCCTTTGGGATTGACCAGATATACCTTTCCTTTGTAATCCCGGGACAGGGTGTTGGAAGGCAGCATATGCCCCCACTTGCCCGGTGAAGCAGATGCCCCCACAAAGGCAATGGATTCCGGATAAAAACAAGCCCCCAGTGTTCTCAAGTCAATGCGGGGGGAAAACCCGTTTTCCCCGGCAGGGGGGCCGGTGATGATGAGCCCGTCCACTGCCACAGGCGCACCGTCAGGTTGAATGATCAGCGGATTGATATCAATTTCTCTGATCTGAGGCCAGGTGACTGCCAGATCGGAAAGGCCTTTTAAAACAGCTTTTATTGCCTGTATATCACAGGCAGCCTCTCCCCTGAAGGTCCGGAGCAGCTTGGCACCGGCAAAGGAGGTCAGCATATCATCCATGTCCGCCTCATCCAGGGGTGCAATCTTAAAGACAATATCTGCCAGGGCCTCGGTGAATATCCCCCCCAGGCCGAACATGATCACCGGCCCGAACTGGGGGTCCCTGAACATCCCGGCAACAAGTTCGCGTTTTCCCTGAACCATGGGCTGCACTAAAAATCCTTCCAGATCTTTGCCTGCACGGGCCGTCATTCTTTGGGCCGCAGACAAGACCTGGGCTTCCGTGGTCAGCCCCAGGTGCACCAGGTCTGCTTCTGTTTTATGCAAAACCGCTGCACCCATGCCCTTGAGAACCACGGGAAATCCTGATGCCGTCGCTGCCCGGGCCGCATCTTCCGGTGTTTTGGCCGGATAATCCTTGACCACGGGCATGCCCATGGCCTTGAAAATCTGTTTGGCATCAGCTTCTGTTATGTGTTTTTGTTTTTCCTGTGCAGCCTTTGCCAGGACCGCTTCAATATCAATGGCACCCATTATTTTTTACCCCGTAAGATACAATATTTATAATACCGCTGGATGCGGCCTGCACATCAAGTTCTCTTTCAAAAATCACCTGTTTCAGACAGGTATGCTCAATGGCCCCAAGTATGACTTTCTGCAATAAAAACGGATCAGTATCCGGCTTGAGTTCTTTTTTTGCGATGCCGTCACAGACAATTTCCCGGATAAGCCTGCTGTATTTTTTCACCATGGCATAGGCACAGGAATCAAAATACGCCGGAGAGTTGCGCACCTCCAGCAGCAGGATCCTGGCAAACACCCGGTTCTGGTTGTAGCTTTCAAGACTGGCTGAAACAATGGCCTCCAGCTTTTCCATGCAGGTGTTTTCTGCTGCTGTCCGGTCCTGGACAAGCGACAAAAACCCTGCAAAGTGCTGGTGCAGCACCTGGTGGAGCAGATCTTTTTTATCCTTGAAATACTTGTAGATCAACCCTTCTGTCACGCCGGCATTTTTCGCGATTTCAGCAATGGTAATGGACTGAAAATCTTTTGTACCCATCAGGGTGGAAAAAGATGCCATAATCTTGATTCTGCCCGGCGGACTGGTTTTGCATACAGGTTTCATGGCTGCTTCCTTGCATGGAATTGCGGATCACAAAAGGTGAGTAAACCTTACTTACAAAATACCGGTCTGTCAAGAACAATATCGAAACCCGTAACGCTATAATAAGGCCTGTCATCTCTGGCCCTGGTTTTGCCCTGTACGCAATCTTTGCCTCAACCATAATTTAAGACACCTTTTTGTGATTGCGTATGTTGCATTATAAAGTCTGAGATGTCAGGAGTTCTGAAATTTTGTTCTGCAGAGTAACAGCCCCTGCCAATATCCCGACAAAACTGCACGAAATACCCATTGTCCAATGAAAATCCCTGCAAAACGACCTTTTTGCATGCAGACACCCTGTAATTTTGATGTAACAGGAATCTAGTGAAAATCCCACAAAGGTATGATAGGGTGCGCTCCCATGAAATACCAGGCCCATTATGCCATCACCAATTATTATAACGCGATGGTCACGTTTTTTAGACTTGATCATCGCGTATAAGGACGTTTCCCATGTCCCTTGATATGCACAGCGACACCCACATGCACTCCACCTATTCCGACGGCAGCACCACCATTGCTGCAATGGCTGAAGCCGCCTTTAAAAAAGGATTTACCACCATTGCCATCACCGACCATGTGCCTTTGCCCTTTGACACCCGATATGCCATGAAAATGGAACAGATGGCTGCATACCGCAAAGAGATAGGCCGGGTAAACCAGATATACGAAGGCAGAATGGCCGTGAAAACCGGCCTGGAAATCGAATATATCCCGGAGCACAAAGACTGGCTTGCATCCATCGCATCCATGGACTGGGATCTCACCATTGCATCGGTTCACACCCTGGTTGTGGGAAGCACCCCCTGCCTGGTCAACGGCAACGGCACTGAATTTCACACCTGCCTGGGTAAAAATTTCAACCATGATATCACAGCCCTTTGCCGGGCATATTACCAGACCCTGCAGGAAGCGGTGCAAACCGGGTGGTTCGATATAGTGGGACACCTGGATGTATTGAAAAAATACAATACCGATAACCAATTTTTCAATGAAACCGATACCTGGTACCAAGAACTGGTGGAAGATGCCCTGGATGTCATCAGGGACCAGAAAATGAAACTGGAAATCAACATGGGTGCCATGGCGCATCCCATTGGTATTCCCTACCCATCACCCTGGATTGTAAAGACAGCACAGAAAAAAGGGATTGCACTGGTCATGGGATCTGATGCCCACCGCCCTGAAGCCATTGGTCAGGATTTTGACCGGATCCAGGACATGCTTACCTGAAAAAAAGACCTCTGTCATTGAATAACCCTGCCGGTGCGCTCTGCAGGCAACGCCTTGAAAATGGAAGAAGATATCCCCTGGATCAGATATCCCTGCCTGCCACCGGCATCACTGCCATGGTCAATCTGGATACACAAACTTTTTCTCCGGCTGCATTTTCTATGGTAATGTCCCAGACATGGGTGGTACGTCCCAGGTGTACCGGCCGCACCGTGCCGGTCACCCGGCCTGTGCGCACCTGCTTGAGATGATTGGCTGATATTTCAAGGCCCACGGAATAATGATCCGAATCCAGGGCCAGAAAAGAGGCCACACTGCCCAGTGTTTCAGCCAGCACAACCGATGCCCCGCCATGGAGGATGCCCATGGGCTGGACTGTCCGGTGGTCCACCGGCATGGTGGCGCAGATAAAATCCGGCCCGAATTTTGTAAATTCAATGCCCATATGGCCCACAATGGTTTTGTCAATGATCGCTTCAAAGGGTTTCATATCAAGGGGTTGCTTCCAAATCTGCTGCATGTCGTCTCCGTCTATTTTTCGGGATGTCACACCCAATTTTTTCAACCAATAAAAATTTTATATGAAAGCCATCAGTACTAAGCCATCAGTACTCAGCTAAAAGCTAACAGCTTTCATATTTTGTTGTGGCCGCCAAGGCATGAATGTTATTGACTGTCTATGTTTATGCAGTTGCCGGACGGTGCCACCCCCGGCACATCAACCGGGAATCCGCACCATCCGGCTGGCGGGAATGATCTCTATTTCTCCTTTTAATTTGGGCAGCTCAATCTTCAGGGTTTCCAGGGTGGCTGGATACGGATGGCCGATGCCGATGGCAGCCCCGTGTTTTTTGGCAATTTTTTTGAGCTGGGCAAATTGACCGGTGATATAGCCGACCTCCTGGACATTGTCCAGAAAAACATCCCGTTCGGCAAACCGGACCTGAAGCAGCCGCGCAGATGCGCGGCATTGGGAATTTTTCGCAGTTCTGGAATCAATGAAAAACAGATTTTTCTTTTTCAGGATGGTAAATATCTGGTTCATCTGGTTGGCCTGGGTGGTGAACATGGATCCCATGTGGTTATTGACCCCTGACACCCCATGGACCTCCCCCAGATTTTTTTCCAGCTGGGCAATCATCACATCAGGCGGCATACTGGTGAGAAGGGCGCCGGGCCCTGGATTCACCGATGGATATTCCATTGGTTCCATGGGCAGGTGCAGCATGATTTCAGCACCTTTGTCAGCCAGCATTCTGGAAGTGATCCGGCCGAATGGAGACCAGGGGAGTACGGAAAAACTGATATTCGGCTCCAGTGTATGCAGGTCCATGGCAATTTTTTTATCATATCCGATATCATCAATAATCAGGGCAATTCTGATGGTTTCATCTTCCAGCAGCGACCTGACAGCTGAAGGTTCTTTTCGAATATCCCCCAGGCCCTCAAAAACTTCATATACAATGGGGTGCCCGTTTTTTTCCATAAGCCCGGGCTGGGGTTTTTTGGGCGGCAGTTCACTGATATCTTCATACACAGGCGCAGGCTTATCCCGGCTGTCTGGTTTGTAAGTATCTGGTGAGGGGGCAGGTTTATCCGCAGTCTTGGGTACTTTTTCCGGCAAGGGTGCGGGCTGGCGGATAAACATATCCGCCAGCATGGCACCTGTAAGGCAGACACCCACCAAAATCAGAACACCGATAAGCACCTTTTTTAATTCCAACGGCACATCAATATTTTTTGAGGTGCCGGTCTTTTTTTTGGAAGAAACCGATTTTTTTGTTCCGGATGTTTTTTTTTGGGGCACTGCTTTTTTTGATACTGATTTCTTGGGCACTGCTTTTTTGGGCGCCGCTTTCTTGGGCGCCGCTTTCTTGGCACCCTTTTTTTTAATTGCCATTTACTTTTTTGAAAACTCCATAGCTTATCAGGATATCCAGAGCTCTTCTCACCTGGGCATCCTGGTGAAGCTGTTCAGTTTCCTGCTGCTGCGATTGTCTGGACGGTGCCGGCGGCGGTGTTCCGGATTTTTTATCATCTGCTTCTTCAGGCGTCAGACTGTTTTGCAAATCTTTTTCCTTAACCATCCGGTCAAAGGCAGATGGCTTTTTTGTCTTTTTTTCCAGGA
>JAABUB010000113.1:9642-9873 GCA_011389575.1 Desulfotignum sp. | reverse complement strand
AAAAATCTTATATCCGTCCAAAGTGCAGATATCCTGGTTTCGGCTTGAAGATTCGCGGGCAATATCCACCTGAAATCTGGCTTTGCCCATTTCCAGGGCAGCCAGCTCGGCGCAGGCAAGTTCTGCCAGGCGGGTGCCTGCCTGTTTGCGTTTTTTGGAAAGGTCCAGGGCTTTTTGCCGGATCTGGTTTTCCAGCGCTTTTTTCTGTTCTGTCAGTTCTTTGATCTGCCG
>JAABUB010000113.1:0-9632 GCA_011389575.1 Desulfotignum sp. | reverse complement strand
TCCATGCCCAGGGTCTGGTCCAGCTGCTGTTGCAGAGATTCATATGTTTCAAACAGGGCCTCGAGGCTTCCCCCGTATTTGCGCTTGAGCCGGGAGATAAGATCCAGGCGCCGGTCCACTGCATCCAGGGATTCCGGGTCCAGATCGATTTCCAGAGAATAGTCCCGCAGGCTGTCCACCACATCCTGCAGGTCCAAAACGATGGCATTGAGGCGGTCCGCTGTTTGGGCAAGAATCTGGTCGGCAGATCCGAATCTGTGTATACCGGCGGCAAGAGAAGAAAGCTGTTCAATCACCGCGCCTTCCTTGTCATATACGGCGTGGACCGTACCATTTACAGCCTCATAAATTTTGGCGGCATTGGAAAGTTTTTCTTTTTGTTTTTCCAGCATCAGGTCTTCTTCCGGCTGGATGGCGGCTGCCTGGATTTCATCCACCTGGAACTGGACCAGTTCTTTCTGGGCTTCCTGCCGGAGTTTTTCTTCTTCCAGGGTCTGAATCCGGGTGTTCAGGGGCAAGATGGCTTTGTACAGGTCGGACACTTCGCGGCGCAGGGCCATGGTGCCGGAAAATTCATCCAGAATATCCAGGTGGTTTTCTTCCCGTAAAAGTCCCTGGTGGGCGTGCTGGCTGGAGATACCGGCCAGGTTCCGGGTCAGTTGCTTGAGAAACTCCAGGGTGGACTGCCGGGAATTGATGAACACCCGGCTTTTGCCGGTCCGGGTGATCAGCCGCCGGATGATGAGGGTATCATCTGTTTCCATGCCCTGGGCTGCCAGCAGCTGGGCCGGCTCAGAATCAGGGGTGATATCAAAACAGGCCTCCAGTTCCGCGGTTTCTTCTCCGGTGCGCACCAGGTCGGCAGAAGCCCGGGAGCCCAGCAGCAGGTTAACCGCCTGGATGATAATGGATTTGCCTGCCCCGGTTTCTCCGGTGAGAACGGACAGGCCCTGCTGAAACCGGATACGGATGTCTTCAATAATGGCGAATTTTTTTATGGCCAGTTCGCTGAGCATACAGTCTCCTTAGGGCCGAAAATACCGAAAATGTGTAGGTGACGATGATGGCGGCCACCAGTCTGGGAATCCAGAGCCAGAAAGGGGGTATCCCCAGGGGAAGAAACAGCACCGGGTCTTCGATCATGGCATGGTTGATGCCGATGGATAGATGAAGTCTGGTCAATGCCTCCTTGTCATAGGTATGGGTCCGGGTTTCCTCCACAATCACAGCAGACCCGTATGCCAGTCCGAAAACCGCCGCCGTCATCCAGAGCATGCCGCAGGATTTGTCCAGGCCCAAAAAGGCCAGTATCGGGCGCAGGGGCCGTATGACAAAGTCAATGAGGTGGAATATTCTGGCCAGCTCCAGCATGACCATCAACGGCATGATGATGAAAAAAATCTGGGCGGTCAGCTTGAGGGTATCCATGGCCCAGCCGGCCAGCCAGGCGGTAAATGCCTGGTCAGTTCCGGGCAGGACGTCTGCAGAAAAGGGTACAGAGATTTCCGGGGTGGTACCCATGAGTTTTGCACAGCAAAAGGTCACCACAAAGGCGGCCACCAGGCGGAAGGCTGCGGCAAAAAACGGATTGATGCCGGACCGTCCCTGGACCACGCTCTCCTGGATCAGGTTGTGGCAGATAAGGGTGAACACCGCCAGCAGAATCATGTGGTCCATGGAAAACGGCATCACGGAAAGGGCTGCCACCGTGCCGTAAATGCCGGTGAAAATACCGGCAATGATCACCAGAGCGGCAGATGGCGGCAGGCCCATCAAGTTCATCATCGGGGTCAGTAAAAAATCAAGTTTGTAGACCAGGCCGAAATACACCAGCAGGCCGGTGACAAAAGACACCGGTATAATAATTTTCAACAGCCAGATAAATCCGGACCAGCCTTTTTTCAGGCCTGTCCGCATTCCTGAACCCAATTGCGGGATCAGGTTATTTTTGTTTTGTGTCATGGGCGGAACTATCTTGCTGTACATGCTTTTTCACGGTTTCATCCACCGTGGCATACACATCTTTGAAGGCTTCATGCACATTGGAAGGGGACAGTCGTCCCATCTCAATAAATTTGACGATGATTTCCTTGGCAGAGCGCAGTATCTGTTCATCAATTGATTTCATATGAATGTGTTTACCAGAACCCTGCCCCAAGGTCAAGATTTTGCTGTTGCCATGACCGATAAAATGCGTATAATCAGTGCCTAACTCATCAGGACATAGACATGCAGAAAGGCTTGGCATAAATGGAAAAGGCAGTGGAAGAAAACGACGCACACATGGTTCACCGTCTCTGTCACGGAGACAAGACCATTATTCTCATCGGCACGGCCCATGTGTCCCGGAGCAGTGCACAGCTTGTTGAAGAAACCATTCTGGCAGAAAAACCGGAGACTGTATGTGTGGAGCTGTGCCAGACCCGTCTGGCTGCTCTCAAAGATGCAGACCGGTGGCGGAATATGGATATTGTCAAGGTTATCAGGGAAAAAAAGGCCCTGATTCTGTTCATGAACCTGCTTCTGGCATCTTTTCAGAAAAAGATTGCAGACCGGTTCGACATCAAACCGGGCCAGGAAATGCTCAATGCCATTGCTGCGGCGGAAAAAATCGAGGCCGCCATTGTGCCTGCGGACAGAGATATCCAGATCACCCTGTCCCGGGTGTGGCGGGGCATGGGGTTATGGGCCAAAATCAAATTGTTTGCCTCCATTGTGTTTTCCTTTGGCAGTGCCGATGATATCCAGGAATCAGATATCGAAAAAATGAAACAGGAAGATATTCTCCAGACCCTGCTGGCAGATGTGAAACAGGCCCATCCCATCATCCAGCAGGTGCTGATCGATGAACGGGACCGGTATCTGGCCAAAAAGATCAGCAGTGCTGCCGGCAGCCGCATCGTTGCAGTGGTGGGAGCTGCCCATGTACCGGGCATCAAAAAATATCTGACAGAAGATGCTGACACGGATTTTGAAGAACTGACCCGGATACCGCCGGCCGGATCTCTGGGCAGGGTTCTCAAGTGGCTTATTCCAGGGTTGATCCTGGTGTTGTTTGCTGCCGGCTTTGCCATGGAGGGCAAAGATGCGGGCACGGACATGATCTGGATCTGGGTGGCGGCCAACGGTATTTTTGCCGGCCTGGGGGCCGCCCTGGCCCTGGCCCATCCCTATACCATCATCTCTTCCATTCTTGCGGCTCCTTTGACCTCCCTGAACCCCATGATCGCAGCAGGCTGGGTGTCCGGTCTGGTAGAAACATTTTCGCGAAAACCCAAAGTTCGGGATCTGGAAGCCATCCCAAAAGATATTGTTTCCATCAAAGGCTTCTGGCGCAACAATGTCACCCGGATTCTGCTGGTGGTGATTTTCACCAACCTGGGATCGTCCATCGGTACCATGACTGCGGTTCCTTTGATGCTCAAGCTCCTGGGGTAGAGATAGTGCTATACGCCATCGGCAAATTTCTGGATACAGGCGGGGTAGAGTTCCCATTCTTTTTCCAGGCCCTTGCGTTTGACATCATCCAGGGTGTCGGTGTCAGCGATTTCAAAGGCTTTCTGGCCGATGATGGGACCGGTGTCTTCTCCGTAATCGATGAAATGCACGGTGCATCCGCCCACCTTGCATCCGTAGCGGAAAGTATCCCCGTACCCGTCCGTGCCCGGGAAGGCCGGCAGCAGGGCCGGGTGAATATTCATGATCCGGTACTTTCCCGGCACAGTATTGATGCGGTCAATGAAATACGGGGTGAACACCCGCATGAACCCGGCCAGGACCAGAAGATCCATGTCATAGGGCAAAATTTTTTCCAGCAGCTGTTTTTCCGCAATGGCCCGGGATTTGAGAAAAAAAACGGCGTTTTCATCTGCAGGGTCAACCAGGTTCTGTTTTTCCATAATTTCTGCCATGTTAAAATCTTTTGGCAGGTCTTTATCGGCAATGCCTGATCTGCAGGAACGGATGATGCGCGCATAATCCACCACAAAGGTGTCAATGCCGGCAGTTTGTGCCCGTTCCAGCCCTTTGACATCCGGGGTGTCTGATCCGGTGAACACGATATTTCCTGATATTGTGTTGTCTTTGCAGGCATCGATGATGGCCTGGAGATTGGTGCCGCCCCCGGAAATGAGGGTGCCGATGTTGATGTTTGCCGCCATGTTCTGGTCCTCCTCATGAATAACCGTTTTATGGGCAGGGCTGTATGCCGGTCTGCCACAAAGGTGAAGGGTATTTTACCGCATTTTTGCCAAAGAGGGTATCGGTTTTTTCCGGAGCGGGTTACTGGTTGCCGTAGCCGTTCTGGTCTCCGCAATCCGGGCAGGTCCAGGTGATGCCGTTGCAGGTCAGGCCCCAGGCATTTTCATGCATGCAGGTCTGGCACATGGAAAATCCGCATCGGCAGTGCCAGCAGAACATGAAAATCTGCCTGCAGCAATGGCACTGGCGCCGGCTTTTTGCGATGCGTTTTTCCCGGCGTTTCTGCTGCCGGAGGGTATGTTTTTCGTCCACCATATAAATCTGCTTCTCCTTTTTACCAAAAGATAGTATATATGCCCTGAATTACAAAAAACTGCAATATCCAAAAGGCAGGCAAGATGACAGCAGATCCTGAAAAAATATTTCTCATAGACGGCAGCGCATTTCTGTACCGGGCATTTCATGCCATCCAGAGCCTGAGTACGGCCCAGGGACATCCCACCAATGCCACGTTCGGGTTTACCCGGATTCTGATGAAACTGATCAGGGAGAAAAATCCGGTCTATGCTGCGGTGTTTTTCGATGTCAAAGGCCCCACCTTCCGCCATAAGCTGTATGAAGCCTACAAGGCCAACCGCCCGCCCATGCCTGATGAGCTGGCAGCCCAGATACCCGATATCCGCCGGATGATCGCGGCCCTGAACATTCCAATTGTCCAGAAAACCGGGTATGAGGCGGACGATCTGGTGGGCACTTTTGCCCGGATGGCCCAGGAACAGGGATTTGATGTTGTCATGGTCACCGGGGACAAGGATTTTATCCAGTTGATCACCGACCACTGTAGGCTGTGGGATCCCATGAAAGATACCTTCATGGACCGCCAGGCTGTCCGGGCGGACATGGATATCGAGCCTTCCCAGTTTATCGATGTGCTGGGACTGGCCGGTGATTCATCAGACAATATTCCCGGGGTCAAGGGCGTGGGCATTAAAACAGCGGTGAAACTGGTGGCCGAGTTCGGCTCCATTGACAATTTATACCGGAACCTGGACCAGGTGGCAAAAAAGAAAAAGCTGTATGAAAACCTGAGTGCCGGCCGTGATCTGGTACTTTTAAGCCGGGATCTGGCAACCATTGACCAGCATGTGCAGATCCCTGAAATCATAGAGGATTTCCGGCTCAAACCCTTTGATACCAAACAGGCATTTGCCCTGTTCACGGAACTGGAATTCAAATCTCTGGCCACGGAGTTTGCAGAAAAAGCAGACACCTCCAAAAAAATCTATAAATTGATCACCCGGGTCCATGAGATGGAAAAACTGGCCAGGGTGCTGGAAAACAAACAGGTGTTTGCCATTGATACGGAAACCTCTTCCAAAAACCCCATGGAAGCGGACCTGGTGGGGATCTCTTTTTCCTATATGGAAGACAGCGGATTTTACATACCTGTGGCCCATACCAAAGAAACAGACCAGCCGGATAAAGCGGATATTATCCGGATTTTCGGGCCGGTGCTTGAAAATCCGGATATCCGTAAAGTGGGCCAGAACATCAAATATGATTATATTGTGCTGGCCCGTTACGGCCTGGCCCTCAGGGGCATTGCCTTTGACACCATGATCGCTTCCTACCTGCTCAATCCCGCCACAAGGGGACACAGCCTGGACCAGATCGCCATGAATCTGTTCGGATACAAGATGGTTTCCTATGAAGAGGTGGCAGGAAAGGGAAAAGACCAGATCGGTTTTCAGGATGTGCCAGTGGCGGATGCGGTGTTTTATGCGGCGGAAGATGCCGATCTCACCTTTATGGCCTATCAGCAGTTTTCAAAACAGCTCAAAGACCAGGGGCTGGATGATCTTATGGAACGGTTTGAAGCGCCCTTGATCACGGTACTGGCTGAAATGGAAATGACCGGCTTCAAAGTGGATAAACAAGGGCTGGCAAAACTGTCTGAAACCTTTGAAACAGAAATGGCGCACCTGGAACAGGAAATATATGACCTGGCAGGCGAGCGGTTTAACATTAACTCCTCCCAGCAGCTGGGGGTGATATTGTTTGAAAAACTCCAGCTCAAATCCGCCAAGAAAACCCGGAAAAAAACCGCCTATTCCACGGATGTGGAAGTGCTTACCAAACTTGCGGCCAGCCATGCCCTGCCGGAAAAACTACTGCGGTACCGGACGCTGGGTAAACTGAAATCCACCTATGCCGATGCCCTGGGCCAGCTGATCCATCCGGACACCGGCAGGATACACACCTCTTTTAACCAGACTATCACTGTCACCGGCAGGCTGTCCAGTTCCCATCCCAACCTGCAGAACATTCCCATCCGCAAGCCAGAAGGCAGAAAAATCCGCCAAACCTTTATTCCAGAGGAGGGCTGTACCCTGGTATCTGCGGATTACTCCCAGATCGAACTGCGGATCCTGGCCCATTGTGCAGAAGATGCGATCCTTATGGAATCTTTCTGCAATGATGAAGACATCCACACCAGAACAGCCATGGAAGTGTTCCAGGTGCTTCCCGGGTTTGTCACCGATGATCTGCGCAGCCAGGCCAAGGCCATCAATTTCGGGATCGTCTACGGCATGAGCGCTTTTCGCCTGGCCAATGATCTGAATATCAGCCGGAAAATGGCAGCCACCTATATTGACAATTATTTCAAACGGTATGCCGGGGTAAAAAAATTCATCGACAATACCATTCTCCGCACCTGGGAAACCCGGGAAACCAGCACTATTTTCGGGCGCAGGCGCAGGCTGCCCGATATCCGATCCTCCAATGCCAATCTGCGCAATTTTGCCAGGCGGGCCGCGGTGAACACCCCCATCCAGGGCAGTGCGGCAGATCTGATCAAGCTTGCCATGATCCAGATGGCACAGGCTTTGGAAAAAAACAGCATGGCATCCCGGATGATCCTGACCGTGCATGATGAAATCATATTTGAAACCCCGTTTGCAGAAAAATCCGACCTCATGGATCTGGCCAGAGAGGTTATGGAAGGCGTATATTCTCTGAAAGTACCCTTAAAGGTAAATTTTGGATCCGGTGCCAACTGGGCAGCGGCACACTAGGAAAAGATGTGGCACATACCATGGAAAAAACACGTATCGGCATTTTTGTCAAACACCAGGAAGATGCCCGGAAAAAGGCCGAAGAACTGGTCAGGACATTCGGGGACAAAGCAGTCATTATCGACAGCAGACAAACCGTTGACGCTTTTTTGCCCGATGACCTCATCTGTATTCTGGTACTGGGGGGAGACGGCACTTTTTTAAGTGCGGCCAGGCTTATCGGAGACCGGGAAATTCCTTTGCTGGGAACCAAATTCGGCGAAGTGGGATTTCTGGCCATCACCCTGGAAGAACATCTGTACGAAACTTTGGAAAAAGTGTTCAAGGGGGCATATATCATTCATAAGCGGGCACGGCTGAATGTCCGGCTGATGCGGGAAAATACCGTGCTGGCTGATGAGGATGTGCTCAACGATGCGGTGATCAACAAATCAGCATTGTCCAGGCTGGCTTCCTGTGCCGTGTACCTGGACAATATCTATCTGACCACTTTCCGGGCGGACGGCCTTATTGTGTCCACCCCCACCGGTTCTACCGCCTATTCCCTGGCAGCAGGAGGTCCTGTGGTGCATCCGGCAGTACCTTCCATCATCCTGACTCCCATCTGTCCGTTTACCCTTACCAACCGGCCATTGCTCATCCCTGATACCACTGCCATTGAAATCCGGCTGGAGGATCGTCCGGAAGATATCATCCTCACTTTGGACGGCCAGGAGGGATTTGAGATGGATCCTGATGACAAAATTTTTATCACCAAAAGTCCCAATGACGTGCAGTTGATCTCTTTTGAAGAACAATCCTACTTCAAAGTTCTTAAAACCCGGCTTCACTGGAGCGGGGGCCGCAGCTGACCCCGTTCATCATCGCTGAAGTCCAGTTGAGTCACGGAGTATACCCGGCCCAGGGCTTGTTGATCTGCACCAGATAGTTTTTGTGGTCTCCCAGGGTTTCAATGAAATCTTCCAGCTCATCCCGGTCCAGTTCAGGAGAAACATAAAAAGCATCCTGGAACAGGCGGGATTTTCCGGATTCAGGGATCAACGGCTGCAGATGGCGTTTCAGCCCGAATACCCCGATATTGATCCACACCGCTGTGATACCGGGGTAAGATTCCACCAGATCAAAAGTTTCTTTTATGGAGGCCATGGTTTCTCCCGGTCCGCCCAGAACCAGTGAAATACCATGATCAATGCCGGATTCTGCCAGGTTGTGCAAAGCAGATCTGATATCATCTTTTTTGTATCCCCGGTTCATATTGGCCAGAAGCCGGGCTGATGCGGTTTCAATGGAAAGGCCTGCAAACCTGCACCCGGATGCCTTGAGCAGGTTGCAGAACTCCGGGGAAATCCCCAGGGGCTTGAAAGTCCCGGACCGCCATTGCAGGTTTGTGTTTACATCTGCCAGGGTCTGGCACAGGGTTTTGACATAAGGGATGGGACTGTTGAAACTGGTGTCGCAGAAATTGATATCAATTGCTCCGGTACAAGAGATGATATGACGGATTTCCGCCAGAATCCGGCCAAAGGATTTGGTGCGGTAATCACGGCCATTGGGAAAGCTGCTGGAGCAATAGGTGCACCCAAAAGAACACCCTCGCTTGGTGACCATGCCCCAGGGAATACCCATGCGGTTGTAAAATGTGGTGTCAAACAGGTGATATGCCGGCAGGGGCATGGTATCCAGATTTTTTATTTCCTGCCAGGGCCGGATATGAAAATTTTCGCCGCTGCGGATAATAATGCCCGGTACCCGCTGCAATTCCTTTTCCCGGGAACAGGCCTCCAGAAATAAAGGAAAGCTGGATTCACATTCTCCCACAAGGCCAAAGTCAATATCCAGGCAGGTGAGCCAGTCTGCCGGAAAATAATTGAATCCGCTGCCTCCTGCCACCAGCAGTGCATCGGTCTGTTGCCTGGCAATGGTCACCAGGCGGTTGAGCATGGGGCGGATATCGGTAAAAACAAATCTGTTTTTAAGGGGATTTTCCGGTATGTCACAGGTGACCAGGGGAATGGACAGACCCACCACATCCGGTTTAAACTGTTCCAGGCAGGCGATAAATCCGGTTTCATCTCCCTGATCCGGCAGGCAGTCGAAGACAGCCACCCGGTGGCCGGCCTCCAGTGCAGATCCGGCTATATATGCTGCCCCAACCGGGGACATGGGCAGGGAATTTGCTGAAATGATCAATACGTTCATGGCATGTTCCCTTTAAAGGGTTTATATGGCTTGCCAAGCTGACTAATATATTGTTAATTATAGTGACCACTTGTGATGCGGTCAACATGATTAATAATTTTTGTCTGCGTATTCCACCCACCCGCCTGCTTTTACCAGGGCTTTATCAAATTCAGA
>JAABUB010000112.1 GCA_011389575.1 Desulfotignum sp. | reverse complement strand
CGGCATGGCTGCCGTGTCCATGTCCGCGGCCCAGGCTGTGGGCAACGGATTTTTAGGACAGGCGGACCGCATCGTGTTCAACCGGGACACGCTGGTGGGAGAAGCCAAAAAAGAGGTGCTCAGAATGGTGGATAACGGGTATGCACCTCCCGTGAAACAGCCCTTAAAAGTCATGGGCGATGCCGGCCAGGGCATGGTGAACGCAGAAATATTCAACATGCGCAACGGCAATTTCATGAGTGACCATGATGCCTTTCTGGCCAAACGGATCGCCTTTGTGATGAGTGGCGGAGATGTGAATGTCGGATCCGAGGTAAGTGAAGACACCATCTTGAAACTGGAACGGGAAGCGTTTGTGGATTTCTGCAAAGAGGAAAAAACCGTTGCCAGGATCGACCATATGCTCAAAACCGGCAAACCACTCAGAAACTAGAAGGAGGAGATACCAATGAAAGACGCATATATTGTACAATCGGTCCGGACCCCGGGCTGCAAGCAGAAAAGAGGCCTGTTCAACCAGACCCGGCCCGAAGAGCTGATCTCCTTTATCATGAAGACAGCCGTGGAAAAAACCCCCAACCTCACCCCGGATCTCCTCGATGATGTGATGATCGGATGTGCCTTTCCCGAAGCGGAACAGGGCCTGAACATCGGCCGGGTGGCCGTTAAAATGGCCGGTTTTCCGGACAAAGTTTCCGGTGCCACAGTGAACCGGTTCTGCGCCTCGGGCCTGGAAGCCATTGCCCTGGCCTCCATGCGGGTCCAGATGGGCTGGTCCGACATCACCATGGGCGCGGGCCTGGAATCCATGACCTATGTACCCATGGGCGGCAACAATCCCCGGCCCCATCCGGAATACTCCCGCACCAACCCGGAAATGTATGTTTCCATGGGCATCACCGCGGAAAATGTGGCGGAACGGTACAACGTCTCCCGTGCGGACCAGGATGCCTTTGCCGCCGCCTCCCAGTCCAAGGCTGCCCGGGCCAGAGACAACGGCCTGTTCACGGAGATCATTCCCACGCCTGCCATCAAATACGTCAAACAGGATGACGGCACCTACAAAAAAGAACAGTTCATTGTCGAACATGATGACGGCATCAGAGAATCCAGCCCGGAAGGCCTGGGCAAACTGCGCACCGTGTTCAAGGCCAACGGCTCGGTCACGGCAGGCAACTCCTCCCAGACCACGGACGGGGCCGCCGCCACCATCATCGCCTCCAAAGAAAAATGCGAGGAACTGGGCCTGACCCCCATTGCCCGGCTGGTGTCCTATGCCACCGTCGGGTGCAAATCCGATGAAATGGGTGTGGGCCCCAGATACGCCATCCCCAGGGTCCTGGAACAGGCCGGCCTGACCATTGACGACATCGACATCTATGAAATCAATGAAGCCTTTGCCTCCCAGGCCCTGTACTGCATCCGGGAACTGGGCCTGGAAAAGTACATGGAAAAAATCAACATCCACGGCGGCGCCATCGCCCTGGGCCATCCCCTGGGATGCACCGGTGCCAAGCTCACGGCCACCTGCCTGGCCAACCTCAAAGAGGTCAAGGGCAAATACGGCATCGTGTCCATGTGCATCGGCGGCGGCATGGGCGCAGCCGCCATCTTTGAACGTCTCTGATCTCCCATGTTTTAACCGGACAGCACAAGCAGCTTACCGGCCGGGGTTCCAGGATTTTTGGAACCCCGGCTTTTTTCAGGGCGGTGCAATGCAAAAGGCTTGAATTCTATGGGTTTTCCCCTATTGCATTTTCCTACCTCTTTTACTATACAGTATCATCACCCCATTGGTTGCAATCCGTGTAACCGACAGAGCGGAGCTGTTTTTTTCTCCCAGGGTCCAAGCCTATTTAAGGCCGCAGCCAAAACAGAAAGAAAAGCTGCAGATGTTTTTGAATGAAAGGGGCTGCAGTAATTTTGACGTCTCCCTGTAACAAATAAAGATGCTATAAAAATGACAGATGATTTTAAAGAGATCGAAAAAATGGAAAAAGCCGAACTGCATATCCACCTGGAAGGTGCAGTAAATCTGGCCACCATTCAAAAAATCGCCCGACGGAAAAAAATGCCTCGACCCGGGGATGACTTTTATCCCAATAGCCATTATCAAAACTTCGAGGACTTTACCCGGGTGTTTGAAAACGTTCTGGCATATTTTACATCTGAGGCTGACTTTTTTGATCTTGGGTATGACTTTGCTGAACATCAGGCAAAACAGAATATTGTATACACGGAGGCATCTTTAATGCCGCACGTCCATGAAATGATGGGGCGGGACATCAAGGCGGTGTTGGAAGGACTTGATAAAGGCCTTGCCGCAGGAGAAAAGGATTTTGGGGTCAAAGTGCGCCTCATTTATTCGATTTCACGGATGATGGGCGCCCAGGCCGCCTGGGCCACCCTGGATTATATTGACAAATATCCGATCAGCAGGGTGGTGGGCATTGATCTGGCCGGGATGGAGGTAAAGGATTCAATTCTTCCCTTTGAAGCACCTTTTGAAAAAGCCAGGCAGATGGGACTTTTAACCATTGCCCATTCAGGTGAATTTTCCGGATCCGATCATGTAGGTCACACCCTTGATATCCTGAAGCCAAGCCGGATCGGGCATGGCATCGGATGCTGTGAGGATGGGTCACTGGTCCGGAGACTGGTAGAAGAAAACGTTCCCCTGGATATATCAATCTCCTCAAATGTGAGTTTGCATGCTGTTTCATCCCTTGAAGCGCATCCGGTTCGCCGTCTTTTTGACCAGGGGGTCAAATTAACCCTGAATACGGATGACCCTGCATTGTTCAAGACGTCTCTCACCGACCAATATGAGATGCTTATGACGTATTTCTCCTTCAGCAGAAAAGAAATTCTCCAATTGGTGAGAAATGCCTTTGTCTTTTCATTCAATCACTGAACCGAAAATAAGGACCCGCGCAAATGCCTGAAACACCTGTGCTGACGATTGCCGCTGAATCGGCTTTTTTACCGGTTGCGGTCTCGTTTGTTAAAAAAATCTGCCAGGGATATGGTTTCAGCCAAAAGGAAACCACCGTCCTGGTTCTTGCCGCAGAAGAGATTTTTGTCTATTTGAACAAACTCAACCCGGGAACAATGATTTCCATAAGCTGCCGATCCAAACCCTACCTTATGGAACTGACCTTGGAATTTACTGCCGAGAACTTTAACCTGCGTGCCTTCAATCTGACCTCTAGTGTGGATGTGGAGGATGAGTCATCCCTGGAGGAACTTGGACTTTTAATTGCCGGCCGAATGGTTGACAGTTTTTCCATCAATCAGACAGGCGGAAAAATCCATATGTCTCTTATGAAATATATGGGCTATAAAGAAGCTGCGGCCACGGGCTATACCCCTGGTCCCATGGTCAGCAGGACCATTGACCATCCTGATCCCCTGGAAATCAGGATGGTAGCGGGAATGATTCATGAATCAGAATCCATGGCAGATCTGCCGTTCTTTTTTAAGACACCATTGATGGTTGCGGATATGCATGAGGCGGGAGATCTTGCGGCACTGATACTCAAAGACCGTCAAAATACCATTGCCGGAGGGCTTTTCTGGAAGAGCCTCAACCGCAATACCGCTGAAATTCTGGGGCCCTATATTTATGGGCAGACCGGGGCTTCGCAAATGGGGGAAGAACTGGTCGAAAAATGCCTGGAAACAATTGGCAAAGAAAATTTTACCGGGGTGATCTGCCGGCATTACGGGCATGATCTGCCGGAGCAATATTTCGAGACCATCGGCACCCTTTCGGGAAAAAAGATTTTTTTCAGACAATTACAGGAGGATACAGGCACCTGCGCATGGCTGCACCCGTCAATAGCCGCAGATATTGCCGACCGGTATGAACGCTTGTTTCTGCCCAGAAATATCATTGCCCCGGCCGATGACGTAAGACCACTCACCCCATACACCGTCATCTCTTCAGAAGTGAACCGGGCCGCCGACACGGTCGTGATGCATCCGCTTGTCCTTGGTCAGGATGTTTTAGAAACGGTGGCGGCCCACTGCCTGCTTTTTCAGTCAGACGGTTATCAAACGGTCCTGTTCACCCTGGATCTCGGAAACAGCGCCCATGCCGGCTGGATCCCGGCTTTAACTGAAAACGGATTCACCACGGCCCTGCTTGTGCCATACGGGGGCAAGGGAGACCTGTTGACACTGGCGTATCATCATCCAAACAGGGGCGGAAAATAAACATGAACACATTTTCAGTCGCCCATCTGGTGCCTGATCATATTGCGGCGTTTGAGCAGTATATTCCCTCCAGACCGGATGATGAACTAAAAAAACTCTATGGCTGTGACCGCATCTTCCGGCTGAACAATAATGAGAACCCCCTGGGGCCGCCACCTGAAGCACGGAATGTCATAAAACGCTTCTCCCCCGAAAAAGCGGCGATCTATCCGAGCGGGGACGCCTTTCACCTGCGTTCCAAACTGTCCCGGCACTTTGGAAAGGATCCTGATCAATTTATTGTGGGAAACGGGGCCAATGAATTGATCTCTTTTGTCATCAAGGCCTTCTGCCGTGAAGGGGACAATATCATCACTGCAGACAAAACATTTGCCGTATATGAATGGGTGGCTCAGTTTTCAGGGTTCAACGCCCGGCTTATTCCTTTAAAGGAGTTTGGTTTTGATGCGGCAGGGATGGCTGCCGCCATTGATGAGCGGACAAAAATCCTGTTTGTATGCAACCCCAACAACCCCACGGGAACCTACTGGGACATAGATACATTCAGGGAATTCATGTCGGCCGTCAACGGAAAAAAGATTGTTGTTCTCGACGAAGCCTATTGTGAATTTGTGGAAAAAGAGGACTATCCCGACGGCATGAAACTGATGGAGGAATACCCGAATCTGGTTGTATTCAGGACATTCTCCAAAATGTACGGTCTGGCAGGCCTGCGGATCGGATACCTTGCAGGATCCGTTGAGGTGGTGGATGTGATTCGCAAAACATGCGTCGTCTATTCGGTGAATGCCGTTGCCCAGGACGCCGCAATCAAGGCCATCGACGACCAGGACCATGTGCTGAAAACCCGACGTCTCATGGCAGAGGCAAGACATTACCTCGGAAGAGAGCTGGAACGTCTGCAACTGCCCCATGTGATCGGTGAAACATCCTATATCATGGTGAAACTGCCCATGAGCGACAGCCTGGCGTACAGAAAACTAATGCGCCACGGCATCATGATCCGTTCCATGACAGGGTTCCGCTTCCCCAATTATATCAGGGTGTCCCTGTCTGAAATGGAAATGATGGAAGCCTTTATAAAAGCCCTGACCGAAATTCTATAACCTGCACTCCCAAAAGGCGGAAATGAAAACAAAAACCGATGTCCTGAACTATCTGAAGAACAATGTAAAATCCCCCAGGCCGGGCCAGACTGTAAACACGGAATTTTTCAGGCCGGAAGATGCCATGGGTGTTGTATCTACCTGCTACGCCGTGTATGGAGAGGGCTATCCTGTAGACACCTATTACATCCCGGAAAAACTGATTGAAGAAAACCAAAAAGGCAATATCCACAGTGTGGTTGCCAGAAATGCCGATGGAGACGTTGTCGGCCATGGGGCACTCTATCACAGTTCTTCACCCTATGCGGGCATGTATGAGGCTGGCCAGTACATCATCTGGAAACCATACCGGGGCTCAGGTGTCATCCAGGAGATAGACCGGTATGTCACAATGCTCTGTCCGGAAAAATACGATATTGCCGCCATGTACGGCGAACCTGTCACAAACCACACCATTACCCAGAAAATGGGGCAGATCAGAGGGTTTATTGAAACAGCCCTGGAGATCGATCTGATGCCGGCCCAGACCTATGAGGCAGAAGAAAGTGCACAGGGAAGGGTCTCCACCCTGTTAACCTTCAAAATTCGGAAAGACTACCCCCATACCCTTTATCTGCCGGCCACCTACCAGGAGAGGATCTGTCAGGATATCGCTGAGCTGTCACTTGACAGGATTGCTGGCCCCGGCCAGACCGGAATGCCTGGGGCTGGAAAGACGAAAATAATCCCGGAGTTCTTTGATTTTGCCGGGGTAGGCCGACTGCAGGTCACCTGCACAGGAGAAGATATTTACCGGGCAATCCAGGAATTTGAGGATGAAATCCAAAAAAAAGAGTTTCAGGTGACCCAGCTGTTTCTTCCCCTGGACCAGGCCGGGACCGATACGCTTTGTACCCATCTGAACGGCAGGGGGTATTTTTACGGGGGATATCTGCCGCGCTGGTTTGGCACGGATGCCATACTCATGCAGAAAGTTTTGCCCAGGCCCTGTTTTGAGGGGCTGAAACTCTATTCCGACAAAGCAAAACAACTGCTGGATTATGTCCGGAAGGACTGGGAAAGAATCGCGTAACAGCAGTTCTATCCATTTTTTCCGATAAACGGAATCATCAGAAGGGCTGCCAGGATGGCAGCCCCTGCACAACCCATCAGTATGGGCAGCTGTCCGACACCACCCGCCACGGCCAGGCCGCCGGCAACAGGCCCCAGAATAAAGCCGGCATCCACCATCTCCAGCATCAGGTTGGTGTTCAACCCTCGGTATTCAGGTTTTGAAACAACAAACATCAACCCGTTCAAAAGCGGTGTGGCAGCCCCCACCCCGAGGCCGTACATCGCAGCCACCCCGTAGAACTGACTGGCTGACGCTACCATGCCAAGCAGCCAGAGACTTGCGGCAAACACCCCTAAACTTGCGATGATCATGGCAGCTTTGTCGAATCGATCAAACAGGGGGCCCAGGACAAGCCGGCTTGCAATCATCACCAGGGTGGACACCGTAAAAAAAAGACCGGCATCACCGATACGGCTCTGACCTGAAAAAGTCTTTAAAAAGAAAAATATCAGGGAAAACGACGAAAACACCAGGCAGTTGGCAAACAGGAGCAGGCTGATACGCACCTGGCGCAAATTGGCCCACACGCTTCCTTTTGGCAGCCTCTGCCCCAGTGCCTGTTCTGTTCCGGATCGTTTCGCCACCATTTTTTTCAGGGGGATGAGCAGCAGGGCAGTGCAAAGCAGAACCTGTGCCGTATAAAAATAGATCCTGGGTTGAGGGATCCCAGGGAATCCCTTTTCAAAGATCAGGGGAACGACGGCATAGGGAAGCAGGGTCATGATGGAGACGATCCCGAATCCCTGACCGCTTTTGGCCGGCGGCATAAACACCACAAGCAGGGTGACACTGGCCGAAACCAGCAGGACGTAGCCTGCGCCATGGAGAATCCGTAAAGGGATGAGCCATGAAAGAGAAACGGCACTGCCGTAAAGCCAGAGACAGGCTATGGTTACCCCCAGTCCTGCTGCCATTGCACTGACCGCATTTTTCGGCGTCAGAAACGGACTGATCACCGGTCGGAAAATCAGCGCGCTTACAGAAAGAAGACCAATGAGAATGCCCCGGAAGTCGGCAGGAACCGAAAGCGTCTCAAGATAATTATAAAAACTGTAAAAAACCGCCAGATTGCAAAAGGCAAACAATATAAAAATATTCAAGGCTATGAACCCTGAATTAAAGAGACGATCCCCAGATTCCATTCAGCACATACTCCTTGGCAACATATTGGCAAAACAATATTTTGTATCCTGTTTTAGATGATTTGAAAAGGATTACCATGCTGATGCATTCCAATCGATTGCGAAACGACATCTCACCGGTACAGTACATGACGGATCTGTGTCTGGCTTTATCCTTGACTGTCTGGCCGATTACACCGGAAATAGCCTCCCTGTCCCAGGAAAACTATTTTCATCATAATGACCCTGCCGGCCGGCTGATTGCAGCCACGGCAATTCATCACAATGCCCCGCTGATCAGTGCGGACAAAAAGCTGAAAAAACTGGAACCGCTGACAGTGATCTGGTAGCGTAAAGCGAAACCCGGGAAAGATTTGAATCCTTGTCATTTTTTGAATCCCATCTTACTAAAACCAGTAAGTCCAAATTTTTAGACATATCGGTTGATATTGAGTCATCATCTGACATGAACATCATTTACGCAAGGTCACCCAAAGAGATCCAGGAAGTTCGGAGGCTGTTCCGGGAATACGAAGCTTTCCTGAATGTGGATCTATGTTTCCAGCAGTTTGAATCAGAGCTGGCAAATCTTCCGGGAAAGTATGCCCCGCCGTCCGGCACGCTCCTGCTCGCCATGGACGGGCAAAAGGCTGTGGGTTGCGGTGCATTGCGCAGATTTGGTGCGATACAGGACCGCACTTGTGAGATGAAGCGGCTTTATGTATGCACCGAAGCAAGGGGCCTGGGCACTGGTGGTCAAATCGCCGAACGGCTCATTCAGGAAGGCGTTCGTTTGGGGTATTCCTTCATGCTCCTGGATACACTTGATCGATTGGAATCCGCCATCCATCTATACGAATCATTGGGTTTTGTGCGCACGGAACCATATTATGACAATCCGCTTCCCGGGGTTGTATATTGGAAACTGGACCTGCGAGGCCAACATTTTGCTGCAGCTGATCACTGACTTCCAGCAGGATATTGAGAGGTGGAACAATGAAAACCGTAATGAACATGCCCATGTATCAGGTGGATGCATTCACCGCCGCTGTATTTTCCGGCAATCCGGCCGGGCCGCCCTTTACCTGGAAGGGATGATAATGGTTTGAATGCTCGAATAAAAACCGCAAACAAAAGGAAAAAAAGAGATGAGTGAAAAAACACACCTTTACGTGTTATGGACCAGTGACAACCTGATCACCGCAGAAAAAATGGTATTTATGTATACGGTCAACGCGCTTGCTCACGGCTGGTGGGAACACGTGATTCTGATTCTCTGGGGGGCGACCGCCAGACTGGTGAATGACAACACAGATATCCAGGAACAGATCAAAAAGGCGCAGGATGCGGGTGTTCACGTAACAGCCTGTAAGGCCTGTGCAGATCAGTTGGGCGTGACAAAAACACTGGAAAAACTCAATATCGAAGTCAAATACTGGGGCGTCCCATTAACGGAAGTGTTAAAGAACGGAGAAAAGCTGTTGACCATCTGAAAAAGCCCCGTATTGAGCTGTCCATGATATCAAAGCTGACAGAATTTCATGATGAGCCAATTCAAAGAAAACATGATCCGGCAGCTGACCCGCCATGAAGGCCTGCGCTTCAAGCCCTACCAATGCCCGGCCGGCAAGCTCACCATCGGCATCGGCACAGCTGCCGGATGACCCGGAATCCCGGGTATGACCTGCGTGCGGGACCTGCTCGGGCTCGATGGCGCCGACACCTTTGCCCATTCTGGTGTTCAAGACCGAACAGAGTACCACAGTAATTTGTTCTGTAGTAAAAAATTCTGCATAATCAATTTGACATATAATTATAATATATTTACAGTATAATTATGAAAAAATTAATCTTTGAATGGGATGATGCCAAAAATAAAACCAATCTTACGAAACATGGTGTAACCTTTGAAGAAGCACAAACTGTCTTCTTCGATGAAAGTGCAATTTAATTTGACGATCCAGATCATTCCATTGATGAAGAGAGATTTTTACTTTTAGGTTTCAGCCAAAAGTTTGAAGTCTTGGTTGTTTGCCATTGTTATCGCAGTGATGAATCAATGATTCGTATCATTTCTGCAAGAAAGGCAACCAGGAAAGAACAAAAAGTGTATTTCAGGAGGCCATGATGAGAAAAGAATATGATTTTGAAAATATGAAAAGCCGTAAAAATCCTTATGCCAGGAATCTGAAAAAGCAGGTTACCATTCGAATTGGTGTAGATATTATAGATTATTTCAAAAAGCAGGCGGAGGAAACAGGTGTTCCCTACCAGAATTTGATTAATCTTTATTTACGAGACTGTGTTCAATCCAACAGAAAACTGTCTATAAACTGGACCCGGTAAGATATTGCATTTTTAATGTGCCCGGATGCGGGAATTCCTGGATTTCCCGGCGGACTGGGACCCGGCCCGCCTGAACGAGACGGGCGGGCACTTTCCCGTTGAACGGGTCTTTTCGCTCATCGGCACCAA
>JAABUB010000111.1 GCA_011389575.1 Desulfotignum sp. | reverse complement strand
ATTTTTTTTCAGGATGCCCCAGGATCCGTAAGATGTTTCCTATGGTATCCAGTTCCAGTTTGATTCCGAACCGGCCCAACTGGTAAATTTTTTCAAGACATTCCTGGTAGGTTGTGGCCATTGTCAGCACATAAAAATCCCGGCATGCCATTGTACATAACTGGTCTGCCGGGATGGTTTACATTGTTTATCTGCGTTTTCTGCGGGCTTTTGATGCAGCAATTCGTTGTCTTCTCATTGCTTCCCGCATTTTACGTCTTCTGAATTGACAGGGTTTTTCAAAATGCTTTTTCACTTTAAGACGTTTGAAGAGACCATCGTTCTGGATTTTTTTCTTCAATATTCTCAAGGCTTTTTCAACATCGTTGTCAATCACTGTGACAGTAATTTCTTTCAAAAAACATCGCCCCTTTCATTGTGGATTTAAATACTTTAGATATTTATATCCCGTCTGTGTACCAAATTATACCTGTGATTGCAAGTAAAAGTTCCTCTTCTGTTACATTTTGGACAAAAGTTCCGCTGTTACCTCTTTTAAAGGGGCTTCTCCTGTCAACGTGATATATTCCATGGTATCATCTTTTGCCGCCAGATCCTTGAAATAATAGGCCGCCGCCAGGGTGCCTGTTTCTGTGTCATAGTAAATGGAATGGCGTTTATCAATGGCAGCCTCATCCTGGTCATCATCACGGGCGCTCAACGCACCGCCGCAGACCTGGCATTTGTCTCCGTCAGGTTTGATGGCATCGATAAAAATATTGTTGGGGTGGTTGGGGTCATTTTCACACAACCGGCGACCCATGATGCGGTTTTTGGCAACCTGCCGGTCCAGGATCATTTCAATGACATAGTCGACTTTCATGCCTTCTTCTTCTAAGGATGCATGCAGTTTTTCCGCCTGCACCTTGTTTCTGGGAAACCCGTCCAAAAGCCATCCATTTTTGCAGTCATCTTTTTTCAACCGGTCTAAAATCATGGGAATAGTGATCTCATCCGGCACCAGATCTCCTCTGTCAATATATTCCTTGGCCTTTTTCCCCAGTTCAGTGCCGCCCTTGATATTTTCCCGGAAAATGCCGCCGGATTCAATATGGGCGATGTTGTATTTGTCTTTGAGAATGGCACCCTGGGTGCCTTTGCCGCTGCCGTTGGGCCCGAAAAATAAAATGTTCATGAAATCTCCTTTTTATCCGTTTATTATATTACTATACACATCCGGTGTAAAATCAAAACAACGTTTCCTACTTATAAGAGGTGTCTGTATTTGTCAAGATAAAGCCGGCATCGATGCAGGGCCAAATTGTTATTATAGAATTATATTATAAATCCAGTGGATTATGACCAATATCAAATGGTTTTGCATTGGGTTGATTTTTTTGAACCACAAAGGACACGAAGCTCACGAAGAGAGCAAAAAAAGGCTTCTTTGTGTCCTTTGTGAGCTTCGTGGTAAAAACCATTTGAGGCCCTGAGGGACAAAAAATGAATGGATTAAAGGTAGGAATGAATTCTTCGTGAATTTATTTTGATAAGAGCTTGAATGTCAAAAGGGGAATTGGTATTAAAAGGCGGTATATATTCACGCAAAAGGCAGTTTAACATACAGGGCTGGTAAAGGGGGCGAACATGACAGAATTAATTGATGTCAGGGCAAGGGAAATCATTGACTCCAGGGGCAATCCCACAGTGGAGGTGGATGTGGTACTGGCCTGCGGTGCCAGAGGAAGGGCTGCGGTTCCCTCTGGTGCATCCACAGGCACAAGAGAGGCTTTGGAGCTTCGGGACAATCTGGAAAACAGATTTCTGGGCAAGGGGGTGTTGAATGCTGTTGCCAATGTCAATGAGGTGCTGGCACCGGAAATCATCGGATATGATGCCATGGACCAGGCAGGGCTGGACCGCACCATGATGGATATCGACGGCACGGAGAACAAATCCAGAATGGGGGCCAATGCCATTCTCGGGGTTTCCATGGCAGCGGCCCGGGCCGCTGCCATGGCCTGTGACCTGCCCTTATACCGGCACCTGGGGGGGATCAATGCCAGGGTCATGCCCGTGCCCATGATGAATATCATCAATGGCGGGGCCCATGCCGCCAATAACCTGGATATCCAGGAGTTCATGATCCTGCCTTTCGGGGCCCCGTCTTTTGTGGAAGCGGTACGCATGGGTGCGGAAACCTTTCATCATCTGAAAAAAATTCTCAAGAAAAACAAGCTGAATACCGGTGTGGGAGATGAGGGCGGATTTGCACCGGATCTGTCTTCCAATGAACAGGCCATTGAATACATTCTCAAAGCGGTTGAGTCAGCCGGGTACCGTCCGGGCAAAGATATCGGTATTGCCCTGGATGCGGCAGCCTCTGAATTTTACAAAGATGGAAAATACCAGTTTCTGTCAGAAGGCAAGGATTTGTCTGCAGATGACATGATCGATTATTACCAGGGTCTGATGGAAAAATATCCTTTGTATTCCATTGAAGACGGGCTGGCTGAAGGAGACTGGGAAGCCTGGGAAAAGATGACCGACCGTCTGGGAGACCGTGTCCAGATTGTGGGGGATGATATTTTTGTCACCAACCCGGATATCTTTAAAAAAGGCATAGAAGCCGGCATCGGCAATGCCATTCTGATCAAACTCAACCAGATCGGCACTGTGACGGAAACGCTGGACACCATTCAGATGGCCAAAGAATCGGGTTATACCACGGTGATATCCCACAGATCAGGAGAAACCGAAGATACCTTTATTGCGGATCTGGCTGTGGGGGTCAATGCCGGACAGATCAAAACCGGTTCCATGTCCAGAAGTGACCGGGTGGCAAAATATAACCAGTTGATCCGGATTGAAGAAAAACTGGGAGAGAGTGCATTTTTCCCCAACGATCTTTTTATGTAATTTTAATTTGTGAGGGATTCATGGCTGAAAATACCAAATATATTTTTGTGACCGGAGGGGTGTTGTCATCTTTGGGCAAGGGGCTTGCGTCCGCCGCCATCGGCATGCTTCTGGAGAGCCGGGGGCTGACGGTTACCATCCAGAAACTGGACCCGTATATCAATGTGGATCCCGGTACCATGAATCCTTTTCAGCATGGTGAGGTGTTTGTCACCGACGACGGCGCGGAAACCGATCTGGATCTGGGCCATTACGAGCGGTTCACCAATGCCAGGCTGGGAAAGAACAGCAACTTCACCACCGGCAAAATCTACCACCAGGTCATCACCAAGGAACGCAAAGGCGAATATCTGGGCGGTACCGTCCAGGTGATCCCCCACATCACCGATGAAATCAAGCAGAGCATATGTCTGGTGTCCCATGACGTGGATGTGGTGATCGTGGAAATCGGCGGCACCATCGGAGATATTGAATCTTTGCCCTTTCTGGAGGCCATCCGGCAATTCAAGGCAGATGCCGGGGCATCCAATGTAATTTACATACACCTGACCCTGGTGCCCTATATCAAGACTGCCTGCGAGGTAAAGACCAAGCCCACCCAGCACAGTGTCAAGGAACTGCGCAGCATCGGCATCCAGCCGGATATTCTGCTGTGCAGGACCGAACACTATTTGTCCCAGGATATCAAAAACAAGATCGCCCTGTTCTGCAATGTGGAGTCGGATGCCGTATTCACTGCCAAGGATGTGGACTGCATCTATGATGTGCCACTGGTGTATAACAAAGAAGGCCTTGGCACAAAAATATTGAAAAAGCTCAATATCTGGGCCAGGTCCCCCCGGCTGGATGAATGGCGGGATATGGTGGAAAAGCTCAAAAACCCCAGATTCTGCGTAACCATTGCCATTGTGGGCAAATATGTGGATCTGACCGAAAGTTATAAAAGCCTGAATGAAGCTTTGACCCATGGCGGGATCTCCAATGAGGCAAAAGTCAATCTCCACTTTGTGGATTCCACCACCCTTACCCAGAAAAATGTGGGGGAGACCCTGTCTGCCAGTGACGGGATCCTGGTGCCGGGCGGATTCGGTTCCAGGGGAATTGAAGGCAAAATCCTGGCTGCCCGATATGCCAGGGAAAACAAGGTCCCCTATTTCGGGATCTGTCTGGGTATGCACATGGCGGTGATCGAGGTGGCCAGAAACCTGGCCGGCATGGAAGATGCCCATGGAGAAGAGTTTGATCCGGACACCCCTTTTCCGGTTATTTATCTTATGAAAGAATGGGTGGACGAACAGACCGGGCAGGTGGAAAAACGCGATGAAACATCGGACAAAGGCGGCACCATGCGTCTGGGGGCTTATCCCTGCCGTCTGGTGCCGGATACCTTTGCCTATAATGCCTATAAAAAGGACAATATTTCCGAGCGGCACCGCCACCGGTATGAGTTCAACAATGCATATAAGGAACGCCTGGAGAAAGCAGGTCTCATCATTTCGGGTACATCTCCGGATCATGAACTGGTGGAAATCATTGAGTTGGCTGATCATCCCTGGTTTCTGGGATGTCAGTTCCATCCGGAATTCAAATCCAAGCCCGGCAACCCCCATCCTTTGTTCCGGGCATTTATTCGTGCGGCCTTGAAAAATGCCAAAAAATAGATCCTGCACCCGGCGTACAGACAAAACACCCGGCCGCACCTGTGAACAATTGATACCAGTCATTTGACTGATTCGGGGAAAAAAATATGGAAAAATCCGTTATTGTAAAAAATCAGACCATCCGTCTCCAGGGTATGCTGGGTACTGCAAAAGCTGACCAGGGGGTTGTGATCACGCATCCCCATCCCCTTTACGGCGGAAATATGGACAATTCCGTGGTAATGCAGCTGACCAAAAGTTTTGCCAAAAAAGGATTTACCACCCTGCGGTTCAATTTCCGGGGAACTGCCGGCAGTACCGGTATGTATGATAACGGCCAGGGCGAACAGGCCGATGTTGCAGCAGCCCTGCAGTTTCTGGCCAACCAGGACATCACCACCCTTTTTCTGGCTGGATATTCCTTTGGTGCCAGGATCAATGCATCTGTGGTATCGGGCGGATATGAGATCTCAGACCATATCATGGTGTCCCCGCCGGTGGGGTTCATGTCTTTTGACGATATTCCCGCCCTGCCGCGCACAGGGCTGATCCTCACCGGACAGGAAGATGATATTGCTCCGCCCGACATGGTGCAGGCCCAAATAAACCGCTGGAAAATCGCTCCCCGGTTTGAAATCATTCCAGGGTGCGACCATTTTTACGGCAATTGTCTGGAACTGCTTGGCGAAATTGTGGAAAACTACCTGGAATAGCATAATGGAAAATAAGGTTTTAAATACAAAAAAACTTAGAAAATAAGCCTTGATTCCGATTCTATGAAGGAATTGTGTTATAAAGTTTCTATTTTTCCTTATAAAATTAAAAATAACTCTTGACAAAGAAATGGGGATCTGGTTAGCCTTTATTCAGGGAAAGCCGGAAAACTGATCTCCACCTGGTACGACTCTCATTCCTGCGCACCTGCCGATATTTCCCTGCAAATCACCATTACAGCCAATGATATAATTTCAGGGAGGTATACCATGCCAATCACAGACAACCGTTTGATTCTGGACGGCTATTCATTGACCATTGAAGAACTGATGCAGGCAGGCAACGACCTGTCCATGCAGGTGGAAGTAAAAACAGACAACTGGCCCAAAATAAGGGAATGCCGCGCACTTGTGGATAAATGGGCCAATGAGGAGCGCTGTATTTACGGGGTGAACACCAGCTGCGGCGGGCTGGTGGACCATCTTTTACCCAAGGAACGGGACAATGATTTTCAGAAAAACCTGGTGAGAAGCATCACCACCCAGGTGGGAGAACCCTTTGAAGACACCCTGGTGAGAATTTTCATGATCGCCCGGGCCAATTCTCTGTGCCGGGGATATTCCGGCATCAAGGAAAAAAACCTCAAGATTTATCTGGATATGATCAACAAGCAGGTGTTTCCCCTGATTCCCAGAAAAGGCTCCCTTGGCACCAGCGGAGACCTGGGACCGTTGGGGTGCATAGCTGCAGTGGGGTTCGGCGAGTGGAAAGCCAGATATAAAGGCAAGGTCATGCCCGGCAAACAAGCCATGGACGAGGCAGGTGTGGAACTGATGTACCTCAATGCCAAAGAAGGGCTGTCTTTGATCAACGGCACCTCCGCCATGGTGGGCCTGGCCTGCACCGTTATCACCGAAGCCACCAATACCTTGAAAAACGCGGATATCATTGCAGCCTTTGCCATTGAGACCCTTATGGGCCGGATCAATCCCTTTGATGTACGGGTCCATGAGCAAAAATACCACCCCGGCCAGTATGCCACTGCCATGAACCTGACCAAACTGCTCACCGGATCTGACATGGCCATTGATGAGCAGGAACTGTCTGTTAAGCTCCAGGCGGTGCTCAAGAAACACGAAGGTATTTCCGTGGCTGACATACCTGTGGAAGACGCCTATTCCATCAGGTGCACCCCCCAGTTTGTGGGACCCACCAAAGAAGCGGTGAACAATGCCCATGAAGTGCTGCTCCGGGAACTGAACTCCAGCAATGACAACCCTTTGATTTTCACCGAATTCGACACCTTTATCCACAACGGCCATTTCCACGGCCAGCCCATCTCCTTTGCCATGGACTGCCTGGGGATCTCCATGGTCAATTTGGGCGTGGTGTCCGATCGCCGCATCGACCGGTTTCTGGATCCGTCCAACAGTACCGGGCTGCCTCCGTTTCTGTGCAAAGAAGACACAGGGGTGCGCATGGGCCTGATGGGCGGTCAGTTCATGACCACCTCCCTTGTGGCGGAAAACCGGACCCTGGCAGTGCCTGCTTCCATCCAGTCCATCACCTCCACAGCCGATTTCCAGGACATCGTCAGTTTCGGCCTCATTGCCGCCAGAAAAGCCAGGAAAATTGTGGAAAACACCAACCATATCCTTTCTTTTGAACTGTTGTGCGCAGCCCAGGCAGCCGACCTGCGGGGTACCGACAAGTTGAGCCCGGCCGGCAAAATCATGTATGAAGCGGTGCGTGAAACCCTGGGCTACATGGACAAGGACAAGGTGTACATCGATGACATGGAAGAACTCAAAGCCAGAATTGAATCCGGCGAGTTTGTCAAAAAAGTGGAAGATGCCTTGGGGGAACTGCTCATTGTTCATAAAAAAGAGTAAGAGGGGGGGAGATTATGTCAGTGCATCCTGTTGCAGCCGCAATAGTTGATGAATATCGGGAAAATTACCCTGCTTCCCGGGAGCGCCACCAGCGCCTGGTAAACTATATTCCCGGAGGGGCCACCAGAAGCCTGAGCTATTTCAAGCCCTGGCCCATCCACATTGATTATGGCAAGGGTGCCCATGTATACACCCATGAAGGCCATAAGCTTTTGGACGTCACCAATGCCTATGGTGCACTGGTACACGGTCACGGGGATCCGGATGTGGTGGCAGCAGTCCAGGCGGGTATTGTCAGAGGATCCCAGTATTCCACCCCCACGGATGGCCAGTACCATCTGGCAAAACTGTTGTGCGACCGGGTGCCGGGGTTTGACAAGGTGCGGTTTCTCAACTCCGGCACCGAAGCCACCATGTTTGCCCTGCGCACGGCCAGGGCCATAACAGGCAAAGACAAGATTCTGAAAATGACCGGCGGATTCCATGGTACCCATGACTGTGTGGCCGCCTCCACCAAGAAAAATGTCATCACCGCAGGCATTCCTGCAGGCATGACACAAGATATGCTGGAGGTGCCTTTCAATGATCCGGATGCCCTGGAAAATATGGTGACCCGGCATGCTGCAGATCTTGCCGCAGTTATCATGGAGCCCTTTTTAGGGGCAGGCGGGGTGGTGCTGCCGGCACCGGGATTCGTGCAAAAAGCCCGGGACATAACAACTGCCCACGGTGTGCTGTTGATCTTTGATGAGATTTTTTCCTTCCGGGTGGATACAGGCGGATGTCAGCATCTGTACGGGGTGATACCGGATCTCACCACCGTGGGCAAGGTGGTGGGCGGAGGACTGCCCATAGGGGTTCTGGGCGGCAAGGCCGAGTTCATGAACATTTACTGCCATGAAAATACAGACAAGCCTTTGTATCATTCCGGGACCTTTAACGGATATGAAACCGTGATGCAGGCAGGATATGCCGCCTTGTCCAAGTTTGATGCAAAGGCTGTGGCCGCCATCAACGCCACAGGGGACCGGCTGCAAAAAGGACTGCTGGCACGTATTTCCGAAAACGGCCTGAATATCCAGTCCAACCAGATCGGATCTCTGGTGAATATGCATTTTGTAAACCAGCCCACCACCCGGGCCGAGCATGTGCTGGCATCTGAAGAGGAACTGCATACCCTCATGCACCTGTCCTTGCTCAATAAAAAGATATTCAACATTCCCAGGGGCCTGTTTATCCTGTCCACGGTTATCACTGATGACGAGATAGACATGTTTCTGGAAAAAATTGATGAGACCTTTAAGGAACTGCTGCCGTTGATCAGAGAAAAATACAGCCATTTGCTTTTATAGATTACAGGAGAAAGCAACATGGTTTTGGACAGAATCGATAAAAAAATCTTGAATACGCTGCAGGAAAATGGAAAGATAACAAATTCAAAGTTGTCAAAAATTGTGGGTATATCCGCTCCTGCCACCCTGGAACGGGTCAAACGTCTGGAGCTTTCAGGGGTGATCACCCATTTTACGGCAGTGGTGAACCCGGAAAAGATCGGGTTTACCATCATGGCCATGGTAAATATCAGCCTGAACCTGAGCAATCTGTCTTCCGTGGCCATGATAAAAGAAAAATTCATGGCCCTGGATGAAGTGGTCGAGTGCTATCAGATTGCCGGCGCCAATGATTTCATTCTCAAGGTGGCAGCCAGGGACATCAAGACCTACGGGGAGTTCATGAACAAGAAACTGACACAGATAGAAGGCATCCAGGTCATAAAATCCTCTTTTATCATTGACAATGTAAAGGAAAAACGGATGTTTCTGCTGGATCTGGAAGAGGAATACAGGGTGTAGCACAGCAGCATATCGGCAGCTTGTTGACTGCTTGTTGATACCTGTTGCCAGCTTTTTGGTAGCTTGTTGATAGCTTTTTGGCAGTTTTTTGGCAGCACTGGATCAGGTCCGGTCGTGAAGTTTTCGGCCCGGGCCGGCCTATGGTATTAAAATCCACAACCGTAATATACAGGAGAAAAAACATGGATAAAATTATTATTACAGCGGCCATCACCGGTTCGGTCCACATCCCCACCATGAGTGATTATCTGCCCATCACCCCGGATCAGATCGTGGAAGACGCGGTCAGGGCATGGGAGGCAGGGGCTGCCATTGCCCATATTCATGTGCGCAATCCGGAGAACGGCCTGCCGGTGTCGGATCCAGACCTGTTCCTTGAGGTGCATTCCAAGATCAAAGCCAGATGCAACATGGTGCTGCTGCCCACCACCGGCGGGGGCATGAACCAGACCACTGAAGAAAAACTGATTCCCATTAAAAACCTGCAGCCGGAGATGTGCTCTTTTGATCCGGCACCCTTTAACTTCGGCATCTTCCAGATTGCCAGCCGGTTCAAGGAATTCAAGCATGACTGGGAAAAAGACTACCTGGAGCTGTGCAAGAACGTCACCTTCCGCCCCACTTTCAACGATGACCTGATCTATGCCAAGACCTTCCTGGAAATTGATACCAAACCCGAATTCGAGATCTATGAACTGGGCCATGTCTCCTATGTGAAATGGCTCATGGAGGAAAACCTGGTGAAACTGCCGGTGCATCTGCAGTTTGTGTTCGGCCCCATGGTGGGGTGGATGACACCCTCTGTCAAACACCTGGTGCTGATTCATGACGAAGCCAAAGAGGTGCTGGGACAAGAAAATTTTACCTGGTCCGTGGCTGCGGGCGGCAGGTACCAGATCCCCATCACCACCACTGCCATGGCCATGGGTGCCCAGAATGTGCGGGTGGGACTCGAAGATTCGGTATATGCGGGAAAAGGCGTCATGGCCAAGGCATCCGCCGATCAGGTGAACATGATCAAGAACGTGGCCAAAGAGATGAGCCTTAGCCCGGCCACCTCGGATGAAACCAGGGAAATTCTGGGACTCAAAGGACTTGACAAGGTAAGTTTCTGATACCGGGATCTGATACCGGGATCGATACCGGGAAGGAACCCGTGACTCCCGGACAACCCATAAAGTGCGAAAGATGAGTATGTAATATTAACATGA
>JAABUB010000110.1 GCA_011389575.1 Desulfotignum sp. | reverse complement strand
TGTGCCCTAAAATCATCTGAACGGCCGGCAGCGGCAGATTACCCTGCATTAATTCCACCCCCCTGGCCCTGCGGATGGCTTCCGGGCCGCCCATTTCCTTGGCAAACCCGCAGTCAGCAGCCCGTTCATAGAATTTTCGTCGCACAAACCCGGGGTCAAGGTCAGACAGCCGGCCTGATTTTTTTTTAAATTCCGGTGTGTGAACCAGTTTCTGGATCTCATTGCACAGGGCCTCGGAGAGATGGACCGTTCTTGGTTTCAAACCGGTTTCAGGCCCGCTGCTGCAATAGGTCACCGCATGGTTCTGTGAGTCGATGTCTGTAAAAGGGTTGACCGCCAGCACTTCCTTTAACTTTGCACCGGTATACCGAATCAAAAGAAATGTGATCAGAATGCGGCAGCGGGAAAAGCGCACATCAACCCGGGGTGAATCGGTTGCCCATTTTCGAAAGGACTGTTCCAGCTGATTCAACTGAGCCGTATCCAGGCATGGGCCGGTATGGGCAATGGAGATGATCCGGCTGTGGTCTTTTCCACCGGACGGTGAAAAACCCTGATCCTGTGGGGTTTTCTTTTGATCCGCCATATCGGTTTTCCATACGTTCAAGGGGTTGCAGTCATTTATGGGTTAATTCAATAAAATACTTGACGTCTCTTGTCAATGGCTGTTACTATCACGAATAAAATAATTTACGTGACTATAGATCTATATTTTTACCGGAGGAATTGATATGTATTTTTCAACCGCAGGCATAGAAGTGGCGATCTGGGTACCGCCGCTGGTGGCATTTATAATATCATTTTTCACCTCCATGGGCGGGATATCCGGTGCGTTTCTGCTGCTGCCGTTTCAAATGTCGGTTTTGGGCTACACCCATCCTTCGGTCAGCGCAACCAACCAGTTATTCAATATTGTGGCCATTCCCAGCGGGGTATACCGCTACTGGCAGGAGGGCCGGATGGTATGGCCCTTGACCTGGATCGTTGTTGCAGGAACCCTGCCCGGCGTATTCATCGGTGCAATTGTGCGGGTGGCCTGGCTGCCGAATCCCGGACTGTTCAAGCTGTTTGCCGCCGGGGTCCTGCTGTATATCGGGATTAAAATGATGCGGGACATGCTGAACCAATCCGGCCGAAATAACGGCAAAGGCAACAGTGAAAAGCGACTTCAAACCCTGATGAAAGCCTGGCGCTCGGGTGGCACCACCGCACGGCCCTCCACTGTGACACATTTTAATATCCAGCGGCTGGGATTTACGTTTTACGGGGAATCCTATGATGTATCCTTTCCGGGCATCTTTTTTCTCAGTTTCATTGTGGGTATTGTCGGCGGCATTTACGGCATCGGCGGCGGTGCCATAATTGCACCGTTTTTTGTCACTTTTTTCGGACTGCCGGTGTATATTGTTGCCGGAGCAGCCCTTATGGGAACCTTTGTCACTTCCATTGCCGGGGTCGCTTTTTACCAGGCCATTGCCCCGTTTTATGCCCACCTGTCCGTGGCTCCTGACTGGCTGCTGGGAATTTTGTTCGGTATCGGCGGCATGGCGGGCATGTACTTAGGGGCACGGTGCCAGAAATTTATCCCGTCCAGAGCCATCAAATGGATGCTGACCGGGATCATGATTCTGACAGCAGCCAAATACGTGCTTGAATTTTTTGGATAACAGCTGACGGCTTTTTGGATTGGATCAGCAGGGCCATGGCCTGTGCGATGAGCATTTCCCTGCGTACTACAACCATCTCCCTGGTCATGGCCTCACCAGCGGTGGTGCCGGCCAGAATTTGCGCCGGGCCTTTCCGGTCTTCATCCTTCTTTTTAAACAACAAAGTTTCACAAACTTCTCAACAAATACATGCAATTAACATATAATGCTGATATGTTGCATCTAGTCAAAAACAATTGCCGTGCAAATTCAAAATGTAATAATGCCTGTACTGCAGATCCTTTTGAAAAGACTGTTTTTGAACACTTGACGGCCAAACACTGCTCATAATGTTTAGATATCTGCTGCTGTAATTTGCAGATATCAAAGGAGGGCATGTTGAGTTTAGACAGAACTTTTGCAGATTTTTTTAATGCGCTGGAGACAAGGGAGGATGCCCCTGTTCTGGTTCGCATGAAACAAAAAGGATTAAAGCAGCACACATATGCACAGCTTGCAGCAGATTCTCTGGCCCTTGCCAGAGGACTTTTTGGAAATACAAAAACACGGACACGAGCAGGATTGTTTGCCGAACCAGGATTTGAATCCATTGCCGCTGCCCTGGGCGTGATCCGTTCAGGCGCATCAGTGCTGCTCATGGATGTTCAGGCAGCAGACCAGGTACTCAAAGATATCCTTGCCGACAGCGGCACAAGCCTGGTGTTTACCACCAGCCGGCACGCAAAACGGTTGAAAGCAATCGCTCCGGATATCACCCTGGCAATTTTAGACGCGGAAAAAGACGAGGACAGTTCCTGGAAGAAATTTTTTGCCATGGAAGGGGATTTGCCGGATCCGGCTTCAGAAGATGAAGCTGCCCTGTTCTACACGTCCGGAACTACGGGACCGCCCAAGGGGGTTCCTCTCAGCCATAAAAATCTGATGTTTCAACTGGATACGGTATCCCAAACCGGATTGATCAGTGAAAAAGACGTCACGCTTCTGCCGTTGCCACTGCATCATGTTTATCCTTTTGTCATCGGAATACTGGTTCCTCTGTCCATGGGATTGACCATTGTGCTGCCCGGTTCTCTTACCGGACCACAGATTCTCCGGGCTGTCAAGGAGGCAAAAGTAACAATAATTCTTGGTGTTCCCCGGCTTTACAGCGCCATTTTTTCAGGCATCCAGAATCAGTTCAAATCCAGGGGATTCATTGCAAAAAACATATTTGATATTCTCCTCAAACTTGCTGTCATCCTTCGCAAAAACAAGCTTTCTGCGGGCAGGCTGATATTCAGACCGCTGCATAAGAAAATCGGACCTGACCTGCACATTCTGGCATCAGGGGGTTCTTTTCTTGATCCGGAACTGGCCTGGAAGCTGGAAGGACTCGGCTGGAACGTGGCCATCGGTTACGGACTTACCGAAACATCCCCTTTGCTGACAATCAATCCTCCCGGGTCAGGACGTGTCAAAAGTATCGGCACGGCCATCAAAGGAGTGGAACTTCGGTTTGATCCGTCCGCCATCCCTGACAGAAAAAATGAAAAAGATCGGGGTCCTGGAAAGAAAAAAGGAGAAATTCTGGCCAATGGCCCCGGCTTGTTTTCAGGTTATCTCAACCTGCCGGAAAAAACCGCTGAAGCATTTACCGATGGGTGGTTCAAAACCGGGGACCTGGGTTATCAGGATGATGAGGATTATGTTTATGTTACCGGACGGGTTTCCACTTTGATCGTCGCAAAAGGCGGGGAAAATATCCAGCCGGATCATGTGGAAAAAATCCTTGAAGAACATTCGGTGATCAGCGAAGCCGGGGTACTGCAAAAAGATGGAAAACTGACAGCGCTTCTGGTGCCTGATCCTGCAAAAATTATAAAAAGGCAGGCAGACAATATCCGTGAAGTGGTGGGAGAGGCAGTCACGGATCAGAGCCGAAAAATGCCCTCCTATCAGCGCATCGAAAATTTTGCCATAACCCGTGAAACCCTTCCCCGCACCCGGTTGGGCAAAATTAAGCGGCACCTTCTTGAAGACCGGTATGCATCCGCCATCAGACAAAAAGAGCAAACACCGGAGCCAGGTCCCATTGCTCTGGAAAACATGTCTGACCAGGACCGGGTTTTGCTTGAACATGATGCTGTATGGCAGATATGGGAATGGCTGGGTGAGCGGTATCAGGACCAGCCCTTGACCCTGGATACCAGCCTTCGTCTGGATCTGGGGGTGGACTCCATGGAATGGCTGAACCTGACCATGGAAATCCGTGAAAGAATCGGGGTAGAGCTTACAGACGAATCTATCCAGAGAATCGACCTTGTCCGGGATCTTCTCAAAGAAGTGAAAGAAGCATCCGGAGAAGACACAACACCCGCTTCTCTTGAAGAACCTGAAAAAATTGTACCTGAACAGCAAAAAAAATTCATTGAACCCCTGAAACCTGGCATGAAGCATATTGCCGCAACCTTATTCAAAGCCAACAGACTGCTGATGCATTTGCTGTTCAGGGTGGAAACAAAAGGGGGTGAAAACATTCCAAAAGGCCGGGTTGTATTCGCCCCCAATCACCTCAGCTATCTGGATCCTTTTATTCTGGCTGCAACCCTGGAAGATGAACGTCTGACAGACACTTTCTGGGTGGGATTGCGCGAAGTCACCCTGCAGAATCCTCTCAACAGGATGGTGACCCGTCTGGCCAAAACCATACCCATTGATCCGGGAAAAGGGGTCTTTTCTTCTATAGCTTCGGCCGCACTTGTACTCAAACGCGGCAACAGCCTGGTCTGGTTTCCGGAAGGAAGGCGGTCGCCTTCGGGGAAACTGCAACCTTTCAGGCAGGGAATCGGGGTACTTTTGGAACATTATGAGGTACCGGTGGTACCTGTTTCAATCAAAGAAACCGAAAAAGCACTGCCGGTGGGCAGTGCGGTTCCAAAGCCCGTAAAGGTCATGGTGACTTTTGGGGAACCAATATTTTCCGGACAGCTCAGACAAAAAGGAAAAGGAAAAAATCCCAGGGACAAAATCACGGAAGGACTTCACACGATTGTTGCTGAAATGGACCGATAAAATTGCTTGTAACCGTATTTAACAAGGAATAGGCATAATATGAGAGAGAAAAAAAACAAATCTCCTACAGACAGGCCCCGTCTTCGGGCAGGTGTTGTCGGGGTCGGGTATCTGGGAAAATTTCATGCAGAAAAATATGCCCGTCATCCAGGGGTTGCGCTTGTCGGCGTAGTGGATTCCGACCGCTTACAGGCAGACAGGATTGCAGGACAATGGGGCTGCAGAAGCTATTATGATCACAAAGACATTATCGGCAAGGTTGATGCGGTGAGTATTGCAGTGCCCACAGAGTCCCATTATGCGATCAGCCGTGATTTTATCAATAACCATGTGGATGTTTTAATCGAAAAACCCATGACCACCACCATTGAAGAGGCTGATGACTTAATCAGACTGGCTGAAAAAAACAAATGCATCATTCAGGTCGGACAACTGGAACGGTTCAATCCAGTGGTGGGCGCCCTGAAGGGAATCATTCATAAGCCGCTTTTTATTGAGTCGCATCGTCTGGGCATGTTCAAGGGGCGGGGCCTGGATGTCAGTGTCGTGCTCGATTTGATGATTCACGACATTGATCTCATCTTGAATTTTGTGCGGTCCGGCATCAAGAGTATTCATGCAGCGGGTATTCCGGTGATCACCGACACCGCGGATATCGCCAACGCCCGTCTGGAGTTTGACAGCGGGTGCATTGCCAATGTGACAGCCAGCCGCATTTCAATGAAAAACGAGCGCAAAATAAGACTTTTTCAAAACGATGCCTATATCTCGGTAAATTTTGCCGATCGGGATATTACGATAGTCCGTCAGGATGGATCCAGAGATAAAGGCATCATTCCCGGCATGACCGTTGATAAGCAGAGCTTTTCACATGCAGACGCACTGGAAGATGAAATTTTTTCGTTTGTCGATGCTGTCGGTTCCGGAAAGGAACCACAAGTCACGGGCCGGATGGGGAGAGATGCTTTGGAGATCGCACTCAATGTAATGGAACAGATTCAGCAGACCAGTGAACAGCTGGCAAGATAGCCACAGGACTTGTTTATGAAACTCAAATCAATCGTCATGGTGGCGGGTGAGGCATCAGGGGACCTGCACGGATCCCATCTGGTTTATGCCCTGCAAGAACAGCATGGGTCGTTGTATATTTGCGGAATGGGCGGAAGATCCATGCAGGCGGCTGGCGCGGATATCCTTATCGATGCCGACCAGCTGGCTGTTGTCGGTATAACGGAAGTGCTTGCCAAGGTTCCCCGGGTTTTCAGGGCCATGGCCCGGCTCAAAAACCTGCTCTCTGATCTGCGGCCGGATCTGCTCATTTTGATCGATTATCCGGAATTCAACCTTCATCTGGCTGCCAGAGCCAAAAAACTGGGCATTCCCGTGCTTTATTATATAAGCCCGCAATTATGGGCATGGCGGTCCGGCCGGGTCAGAAAGATACGAAAGAGAGTGGACCATATGGCTGTAATCCTCCCATTTGAAGAAGCCTTTTACCGGCAGCACAATGTGCCGGTATCTTTTGTCGGGCACCCGCTGATGGATTCAGAGACTGGCAGGATTCCGCTGCCCGCGCCCTCTCTTCCCGACATCCAGTCTCCGGTGATCGGGCTTTTACCGGGTTCCCGGGCCGGAGAAGTCAGCAGCCTTCTTCCCGTAATGCTTGCAGCTGCTCAGCTTATGGAGAATCGACTGGGTAAGGTCTGCTTTGTGATCTCCTCAGCCCCTTCCATCAACAGATCATTGATTCCTTCCATCCTGGAAAAATATCCACTTTCACATGTTGAAATCAGCAGTAAACCGGTCGGCGAGCTGTTCTCCAAATGCCATCTGGCAATCGTGGCCTCGGGCACAGTGACATTGGAAGCCGCTATCTGCGGTACTCCCATGATTGTTACATATGTGGTTTCTCCCTTAAGCTACCGGATAGGCCGGGCCCTGATCCAGGTTGAACATATCGGTCTGGTCAATCTGATCGCCCAAAAACGTATTGCCCCAGAACTGGTGCAGCACCAAGTCACTGCTCAAGCTGTCTGTGAATCTGCCTGGGAAATAATTTCCAATCCGGATAAATACCAACAGGTGTGCCGGGAATTGGCTGTTGTACGGGAACGCCTGGGAAAACGGGGCGCTTCGAGGAAGGTCGCAAAAATTGCCTGCAACCTGATGGGTTGCCGCCATGATTCTTAAACACAAAAATATCCAAAAATCTTGAACTGCTGATCAAGCGGATAATGTTTTTACCCCCAATTGTTTGTCTTTTGATTGACAAAAATCCAGTTCCGGTACTATATATCTTCTCCATGGAAAAAAATTGCCACTGCAGGGTTTCAGATACCTGCCCGGCACAAACAAAAATCTTTTTCAACTGTGTTTACGGCGAACCGATAAACCAAATAGAGAGGGTGACCATGAAAACATTTATACTTGCATTACTGGTCTGTCTTGCTGCCGGAACGACGTTGGTCCTGGCTGAACCTTTCGGCACCAAAGTGGATGTCCCTGAAAAGATGCTCAAACCCACCCACCCCAATGCCCTTGATGCAATGATGGTCAAGAATTCAAAGGTACCCTCAAAAGAAGCGGTGAATTTCCCCTCGTATCCGGATGCCCTTATTCTTCAAACCCAGCAGCCTTCCCCTGGTGTGGTAAATGGGGAAAAGGTGATACCCAATCACATGATTGTCATGGGAACGGTTGAACCGGTGGACCAGGTCGTTTCCTTTTATCAAAAGCAGCTTTCGGACTGGATCCATAAAGAAAAATGGGGTAACCATATTTTCCATGAAGGGAACAAGCCTTTTGAATTGATGTCCATCTCCAGCATGACCACTGCCCATATCCAGATCCGGGAAGCTTTTCCCGGGGAAAATCCCTTCATGCAGGACATGAAAACGCTTATTGGAATCTCCTATCGGCCTTAGTCCTGATCTTTCCTGAGACTTTCGGCACACCCCTCAACCGTCTTTTCTACAGCATTTATAAGCTGAAAATGGGGGGAATACTGTATTTCACCATAAATCGGATATTGTTATCTTGACTGCATGCGCTGATGTAAAAATTGCATGCCCCAAAAAGAACAAAAAACGCAAAGGAGGTTTATGATGAAACACCGAAAAATAATGTTCATGACAGTGCTTCTGGTCGCTGCCATGCTTTTAGCAGCAAACATTATACTGGCAAATTATGAGAGTAATGAAAAAATGGGCATCCCCAAGGATGTCGATCCGATTCACGCCACCTATCTTCCTGTGATGATGGACAAAAGTTTCCAAGCCACCATGGAAAAAGACAAGAAAATGAAGCCCGAGATCATGGAGCGACAGAAAACCTTGCTTGAACGCCGGTATGATCTGAGCGACAACCCTTCTGATGTAATGATGTCGGCAGAAAGAAAACCTGTTCAGAAAGGCGTGCGCGTAAAGCTTCCCGACGGCATGACCTGGAAAAAACTTTCAGAAATGTCGCCGGAACAGATACGTGCACAAGACGTTTTTCCGGAAGGATTTCTTCCGCTTCCCCATGTCAAGCACGAGACCGGCGGACAGGTAATCCCACCGGATCAGATTAAGGAGATCAACAATCTGGAACAGCGCAACCTCGAACGATTCGATGTTACGTTCGACCTGCCCAATCATCTGCTGCCTGAATTTCCACCGCCGATATTTCTTACCACCAGGCCGGACCTGGGCGATGTCTCACAGGGCAAGCTGCTGTCCATCAGAAATTATTACGAGATAATGCACGGGATACTCACCCCGGTGCAGATGGAAGGACTCAGACTTCTGCTCACCCCGTTTCCACAACAGCAGTTCAACCAGACCGAGGACCGCAAGGTAGAAAAAGCAAGCCTGGGAATTTCGTGCTTTGACTGTCATGCCAACGGCCACACCAATGCGGCCTTTCACCTCAACCCGGACACAAGGCCACATATAGCCCGGCTCCGGCTGGATACCGTCAGCCTCAGGGGAGTTTCCAATCAGCAGATCCACGGATCGAAGCGATCGCTGCGTTCGATTGAAGACTTCACCGAATTTGAACAGCGGACCGCATATTTTGACGGAGATCATGTAACTGCCGCCAAAAAGGGGGTCCATCTGCCGAATCGCAGCAGTCAGGTATCCATGATGGCGCAGATGCAGAACATTCTGGATTTTCCCCCGACACCGAAACTCACGGTTTTCGGTCGTCTCGATCCGGAAAAGGCAACCGAGATGGAACGTAAGGGAGAAGAAATATTTTTCGGAAAAGCCCGCTGTGCCGAATGCCATCCAGCCCCCTTCTATCTTGATGACAAAATGCACAACCTTCAGGTGGAACGGTTTTATAAACCCCATATGAGCAACAAAAAATGGATCACCGGGGTTGGCCCCATTAAAACCTTCACCCTTAGGGGCATAAAGGATTCACCGCCTTATATGCACGACGGCCGGCTCCTCACCCTTGAAGACACGGTCGAATTCTTCAATATAGTCACCGAACTCAAACTCAACAAAGAAGAAAAAGAGGCGCTTACCGCCTTTATGCGCTGCCTCTAACCCGAAATCATAACCCAGGCGGATACCCTTTTCGAGGGTATCCGCCTGAATACGTAAGAATACGGGCTTCAATTTTTTCAGGCTGTCTCCGGATTTTTTTCAGGAATATCCGGAGACAGCCATGGCGGATCATGGCAAATCCCCACGCCTGCTATTGAAAACCTTTGGGAAATAGCCTATGATTTTGCCATGATTTTCAGATCCAGCCAGATGTTGCGGCCGGGACGCAGCAGAGAAAATAATTGAAACTGATCCTTCCATATTTCCGGCAGTTCAAGGTCCAGATTCTGCTGGGCATGGTCTGCATGATCATCGTGGACGGTGCCCAGCTCATTGTTCCCCAGATTGTCAAATCCGCCGTGGATGTTCTGGCATCAGACAACCTGGACCAAACCATGCTGCTGCGCCAGTGCGTGTTCATTCTGGGTCTGGGCGTGATCATGACCGTGCTGCGCTATGTCTGGCGCATGCTGCTCATGGGCAGTGCCAGAAACCTGGAAAAAGGGATCAGGAACCAATTGTTTGAACATGCCCTGGCACTGGACCCCACATTTTATGACCGGGCGAAAACCGGTGACATCATGGCCCATGCCACCTCGGACATCAACCATGTGCGCATGGCTTTCGGGTTCGGGATCATTGTGCTGGTGGACACGGTACTGCTGGGAGGCGCTATCCTGGCCATCATGATCTGGACCCACCCGAAACTGACGGCCATGGCCATGATTCCCATGCCGGCCCTGATCTTTTTCACCCGGCACCTGGGCAAAAAAATGCATGACTTTCACACCACGGCCCAGGAATCTTTTTCACAGCTGACCGAAATGATCCGGGAAAGCTTTTTCGGCATCCGGATCATCAAGGTGTTTAATTTTGAACCCCTGGTATCAGAACGGGTGAGCCATGCTGCCACAGACTACTATGGAAAAAATCTGAAACGGGCGGTGGTTACCGCACTGCTC
>JAABUB010000109.1 GCA_011389575.1 Desulfotignum sp. | reverse complement strand
AAGAATATGTGGATGATCTGGTCATGCTGGTGACAGGCAAAAGAGACCAAGGACATGCTGCTACCCGAACAAAATCCACCAAAACCATTGGATCACATCATCCAAAGCAGGCCACAGGCAGCAAAAAAATGCTGGCCGGGAAAACAGGGGAAGTGCGGCCGGACCAGGTCATTCCCTTTGATGATGATGACGATGACTTTAAAAACTTTTAATATAGACCAGCAGGAAACACCCATGACAAGGGAAACCCGCTGACCTGATGCCCCCTCCTCATGTTCTTGTTTTTTGACAGGAACTGAGGAGCGGGCATCTGCTATTTTCGTTTGACAGTAACAATCGGGCAGATTATGCTGAAAAACCATGCTGACGTCATTGATTAGCCCATGACGGGTGCGGTAAGGCTGGATGAGACTGAATACATTCATATAAAACATAAAGCGGTGATACATGAATAATAACCGGAAAATTTTTACGGCAGTTCTTGCGGGTGTTATCTTTTTTGCCCTGTCTTTTTCAGTCGCAGCCAAACCGTTCAAAAATGTGGTTGTCATTGTCACCATGCCGGTACCGGCCTGCGAGGCACATTTGGCAGCTTTTGTATCCCAGCTCACAGAACTGGGATACAGGGATGGGGAAAATATGGCTTTGACCATCATCCGGGCAAATGGTGCCCGTGAATTTGCTGAAGATCAACTGCAAAAGGTGTTGAAAACCGGCAGACCTGATGTGGTTGCCACCATAGCCACCCTGGCCTCCCAGGCAGCGGTGAATGTGCTGAAAGATACGGATGTGCCGGTTTTCTTTTTCCAGGTTTCCGATCCTGTGGGAGCCGGCCTGGTTGAAAAAATCGGGGAACCAACCGGCACAAACGTTGCCGGACGGATTTTCACTGTCCCTGCAGAAGTGAGAATCAACCTGGCCATGCGCCTGGCGGGCCAGACCATCCCTGAAAAAAGACCGGTGCGGTTCGGGTTTATCCATTCCACATATCCGTCTGCGAAAGGAGATATGCGTGCATTGACAGCCATTGAGAAAAACCGAAATGACATGGTGTTTGACACATATGAGATTCCCTATGAAAAAGTGCCCGAAGGGGTTCCACAGATGCTGGCAAAAGCATTGGACGGCATTCACACCCTGTCGGACACAGTAGACTTCTGGTGGGAACCCCAGGGCCCCCTGGGGGAACTGGATGCATTCACCCGGCTGCTGATGGAACAGTCAACGATTCCGGTGGCCATGGGACAAACCATGGAAAGCGTTAAAACGGGGGCCCTCATGCATATCACACCGGACCTTTCAGCCGGGGGCCGGGAGGCGGCAAAGCTGGTGGACGGTATTTTAAAAGGGGCTGATCCAGGCACCATTCCCGTTACTGCTCCGGCAACATTCACACTGGGCATCAACATTACCACAGCGCTGCGTTTGCATATTGTTGTGCCACCGGATATACTGGAACTTGCCGGGGATTACATTTACCAGTAATAACGGCTGCCCGACCACAACAAATGATGAAAATATAAACAGTCATGTATTAGGTTAAAACTTAGCACTTTCATCACAACAAATGATGAAAGCCCGCAGCTGTCAGAAACCAGCAGGAAAAAATAAATGAAACTGCAATCCAAGATCGCATACAGCATCATCCCTTTGGTATTATCAAGCCTTTTTTTACTTGGTGCTTGGTCCATCAAAAAAGCAGGGGAAAGTATCCACAAATCCACATTTTTATACATGAATACCGTCATAGATTCCTATATGCCGGATATTGAAAAGAACCATCAGCTCCTGGTGAAAAACGGACTGGATACCATTGGTTCCTTTGTTTCTGAATACAAAAGACATGCCGTCAGAACAGCTGAAAATCTGACACTGCCGGATAACTCCCATCTTTTTATCATGGACGGCAGCGGGAACCTGGTTTTTTGTTCCACCAAAAAACATACAGATGTGATGACCGCGGTTTGGGGTCCTGCTGCAAAAAAAATACGTTCTGCCTCTGCTGATGATGCTGCACCGGAATACACAGGCAGGGCAGAGGAAGCTGGCATAGAAACAGTATATGTGGCCCGACAGTTCTCCCCATGGGACTGGGTGATATTTTTTGCCATGGAGGATAAGGTGGTGAGCGGTGCAAAAAGACAAATTCGAAATGCCACCATCGGCATTGCAGGAATGTGTGCAATTTTATCCATCGCCATGATCTTGATTGTATTCAACAAATTTTTCGCAACACCTGTCAGAAGAATAAGCAACAGCGCTTCTGCCATTGCAGCAGGCAGGCATGTCAGGCAGATCGATGTCAGATCCAATGATGAAATGGGTGATCTTGCCCGCAATATGGAAACAATGTCCCGGGCGATCCAGCAGCACCGGGCTGAAATAAAACAATCCCATGATGAACTGGAAACACGGGTCAAAGAACGGACCATGGAACTGGAAACCGCCCTTTCAAAGATCAAAACCCTGAAAGGCCTGCTTCCCATCTGCATGCACTGCAAAAAGATCCGGGATGACAAAGGGTACTGGAAACAGATGGAAGCCTATATCCAGAAAAATTCAGAAGCGGAGTTCAGCCACAGCATCTGCGAAGAATGTGCACACAAATATTATCCGGATATTGATTTAACCAGCGGCTGAGCAGTAGCACAGAATTAACCCGGAATACTGCAAAAGCCGGAATTAACACTTGATTAAAAAAAATATTTTATGTAAAAATGTTTATTTTGACAGATATCTGGAGACTTTATGACCCAGTTCAATGAACATATAAATATTTTAATAGATGCCTATAAATCAAGCATAGAGCAAATGACCCGCCTGAAGGTTACAGGTGCAGAAAAAAGACAAGTTCTCAAGGAAAAAAATAATCTGCAATTTGCGCATATTATATCCTATACTGATTATGACAATAAAGTTGAAGGGGAATTTGTCCTGACATTTAACAGTGTTCAGGATGCCTTGAAACTTGCTTCTGCTATTGCGGAAAGACTTGGAATGGGAAAGCTTACAGAAATCGGTGATGATTCCACCGATCTGCTGAATGAATTTTTAAATGTAGTGGTGGGACGAACCATATCAGACTGGGACAGCATTGGCTTGAAAGTGAAATTCGGCACACCTGTCTACAAAAAAAGCCACAAAATCAACCCTTTAAAATCTTTGAAGGGATATATCATCAGCCTTGATGTAGCGGAAGCAGAAGCAGAAAAGTCAACGGAACAGATCATTTTAAGGGTATATTTCGATGAAAAATCGGAAAGCAAAATCAAGGACAAAAAAATACTGCTTGTTGATGACTCCAGAGTCATGAGAAATATTATCTCCCAAATGCTTATTGCAGAAGGCGTCGTGATAAAAGAGGCGGAAAATGGTGCAGTGGGTGCAAGAGTTTATCGAACATTTCATCCTGATTTAACGCTTATGGATATTAATATGCCTGAAATGGGTGGTTTTGAAGCCATTGAAAAAATCAGAGAATTTGATGCAGGTTCAAAATTTATTATTCTTTCTTCAAGCTCCAGAAAAGATGAAATTATCAAAGCAAAACAGTTAAAAGTATCAGGATATCTGGTGAAACCGGTTGAGTCGGAGCAGCTTATCGAACGCGTCTCTGCCATACTGGGCTGATATCTGCGTTGAATGAGAACCGTGGCAAAGAAGGATATGTCCCGGAAAATTACCCGGGCACCCCGCCGTTTCAGCAACCTGGCATCTGTGCCTTTATTTTTTGAGCAACTCTTCCAGTTCAAGAAAGAGCAAATATAATCTGTTTGCAGTATATACCTTGTTATTTCGGAACAAATATCCTATATTACAAGGTATGATTTTTCGATGGATTTGATTCGCACCTATCTTGAAGCGGAAATTTACATGGTCATCCGGATGCCGTCATCAGAAATCTGGGCGGTAGAAATAAAATATGGCAGCGCTCCCAAACTGGGCAGGCATTACAGCGCTATCTGCGATGATGTGGGCGCCACCCGGAAATACGTTATTTACGGCGGCTATTGTGCGACAATTATCTTGTCCGGTCCGCGTCAATTATCTTGGCCGGTTTTTTTATACTGATAACTGGTTTGCCCGGACATTGATGCTAATTTGCAGAACCTGTTAAGAAAATTTTACCTGCTTGATTTATTAGGATATTGTTGTTAATAAGCTGGAATTCTGAATTTTCACTCAAGCAGATAAAAGGGGAAAAAATGAAACTCGATATTACCATTGAATTTGACAAGGAATTGACAACAGCTATCAAGGCCACTGTTACTGAGTTATCAGAAGGGATTAAAAGCCTGCAAGCAAATCTTGAAAAATCTGATAAATCTGCATCAACCGAAAATGTCCTTGAGCCAGAACAAAAACAAGCTAAGTCGGCCGTTAAAAGAAAACCAAGAACCAAAAAAACATTAAGAGGCACTGTTTTAATGGTTATCAAAAAAAATAAAGACGGCATATCAAGAAAAGCGTTGCAGAAAGAAACCGGCTTCACTACAAAGCAAATCTCAAACTATGTTTATCAGCTGAAAAAAAATCAGAAGATTGAGATGACAGGAGACGGACTGTTTAAGCCTCTTTAGGTTTTATCATGCCTGTTGCCTCTTGTGTGACGGGTATTTGCCTGGTGGTGAAAAAAACAGGCACCGCAACTATAAACCCAACAGTTCCATTACGTTTTTCTGTGAGGCGTTTGCTTGAGCAGAAGCGAAGCTCCCTGCTTTTGTGAGTGTTTCCAGCCGTGACATATTCATGGATTCTTCAGCAAGATCAATGTCCCGGATAGTGGATTCTGAAGCGTAAATTTTTATCTGTGAACTTGAAAGATTATTAATCGTTGATGCCAGCTGATTCTGTTTTGATCCGATTGAAGAAGGATATTTCAAAATCCTTGAAAATGGATAAAGCCTTGAATTTCAAAGCCACATGCAAATGCAATCATGTTTTTCCAGTAACGATCGAAAGACGGCAGCATATCCGCAAACAGGAAACAATATTTTCAGATACATGGCACACAATATTTACCGCATTGTATTTTATTTTTCCTCATCCGGATCTGAACCGAGCTTGCGGTAAAGGGTTCTTCTGCCTATCCCCAGAAGGGCTGCGGCCCGTCTTTTATTTCCTTTTTCCTGGGCCAGTACATGCTGAATATAGCGCTTTTCCATTAGCGCCAGGGGCATAACCCGGTGTTCTTTTTCCGGAAAAAAGGTGTTGTCCGGCAAAGACAGATCCGGTTTTTTTCCATGATTGCGCATCCGTGCCGGCAGATGTGCCGCCTGGATTTTTGTACCCGGGGCAAAGGCCACAGCCCTTTCAATGGCATTGCGCAGTTCCCGGACATTTCCCGGGAACGGATACTGAAGAATCAGATCCAGGGCATGGGAAGAAAACCCTTTGATGGATTTATCAAGTCCCAGGGCAAACTGCCGCAAAAAGCGGGTGGCAAGCATTTCAATATCCTGTTCCCGGTCTCGCAACGGCGGTACCCTGAGGGTGAAGGTTTCCAGACGGAAAAACAGGTCTTCTCTGAAATTTTTCTGTTGGACCGCTTCTTCAATATCTTTGTGGGTGGCTGCCAGTATGCGCACATCCACCTGGTATTCTTTATTCTCTCCCACACGCCGAAGTTTTCCATCCTGGAGGACCCGCAAAAGCTTTGCCTGTAAAAAAAGCGGCATTTCCGATATTTCATCCAAAAGCAGCGATCCTCCCCCGGCTTCCACAAACAGGCCCTGACGGCCTTTGCCAGCACCGGTGAACGCGCCCTGTGCATGGCCGAAAAACTCACTTTCCATCAGGTTTTCCGGAATACCGGCACAATTTACCGGCAGAAAAGGACCGTCTGCCCGGGCACTTTCCCTGTGCACTGCATGGGCCACCAATTCTTTGCCGGTACCGCTTTCCCCCAGTATCAGCACCGGCCCCCTGGCCTTTGCCACCTGTCGGATCTGCTCAAAAAGCAGTCGCATGGGCCTGCTTTGTCCATACATGCCGTGAAAACTTTCCATGGCCAGAAAACCGCGCATCTGCATAACGGTTTTTGCCAGATATTTTCTTTCCAGTATCCGCTTCACCGCCAGCATGAAGTGCTCCAGGTCCAGGGGTTTGGCCAGAAAATCGTCTGCCCCGGCTTTCAGGGCCTCCACAGCCCGGGAAATAGTTCCGAATGCCGTAATGATAAGAAACCCGGGGCCTGTGTCAGGAAATTTTTCCTGAATGGTTTTCAAAAATCTTAGACCATCCATCCCGGGCAGCTTTAAATCACACACAATCAGATCCGGCTGTTTTTTCGCCAGAGCAGTAAGTGCGTCTTCCGCTGTGGCCATCCACAAAGGGTCCAGGCCGGCATCCTGTATTTCCTCACACAGCAGACTGCCAAGGGCTTTGTCATCTTCTATTACCCACACATATGTTCCATGGTTTTTTTTTGTGACCATTTCTCCCCTTTTCATTGCCTGATTCTGCCGGCAGAATTTTTTTGATAGTGCCTGGATCAGCATGATATCAACAATTGAAAACTTGCCCCGCCCATCTCGCTGTCTGTCACCCGTACATATCCATTGTGTTCTTCAGCCACAGCATGCACCACGGACAGACCAAGGCCTGTTCCCTTTCCCACGGGTTTGGTGGTGTAAAAGGGCTCAAAGATTCTACTCTTATCTTTTTTGCAGATTCCGGGGCCATCATCTTCCACACAAAACAAAACACCTTCTGATTCACGGTACCAGCTCACACAGACAACACCGCCGGGTGTACTTTGTACTGCATTTCTCAACAGATTGCCCAGTGCCTGCTGAACACGCATCACATCCACCTGGATTGTGGCGGTATCGTTTGCTGGTACATATTTTGTTTCTGTCCGATTTTTTTGTGCCTCCTGTTGAATAACCGAAAGTGCGGATTGTGTCAGGTCTGTCACATCAATATTGCTTTTTCGGGGTGTAACGGGACGGCAGAAATCAAGCAGCTGTTTGATAATACTTTCCATGCGGGCTGTTTCACTGCGAATGGTTGTCAGCACCCGGGTAACATCATCAGGCAGGTCTTTGGTGCGCAAAACACGTTGTGCCCTGCCGCCGATGGTGCTCAAGGGAGTCCCGAGCTCATGGGCGGCTCCTGCGGCAAATCTGCCCAGGGCTGCCAGTTTCTCATTCTGGCGCAGCTGTTTTTCAAGTTCATCTTGTTTTCTGCGCTGCTCCAGGATGGTTTTCTGGGCATCATCGATACTGTTGAGCATGTTGTTAAAGGTTTTTCCCAGAGCCACAATTTCCCGGGGACCGCTGTGTGCAAACCGGTGTTTGCGGTCTCCTGCGGCAACCCTTGTCATGCTCGCGGTAAGCCGGCCCAGATGCCCCCCAATGGCCTGGTGATGTCCGTACAACACCACACCAGAAAGCAGCACCAGCAAAAGAGAAAGCACCAGTACCGCATTGCGCCGCAGGATATGAAAACTTTCAATAAATTCGCTTTGCTTGCGGGTGAGCTGCAACAGTCCATTGATCTGTCCGCCGGTATCGGTCAAAGGCAAAAAATAGGAGTACACCTGCCGGCCGGCAATCTGTTCATATTCCCCCATTTTCCGGCCATCTGCCGCCAGTTCACTTAAGCGCTTAGGCTGGGATTCAGGCTCTTCATGTCCCAGATTCAGAATCTTTTTGCCATTGTGGTCATACACATAGGCACTGTACACCCGTCCAATGGCAAAAACCGATTCCAGAGACTGCTGCAGACTGCCCATACGGTTTTTTTCCAAAGCATAGCTCAAAGGCAGCTGCACTGCCCGTGCCACAAGCTCCAGGTCTTTTTGCATCTGTTTTTCCACCTGGTTTTCTATGGAATTCAGCGCAAAATAAGCAAAAACGCCCACAGTAAAAACCATGGGCAGCATAACATAGACCAGCAAAGCAGTCCTGAAACGAATAGACAATGGAAATATAAACATCGGTTTCATAATCTCCCCTCCCCGAATTTTTGCAAATTTAGCACATGTGCCATTTTGATACAATGCGCAATACCTGATTTCATGAAAATGTACCGCCACAAAATATAAAAAATTGTTATTATTTCAAGCATATAAAAAATACCATCGTTTTTTTTTGCCTTCCGGCACGTATTCTGCGACAGGTGATTGACAGGTGCACAACGCACAAATATTACAATACTTTTTACCAAAGGAGAAAAAAATGACGTATTTTAGATCCCATTACCTGATGATTATTTTTGCTGCCCTCTGCATGCTTGCATTGACAACCGTGCCTGGATTCGCCCAGGATAACCAGCCGACACAGGCAGAACCATTACAGCAGGTCGATCATGCAGATTTTGTAAATGCCGTCCAGGCCTATGCAAAAATCCAGGGTATTCATAAAGAATTCCAGCAATCCGTACAGGGAACCGAAGATGAGGCAGCACGCAAAGAGCTTCAGGATCAAGCCAATCAGAAAATGATCAAAGCCATTGAAGTAACTGATCTTGATGTTGAAACCTACAGCAGCATTATGGCCCAGGTACGATCGGATGAGGAGCTGCGCACAAAATTCATAGATGAACTCCAGAAGATACAATAAGCCACAGGATTGGTGTAAAAACAACAGGAGGGCGCATTTCCATGAAAACTTTATTGCGGTTTTCCATTGTTATGGCATGCATTGCCATGTTGACAGGGAGTATCCACGGTTGCAGCGATCCCGGGGAAGACCCTGACCAGACAACAACCACCCTGCCGGTGGCTCCATCTGAGCAGCCGGAACAGCCCGAGGGGGTTGCCCAGCCAATGCCGCCTATCAGTGAAGCAGAACTGGAAAAAGCAGCAGCTGCATATTTGCAGATTACTGAAATCAACAAAAATCTGCAGCAGTCTGTTCAACAGCCTGACGATGTAAAAGAAAACCAGAAATTGCAGATAGAGGCAAACAAACAAATGGTCCAGGCAGCTGAAAATGCCGGTTTGAATTATGAAACCTACAACATTATTATGCAGGCGGTTCACCAGAATCCAGCTATTGAAGAATTGTTTCAACATAAGCTCAGGGTTCTGGAATAGGATCTTATGCTTTAAAAAATGCCAATAACCCGTGCAGATTGGTAAGGGGATGGGGCGGGCATCCGGGAATAAACTGATCTGCCGGCAAAATTGATGGCGTAAATTTTATGTGCTATTTTTTTCAACCGTTTTTGGGGGCCGGGCTGGGATTGAGCAGAAACAAAATCAATACCATTCATCAAAAACCGGAATTCAAGAGCCTATTTTATCACAGACCAATTCACGTAGACAAGCACGGCAGCAGCTAAACGCAACATTCAAGTCTATTTCCTGGTTGAATGAGAACCGTGGCAAAGTAAGGTTATGACCTGTGGCAGTATTGCTATTTGTGACAATAATATGCCGTGCCGCCACAATCCACCCGTTGTAATTGTTCATTGATATCGAACAGCGTTTCCGTGGCGCCGATGATCAGAACGCCGTTGTCCTTCAAGCATGCTGACAGGCTGTGAAACAGTCTCTGGCGGTCTGTTTTACTGAAATATATGGCCACATTCCGGCAGAAAATGATATCAAATTTTCCATATTCGATTTCATGCTGCAGCAGGTTCATTTTTTCAAAATACGCCATACTCCTGAGTTCATCTTTTATTTTCCAATGTGGTTCTTCCCGGGTAAAATAATTCTTCAACTGCGCAGGGTTCAACCCCCGGCTGACTTCATAATTGGAATACAGGCCGCGGCTGGCTTTTACAATGGCTGAATCCGAGATGTCAGAGGCTTTGATTTTGATAGTATGGCTGGAAATGTTTTCTTTGAAATACTCCATAAGGGTTATGGCAATGGAATACACTTCCTGGCCGGTTGCGCAGGCACAACTCCAGATATTCAAATGGCCGGGCTTTTGTTGCTGGTTGACCTGCCAGTCCGGCAGTAATTTTTCCTTTAAAAGGGCAAAGGGCCTTTTGTCCCGAAAAAAAGAGGTTTCGTTTGTGGTCATGAGATCCACTATACGACTGGTCAATTGTGATGAGGTCTTTGCCCTGGCAATCAGGTCTTCAAAAGAAGACAGGCAATATTCTTCCAAAAGGGGTTGCAGTCTGTTTTCTATAAGGTAGGCCTTGTTTTTCTTCAGAACGATGCCACTGTGCCTGTGGACGATAACGGCCAGCTCCATAAGCGCTTGTATGGTTATCTTCATACCCCGACCCGCTGTAAAATCTCAGTTGCAATTTGCTCAAGCGGCACAAC
>JAABUB010000108.1 GCA_011389575.1 Desulfotignum sp. | reverse complement strand
ATCCGTTTTCTGATATCTTCAGGGATACCCGGACCGTTGTCCCGGATCTCCACCCCGGCCATGTTGTTTTCCAGAAAGTAGCGTATTTCAAATCTGGGTTCAGGAGTCCCGGCCTCGGACATGGCCTCCACCCCGTTTTTCAGGATATTGAAAAACACCTGCTGAATTTTGGTCTTTTCACAGGGTACCGGCGGCAGGTCTGCATCTTTTCTGGTAACAATGTCAACCGCCAGAATATCATACTGTTTTTTCAGGTTGAAATCATTTTTTACAAGCTCCAGGGTGGCATCCATGGTTTCCGAAAGAAAATGGCTGGACCGGAGGCTGTCACTTTTGCGGCTGAAAGACAGCATGTTCTGTACAATGGCTGCTGCCCGCTTTCCCACGGCAATGGCCTGTTCCATAAGATGGAAAATCTGCCGGTCTGTCATATAGGCTGAAACCTTATCCAGATCAAGCTCATGCCGGGCCGCGGCTTCAAGGTTGGCAGGCAAGGGTCTGGACAGCCGGTTCTGGATCACCTGGATTATCTGGAGCATGCCGGCAAGGGGGTTGTTGATTTCATGGGCCATGCCTGCAGCCAATCCCCCCACGGAAATCATTTTTTCCGAATGAACCATCATTTCTTCCATTTTGGCCCGCTCACTGATGTCATCAACCCGGAGTACCGCCCCTGGCAGGCTGTCTGATAAGATGGGATAAATGGTTATATCCGTGATACAGGTCCGGTTATTCAGTACCAGGGTGGTTTTTTCTTTTTTCTGGACCTGTCGGGTATCAACAGCAGTTAAAATGGAGGGAACAATGTCAGCCCCATGGGGGAAGACTGTGGAAAAAAAACGGTTCCTGGCCTGATTTGCAGGAATGCCGGTCATTTTTTCAGCCTCCAGGTTCCATTGGGTTACCACACCCGTGTCATTTACACCGATAAGGATGGAGGGCATGGAATTGATGATGCTTTTGACATAGTCCCGTGTCTGGCGCAGGGCTGTTTCGGTCTGTTTTTGTTCTGTGATGTCACGGAAAACAATCAGCCAGCCTTTCTGGGCCTGGTTTGTGCCGGTAAGCGCAGAAATGGAAATATGCCAGTGACAGAGATTTCCTTTTGCCGAAAAAGCGGCTTCAAAGGAGGCAGGGGCCTTGGCACGGTGCTGGTCCACAAGGCTGAAAACATCGGGAAACAGTTCTTCGGCATTATGCATGCCCGGCATAAAATGGGTGATTTCAAACATTCTGGAGCAGGCCTGGTTGACTTCCACCACCCGGTCTGCCATGTCCAGCACCACCACCGGATCTGCCATGCTGTCCATGACAGCTTCCCGGGCCAGGGGAATAAGGTGCAGCAGCTGGTAACGTATCAGTGCCCACACAAAGAAAAGTCCTGTGACCATAAAGGAAAAGGGAGTCAGATCAATCCCCTGCAGAAGCGGGAACCCAAAAATATACACAACATTGCAGATCCAGGGAATCATGATACCAAGCAGAATGATTTGCAATTGTCTGCGGAAATGGTGCCGCACAGAAACAAAAACAGCATGTATCAGAATCAAGGTGGACCAGAAAAGAAGGGTATAGGAAAAAACAAGAAAAATCCAGAACCAGGTTCCCCTGTGAAAGAAAAGCGCCTCCATGCCTGAAATATTTTTTATCCAGGCCTGCTGCCACATCAGACCGTGTATATCATTGGTAAACACCAGTACAAGGGTTGCTGCCGGAATCAAGCAGAGAAGCAGGGTGGTGAGGGGGGTCAGCCCTCTGGTTCTGCCGGAAATGGAAACAACGAACCTGAACACCAGCAGGCCCATCCAGGCACTTCCCACATATTCCAGATTGATCCAGAACAGTTTGACCGAAAAATCAGCGCTTAACAGCTCCATGGCATAGCCCGTGCTCCACACGGCACTGGCTGCTGTCAGCAGCATGAGCTGCCGGGCGCTGAATCTGCGCCAGAAAGGGGCCAGATAAACAGCAATACCTATGCTGATTACCCCCGACAACAGGGAGAATATACCATATGCAAGGTTCCCGTTTATTTCCATGGTACTCACTGTACATGTAACCATTTTAAAAAAAAACGTTTATACAATATCGCTGGTTGAATTGAAACGTCTTTTTTATGCGTTCCTTTCTTTCAGGGTGACCGCATCAACGGGACATGCCCGGGCACAGAATCCGCATCCCATGCAGTGGGCTTCTTGGACCAGAAAAGGATAAGGATGCAGGTCTTTGACCTTTTGCAGTGCAATGTCCAGGGCATTGGCCGGACAGGCCTCCACACAGATACCGCAGGCCATGCACAGATCCAGGTTGAAAAACGGCCGGACCCATTGTTTTTTTGGTATTTTTGGAACAGTTCTGCCAAAGGGATTGGTCACAGCTCCTGCCGGGCAGACGTGGCCGCAGGCCCCGCAGTCGATACAGGCTGCATCGGAAACCGCATGCTGCTGTTTTTTTTCTCCGGATATGGCACCGGTGGGGCAGATGCTTTTGCAGGCCGTGCATCCGGTGCAGTCGCTGCTAATGAAAAAGGCCATCATATTTCTCCCGGGTCATGAAACATCTGTGACTTCAGCAATCTGACGATCAGTGGGTCTGCCGGTTTTTTTGTCCCAGCCGAACGCCTCCCAGTAATCCGCCATCAGGATGTCTATGTCAATGCTGCGGTCCTTGTTGGCACCGTGGGTCATGGGCGGATCTCCTGCAGGCCGGCCTTTCAGGGCACAATCTCTGGGCGCAATGCCGTGTTTGATGTTGAATGCCTGTTTCAGGGTTTGGATCCGGGTGCCGGCCGCCATGTAGTCATCCGGGGTCATGTGCCAGCCGGTGGCGGCATTGAGCCAGTCAAATATTCTGATCCGGTGAATGCCCAGAAATGCACCGAACTGGCAGACCCCGGCCCCGTTCAGGACATTCAGAAACCGGGAATTGGCACTGCCCATGGCTGCCTTGTCCGATCCGGTTTCATATTTGCGGGCCTTGGCATACAACAGGGGCATTCGGGGGGCACCAGTGATTTTTTTCCACAGCTGGTACATCTCATAATACAGCCATGCCCCGTTGGTGTGACGGCCCGGTGCCGGCTCCACACTGTAGTGCAGAGCAAATCCCGGGTCATTGCGGCCATCATGCATGGCCAGTTCCTGGCCCCCGGCATGAAAGGCGAATCTTTGCGCTCCTTTGCCCAGGCGGACGGCTGCCCTTGCAACCCCGTCCGCCAGGATGTGGCCGATGCCCTGCCTGTTGATGATTTGGTCCACCAGCCAGGATAAAGCTTCGGGATTGCCCCATTCCAGGGCCATGCCTGCGGTATCCTGCAGGGTGATGATCTTTTTTTCAAAGCATTCCATGGCAAAGGCCACCACATGGCCGGCGGAAATGGTGTCCATGCCGGCCCGGTTCAGGGTCTCGTTGATATCAAAGATGGTGTCCACATCCCGGTTCAGTACAAATCCCCCAAAGGAAAGCACGGTCTCGTATTCCGGCTTATGGGTGCGGGGATGTCGGCCTTTTGTCCGGCAGATGCCCCCGCATCCCAGAGGACAGGAATAGCAGTGATATTTGCGGGTTTCTTTGCTGGTGAATACATCCGGGTTGGTGGACAGGCTTTTGAAAAATCCCCAGTCGCGGTTGCTGCCTTTCCAGTTCTGGACAGGAGCATCTCCCATTTCCACGGATATCTGGTTCATGGACACCGTGCCCCATTTTTTGAGAAGTATCTTATACAAAAGCCCGTCCTGGGTGAACGCCCAGGGCATGATCCGCAGCAATGCCCCCACCGGCGCGGTAAGAAAACCCGGCAGAAAAGGCGGCTGAAACTGTACCCACTTGTTGCAGATCCGGGAAATGTGTTTCATGACTTCTTTGTTGTGGACAGGGATGCGCTTTTTGCCTGCCAGGACCACCGCTTTCAGGCGTTTGGCACCCATGACCGCCCCCAGGCCGGATCTGGCTGCCATACGGCCCTGGTCTGTGGACACCCCGGCCATCAGGGACAGGCGTTCGCCTGCCGGTCCGATACAGGCCACCCTGGCACCGGGATGCTGTGCGGCAAGAAAGGTTTCGGTTTCAACAGTATCCATTCCCCAGATGCCGGCGGCATCCCGCAGTTCGGCTGCGGTGTCATCCACATACAGATACACCGGTTTTGGGCTTATGCCGGAAAAAAAGATGCCGTCCACACCGCAGCGCTTGATGGCAGGAGAAAAATGCCCGCCGCAGTTTGCCTCGCCCCACCCGCCGGTCAAAGGGGATTTGCCGGTGACCATCCAACGGCCGGTGAAAAGGGAGCCGGTGCCGGTGAGCAGGCCGGACACAAATCCCAGCATGTTGTCAGGCCCCAGAGGATCGGCATCTTCGGGAATCCGGTGATACAGAACATGGGCGGCCAGGCCCATGCCTGATAGAAAGGTGCGGTACACCTTCCGGGAAACCGGTTGTGTCTCAATGGTTTGAGCAGACAGGTCCACAACCATGATGCTTCCCATGAATCCTTTGCTCCGCCGGGGTATGTTCATAATGCATCTCCATGCAATTTTTGTGATTATCAGGCTTGCGTTAATGGCATTGTCTGTGCCGTCATGGGGTCACAACGGCTGTGGTAGATAACGCCAATAACACAAGCCTGCCCCTGTTTGTCAGAATTCTTTACCAGAAACCATACACAAAAACTTGATCATCAAGTTTTATCCTTTTTTCACCCGGGACAGGTCCAGGGGAGCGCCGTTAAAGGCAGCCTCCAGTACCATGAGGCAGTCGTCATAATCCAGGTCTTCGGGGTTGTAAAAGATACTGCCGTCTCCCAGGGCGGTGTGTGCAATCTTGGGCAGCAGGTGCCCGGGAACGAGGCTTTTGCCATCCTGGCTTTTCATCTCCCTGAGACAGACTGCATGTGCGCCTGCAGTGACCTGGTGCAACCGCTGGTTCATCCGGTTTACCCAGTCAATGGCCTTTTGGGCCCTGTCTGCTGGTGGGGTCCTGGCATATACATCTGCTCCGGCCATGGGCAGGAGCAGATCAGCCAGCAGGGGTTGTGTCTTGTGAAGGTTGTATGCCATGCCATAGGGCAGCAGAACAGCCATGCAGGTGCCGTGGGGTGCATGGCATACAGATCCCACTGAATGGCCCAGGGTATGGACCATGCCCACCATGGAATTGGAAAATGCCATGCCTGCCAGGGCAGCTCCTGTGGCAAGGGCCAGGCGGCCCGGTTTATGGTCCGGCTGCAGGATCACCGGCAAAAGGTGTTGCGATATCAGTGCAATGGCCTCATGGGCATGGGCAGTGCTCAAAGGGTTTCTGCCCAGGCACAGGCAGGCTTCCACAGCATGGGACAGGGCATCCATGGCGGTTGCCGCTGTGACAGGGGCGGGCAGGGTCAGGGTCATCCTCGGATCAAGAACAGCGGCATCCGGCATGAGAAAACCCGATGTGAACAGCAGTTTGCGCAGGTTGTCCGGATCTGATATCACCGCCACCCGGGTAACCTCCGAACCGGTGCCGGCAGTGGTGGGAACAGCCACCAGGGGGTTGAGTGCGTGTGTTAATGCATTGGCACCGCTGAATGCCAGCAGGTTGTCTGAAGATGCTGATACCAGGATATTGACCCCTTTGGCTGTGTCCATGACTGACCCGCCTCCCAGGGCTATGATGGCATTACAGCCGTATTTCCGGTATTGGCCGGCCAAAGTATGCACGGTAATCAGGTCTGAATCCGCAGGCACGTCATCCTGGATGGTTTTTATTGTAATCCGGCTGTCCAGGGCCTGAAGCAGAATATCCACAAGCCCTGCCCGGCTCACCCCCTGGTCTGTAATAACCATGGGGTTTTGGGCATCCATGGATGAAAGAAGACCGGGTATCTGTTCCAGAGCATCATAGCCGGCCATGATGTGGGTCCTGCTGCCGAATTCATAATAATCAGGTATTACCATGGGCCTCCTTATGGATGTGCATATGTCAGCAGGTTCGAAATTTCAGATATCTGCCGGGGTGTCAGGCCGGCTTCATCAAAGGTTTCCGGCATACCTTGGGGAAGGGTTTCATACAATGCCTGCAGCAATTCTCTGATAACCCGGACAGCTGCATCCGGCTGCCCGGGTCCGGGAACACCGGCGTAATGTGCTGCATCAGTGAGGGGCAGCAGCAGTTTTCCCAGCCAGGGGCATGTGTCCTTGCTGTTTTCAAGGAGATGCACAAGTGCAAGGGCCATGCACAGGCCCGAAGACAGAGTGGCAGACGGGGCAGGGTGTAAAGCCGTGATGTGAGCACCTGCCTGTCGGGTTTTCAGATTCGGAAAATTGGATTGGATATATCCGGATACAGCAGCGGCATGGGTAAGTTTTGCCAGGGGAAGCCGCCGGTGTTTTCCGGCTTTCTGACACAAAAGATCCCCATGGTCGGATTGCTGCGCCAGAGGAAGCAGGGTATCCATGACCAGGCATACTCCTGCATAGGCATATGATCTGGCAAAGGGATTACCGGAAAAGGCAAAGACTTCACAGCAGGCGGCCAGACTGGATAATCCGGAATCCAGGACAGCAGCCAGCGGGGTGCCGAGCATGGTGTCCGCGGTGATGACCGCAATATCGGGCATCAGGTGGGCAGATACAAAGCAGTGACCTGAAAAAGAGGTTTCTCCGGCGGTGTCCTGCCCGGATTCCGGGTGGGTGGGAATATATACCAGGGGCAGCAGAGGCCCTTTGATCTGTCCGGGGTCGGCAGGGGACCGCAGCCGCTCAGGGCCGAGGCATAGGGCCAGGTTCAAGGCTTTGGCCGTCTGGACCACCTGCCCTGTACCCAGGGCAATGATGCTGTCATACCCCTTGTCCACAAACAGGTGGTACAGGGTTTCAAAATCGCCGGCATCTGTCAGGGTGGCCAGGCCCGGGGCCAGGTAGGTGTCCCGGCATGCACGGGCCAGAACCATATGCACGCCTGCATCCCTGGCTGCCTGGTCTGTGATCACAAAGGGTTTGCGCGCGTTCATGCCGGACAGGTCAAAGGGCAGGTGGTCCAGGGCATGTGTGCCAAAGGCGGTTTTGGTCCGGCACAAAAAATGATTCAGGGCAGTCATGGATATCTCCTTACAATCCGGCGAAAGCCCGGACATAGACCTGTGCCCGGACAAGGGTGCGGCGTTTCAGGGGCCAGGCAGGATAGCGTTTGACAGCGCGTTTTGCCAGAAATTTGGGCAGCAGAAAAACCTGGACCATGTCCATGATCCGCACCACAGCACAGGCCTGTGGCACATCCCCGTGCACATACAGCCGGTTTCGGGCATTGGCCACGGGCGTACTTTCCTGGAAGGAAAATACCCGGAACAAAAGGGCCGGGTTTTTGAACATCATGTGGAGGTGAATGGTGCGGTCAGCAATGCTGGATCCCAGGTGCCTGACCCGGCCGAGGGAATCTTTTCCCACCACCATATAAGGGCCCGAGGGAAAAGCCCCCAGGCAGAAGGTGAAATTGTCCGGCATGGCGGCAAATTCGGATTTTACACCATCATCCACCCGGGCCGCCGCCTGGACGGCCCGCCCGAAAAACCAGAGCATGCAGGAAAGATACAGTCTTTTCCGGTGGTGCCTGCCGGGGGATATTTCCATAAAATCTGTCATAGCATTTTTTTTCCTGGTTATATGAAAGCTGTCAGGGCATATCCGTTATTGGGTTGCCGGTTTGCCAGTGACCAAACGATATGACCAAATTCCCTGCAAAGTCAAAGGATTTTTTAAAACTTTTTTCAACGCTTGAATCCCTGCAGATTATGATATAAAACAATGTTCATAAAAAAGAAAGGAACAACCAGATGCTGAAAAAAACCGTGGAAGACCAGATCATCATTGCCTGCCTGTCAGACCGGAAAACCAATGCCGTTACCCGTGAAACCCTGGACCAGCTGGCTGACATTGTTGCAGAGGTAAACCAGGATGCCGGCATAAAAGGACTGATCCTCACCGGTGAGGGACGGTTTTTTTCCAGCGGGTTCAGCCTGCCCATGTTTGTGGATTTTGTCGACAGGGAAGCGGTAGTTTCATTTTTTACCAGAGAAGAACAGGTGCTGCTGGATTACTTTACATGCAAAAAGCCGGTGGTGTGCGCCATAAACGGCCATTGTGCGGCCATGGGCCTGATTCTGGCCATGGCCTCGGATTTTCGCCTCGTGAAAAACCATCCCAGAATAAAACTGGGCATGAGCGAGATAAAGATCGGACTGGGACTGACCATTGCCCAGGCCGCCATTATGCGGTTCGGACTGGATTCTGACAAACGGTTCCGGAATGTCATGTATTTCGGGGAGATGAAGGATGTGACCGGGGCCCTGGAACAGGAGATGGTGGATGAACTGGTGGAAGAAAACCAGCTGATTGCTCGGGCAAAGCAGATCATCAGCCTGTGGATCGATACCCCCAACCAGCCCTTTGTCCAGCTCAAAAAAAGCCTGAAAACCGATACGGCCCAAAAGATTGTACAGGATCTGGCAGCCGGAACCTGGCAGGACAGCATGTGCAATGCCCTGTTGAACAAGGATGTCAAGGCCACCTTGTCATTTGTCCAGGCAGCCATGGATAAAAAAAGTGCATCCTGAATATGGCAAAATATTTCGGTGTTAGCCAAAAATTTTTCAGACGGTTAGCAAATATCAGATTCCGGACAATCCCAGGAATGTGGTGCGGATACGTTCCACATGCGCCAGAAGCTGGGTTTTTCTGGTTTTTCCCACCTTTTCCGGGGTTCCTGTGGACAGAATATCCATCAGGGCTTTTACATCTGACTGCAGACACAGAACTTCCTGCTTCCAGGCCTGTTTGTCCATTTTTATCAGGTTGAAATACCACAGGCGGAATGTCAGCATATAGAACCGGGCCGACATCTCCGTAAGAAACGGGTTGCCTGCTGCATCATGAAAAATATGTTTCAGGTCCATATCCACGCGGCCCAGTGCTTCAGTATCCCGGTGGTCCAGCAGCTGCCGGCATTGTTCCATGCACCCGTCCAGGCGGGTGAAATGGGATTTGGAAAACCGTTCCGCCGTCATGGTGCCGATGACTGATTCCAGCTCCAGCCGGGCCTGAAACACGTGGGTTATGGTGTTAAGTTCAAGTTCTGATACCTGGATGCCTGTTCGGGGCAGTATTTTGACCAGATGTTCCCATTCCAGGCGGAACAATACCGTGCGCAAAGGGGTCCGGCTGACACCGAATTCTTTGGCCAGAACCTGTTCCTTGAGAATCTGCCCTGGTGCGTATTCTAAAAAGACAATCCGGTTGTGCAGAATATGATAAATGTGCTGGTTCATGGGCCTTTTTTAATATTTGTTTGGTATACTATAGTAATACATAACTTTTTTTTTCAGATTTTACCACTGAATAAAAAGAAAATTTCATATTGACTTATAATATTTTTTTGGTATACCAATAAAATATTAGAAAAATCTTTTATCGCAAAAGTACCATGAAGCAGCAAAACTATAACCAGGTGTCTGTGGAATGCCACAGCCGGAAAAAAGGAGTAATCACACATGGAAACCTATGATGTAATAATTATCGGCGGGGCGGTCATGGGCAGCTCAACCGCGTATTTTCTGGCCAGCAATCCCGACTTTACAGGGAAAATTCTGGTGGTTGAAAAAGACCCCACCTATGCCCAGTGTTCCACAAGTCTTTCTGCCGGCGGCATTCGCCAGCAGTTTTCCAACACGGAAAATATCCAGCTGTCACAATTTGGTGCATCATTTATCAAGAATATCGATGCGCATTTACGATTTGATGATGACCCTGTAACTGTTGATTTTATGGAAAACGGGTATCTTTTTCTGGCAACCGAAAAAGGGATGCCGGTATTGCAGAAAAATCATGAAACACAGACCGCTGCCGGCGCCAAGGTGCAGATTTTGGACCAGGCAGGGTTAAAAGAAAAATTTGACTGGCTGCATACAGATGATCTTTGTGCCGGGTCATATGGATTTGCCGATGCAGGCTGGTTCGATCCCCACTGCCTTACCATGGCATTTAAAAACAAAGCCAAAAGCCTGGGCGTAACATATCTGAAAGACAAGGTGGTGGGAATCCAGCGCACCGGGCAGAAAAGTTCGCACATAACTTTGGAGTCCGGTGAAACCATAAATGGCGGTATATTTATCAATGCAGCCGGACCAAATGCGGCACGCCTGGCAGAAATGGCCGGAATCAATGATCTGCCGGTCCATTCCCGCAAGCGGTTTGTGTTTTTGTTTAAATGCAATACCCGACTGCCTAAGTGCCCGCTGGTGGTGGATCCCACCGGGGCCTATTTCAGGC
>JAABUB010000107.1 GCA_011389575.1 Desulfotignum sp. | reverse complement strand
TCCCAAAGCTGGTTGAAAACACGGTTTCCGCCATGTCAGATGGAACTGATGTCATTTTTCAGGCATGCCTGCATGTGGAAAATCGGATCGGCCACATCGATTTCCTGGAAAAAGTGGACAAACCTTCCCGCCTGGGCCGGCATGCCTATGAGGTCACCGACACAAAACTGTCCAGAAAAGCAGCCCCCAAACATATCATCCAGCTGTGTTTTTATTCTGAGCTGCTGGAACATTTCCAGGGTTCCCTGCCGGAATATGTCCACCTCAAGCTCGGGGACGGCCGGCAGGAATCGTTTTATCTCCAGGATTATTACGCCTATTACAAAATCGCCAGGTCCCGGTATGAGCGGTTTTTATCTGAAAAGCCCGCCCATTACCCCGTCCCGTGCAGCCACTGCAGCTACTGTTCCTGGCAGCAGCTGTGCACAGACAGGTGGACACAGGATGACCACCTGTCCCAGGTGGCCAATATCAGGAACACCCAGATCAAAAAGCTGGAAAATGCCGGCATAAACACCCTGGCAGCACTGGGAACCCTGCCGGAAAAAACCCGCATTCCCGGCATGCACGCGCTGACCTTGCAGACATTGAAAAAACATCCTGCCGCCCACATCTACCATTATGGCCATTATGAAGAAACCGCCCTGAAAAACCTGATGTCCGAGCACGGCACCCGGGAATTCCAGGTGGACCAGCTGCTCAGGAACCATAAACTGGTGGACCTGTACAAGGTGGTGCGGCAGGGCCTGAGAATCTCCGAATCCAGCTATTCCCTGAAAAAGGTGGAAAACTTTTATATGGAAAAACGGGATGCAGATGTTGTCAGTGCCGTGGAAAGTGTGATTTTCTATGAGAAATGGAAACTCACCCGGGACCCGGCCATTCTGGATTCCATCCGGCTTTACAATGAAGATGACTGCCGGTCCACATACCTGCTGCACACCTGGCTGTTGTCCATAAAACCGGCATCTGCCGCCTGTTTTTTTGAACAGCCGGCCGAATCGGCCGAGGACACCCCACCGGACAGCGCCATCACCGAACATGAACAGGCCCTGGCACAAATGAGAAATGCCCTGGCCGAAAACCTGCCGGAAAACAGGGAAGACTGGTCTCCGGACGATGCCCTGTTCCACCTCACCGGTCTTTTGCTGGACTTTTACCGCAGGACGGACAAGCCCGGCTGGTGGGCCATTTTTTCCCGCTTGGAGATGAATGAACAGGAACTGATCGATGATCCTGAATGCATCGGCGGCATGACCCTGTGCCACCCGCCCCACAGGGTCAAAAGATCCCTTGTCTACACATACACCTTCCCGGCCCAGGAATACAAACTAAAGGAAGGGCAGAAGTGTACCCGGACCGATACGGGCATGCCCCTTTCCGACATCCAGCAGCTCGACACCCTGGAAAACCGGGTAGTCCTGAAAATCGGGATGACCCGTCCCCAGCCGCCGCAAAGGCTGTCAATCGGCCCTGGACCGCCCATCAACAACAGCGTGCTGAAACGTGCCCTGTTCCGCTTTGCCCAGAGCCTGGTGGATGGCACCCGGCAGTACCGGGCCGTTGAACAGGTTCTCAAAAAAGCATATCCAATCTTCCGACATATCCCTATGCAGCTGGGCCAGCCCATCCAGGGCCGGCACCCGGAAGACTCCGGTGAATCAGTCCTGGATTTCCTGATGGACGGGTATTCAACTGTCCCGGAAAACAGGGGGATTTTCCTGCCCAAAACCTATCGGATGCACCCGGACATCACCCGGTTCATTTCCGAGGTATCCTATAACGGCCGCCTGTCTGCGGAAACACATAGTGCCGGCCAGGGCCTGATGTTCCATGGCCCCAATGATTTCAACCTCCCTGAAACCGGGATCCGATTCATCCCCTGCCTTCATGATGCCTGCTCCTAGTCCAGTATCGAGGAAACCGAACTGATCCGGCAATTGATCCCATGGCTGAAAAAACAGTCCTGCCGCACCAAAACAGGCGAGATCCAGCCGTTGACCCTGGATGACATTCTCATCGTAGCGCCCTACAACATGCAGGTGAACCTGCTCCAGAAAGAATTGCCTTCCGGTGCCAGGGTCGGCACCGTGGACAAATTCCAGGGACAGGAAGCCGAGATTGTCATTGTTTCCATGACCACCTCCAGCCAGGAATATCTGCCGCGGCACATGGATTTTCTTTTCAGCCGGAAACGGCTCAACGTGGCCCTTTCAAGGGCCAGAAGCCTGGCGATTCTCATTGCCAACCCCCGGCTGTTGGAAACCGCCTGCAATACCGTAGAGCAGATGGGGTTGATAAATACCCTGTGCCGGGGGTATTATGCCGGGATATCTGATTGCTGCACACCTGGAGCGGATCTGCGGTTCGGGCATCCTAATTGCCAGCTTGCAGTGTTGAGTGAACCATACCTATCCGTCTATTTTTCCTGACATTCCGTGTTTTGGAAGAGAAGTGATTTTTTCGTGTTGATTCTCCAGTGTCTTTGAGAGTAGCATCAATCAGCTGCTAACGGATATAGATCCCGTTTTTGATGAGGGCCAGGACAACAAGTGGAACGCTGTCTGCAATGGCTATGAATTCACGCATTTTGTAAATCATATAGGATCTTGTCATCATCAAGATTTATCCCTGTTATTTCCATACGGCCCAGTTCGTCCATGAATTGTATTTTGTTCATTTTACACACCTCTGCGGCTATGCCGAGAGTAAGGCAGCCCAATTCAAACAGTTTATCCACCAGCAGGAAACGCATTTTCTGCTCAAGTGTTTTTTTGACTTGCACGTGGATAGAACCTGGTTCACCGCACCGCCCGGGGATACACCATCCTGGTGTTTGCCAAGGACTGGAAAAAGCAAAATAACTGCACAGTGCCTTATGTATTTCTGGGGGGCAGTTGAGCATGTCAGCCATGAGAATGAAAAGCCCATCAAGATGGTGTGGCAGCTGTTTTATCCCATGCTGGTTGAGATATTTGAGGAGAAAAGCGAAGTCGGTGAGGGGAAACCGCACTTAGAAATTCAATTTTCTTTATTGCAATTTTTTGTTCATACTTGACAAAAAACAGAACGTTCGCCATGATTATCTTTCTTTTGTTGATGAGTATGCCATTCAACAATGCTTGTTTTTGAAAACGCCGATATGATTACAAGAAATAATGATACTTCAAATAACCTTGAAAAAAAGAATAATAAACAACAAAAATGATTGAGAAGATTAGCCAGATTCTCAAAAAAATGAGGGCAGCTTCTGGGAACATATGGACGGACGACACTAAGAAAAAAGCCCCCCACAAACCCCTTCTTCTTCTCTCTGTAATGGATTTGATAGAGCAGGGTGACATTACCTCAGCCATAATATACCCGTCGACCGACCTTCTTGATACTTTCAATCGTTACTCTCAATTAGTCATGCCCCAGAGTAAAAATACAAGCATGGCATATCCCTTTTCTCGCATCAGAAATGATGGTGGTTTCTGGCGAATGATTCCCCATGAGGGCTACAGCGCAGATGTTGAGTATAACATCAATTCAATGAGGAAATTGAAAGAAATATATATTTGCGCTATAATTGACGAAGATGTATTCACTTTGTTCCAGGATCCAGAGTCGAGGAGTTATCTTCGAAATGTGATCATTTCCCATCATTTTTCTCTGCCTGTTGGTCGCCGTTTGAGAATCCAGTATGAAAATAATGTGGCAGCCAGTGATTACAGCAGATATCTGCTTATGGTGGCGGAGAATCAGTTGATTTTTAATATCGATGGTGACTGTCAACAGTCAGTTCGGGATCAAGGATTCCGAAAAACAATCGTAAAACTTTATGAACACCGCTGCGCCCTTTGCGGTATCCGCCTGATGACGCCGGAAGGTCACACCATGGTTGAGGCGGCTCATATTGTTCCTTGGAGCGAATCTAAAGATGATCGCCCAGTGAATGGACTTTGTCTGTGTCGCCTGTGTCACTGGAGTTTTGATGAAGGGTTGATGAGTGTGGACGAGAAATATCAGGTTCTGGTATCTGACAGGGTACGTTCAGATAACAATATGCCGGGTCATATCCTGACCTTGATTTCCAGGGGTATTATCAAACCGGAAAAGAATCTTTACTGGCCAAGCTTGTCTTTGCTTGCAAACCACAGGCGAAAACATCAGTTAGGTTAAATCATTAACTCAAATGATTCCAAAATATTGGATTTTTTTCTACAGAAGAGTATATCCAGATTCAGAGGGATAGATTTTCAGAATATAATGGAAATTATGTCTAACAATTCAAAAAATGGAGAGACAATCTGCAATGAAACTGCTGATTAACGACTACGAGGATGAACTTAAAAGACTTGCCGAAAAAGCTACAGATATAAAAGTGCTTATTGCCTTTCTCACAGAAGGAGGGTTGAAATGGCTGCCTGAAAAAATACCCTGTCCTACAGAATTTATTGTTGGGATTAATCTTGGAATAACCACACCAGCAGCATTGAAAGAAATGCAGGAGCAAGGGATAAACGTTATGGTGTTCTTCGATTCAAAAAAAATGTTTCATCCCAAAGCACTCTATATCAAGTCGGAAGAAAGTGAAACGCTGATAGTGGGATCAAACAATCTGACTGAAAAAGGAATAGCCGGTAACCATGAACTCAGTGTGGCTGTAGAGAGAGATGAATCAAGCGAACAAATGTTCAGCGATTTTCTGGCGTATTTTGAATCACTGAAAGTCCACGACTGTTGTGGAATACCAGCCGAGCAGTTTTATGATACTTACAAGCCAACATCGTTGAAAAAGAAACTGATAGAAAGCTTAATGTATCAAAAATCCGTACCACTTCTTAAGGCGGCATCCCCGGAATTCAAACTGGACGATGTCCATGTCAGTTCAATAAATGCATTTATTGAACTGGTTGCCGAAGAGTATCCAAAGCTAATTAACAAGAAAGGGGAAATAATTAAGAATCACCCTCTTAAAGATTTGAACGATAAGGAATTTCTTCCTATATTCACGAGCATTGTTTCAAAGGCTTCTAAAGGGCGCATGTTAGGTCATTCTCAGTTTAATATCGGTGGAAATTGGTATCGAATCCCAAACATATTGGCTGTCAACCAAGAAAAAGAACCATGGGACTTTACGAACAGCAAGGGACGTCTTGTCCTACAAATCCATTTTTCAGATAATTTCAAAAATGTTTTTTTCAGTATCGTACTACAATACAATCTGTATTATTCAATGTCTGCATCAGAAATGCCGCAAGAAGTAACCCGTCGCTACCAAAAAATTCTGCGGATTGCAGAGCATGCATCATCCCGTGCTGAAATTGATCTTCCTGTATTCAGGCACTGGAAATACAAAGACGAGGTACTATGGAGTAAACCAATCATGTCTTTTGTTTACCCTGTTAATTCGTTACCGGCCGGTAACCAATTATGTTTTGATATTGAAATTCTGGCCAAAATCGCGAATGGAGCATCGGCAATTTCATAAAGAGAATTTAGACTTGTGTATAAGGTTGTCTGAAATAAATTTTCCAAAACTGGAAACTTTACCCCCACTGACATCAAGATTTTTTCATCAATTTTTATTCGAAGGGCAATTCCTTCGGGTAAGGAGACTGTCACCAATATTATTTCCGAGTTGTAATGATTTAGAGATACAGAATATGATCAATCCAAGGTGTTATAGTCTACAAAAAAAGTGGTCGGGCTTTCACAGCTTCAAAGCTTATCGACATCTCTCATTCCGTGTCAGATTAGATATTACCGTACCCAAAATCGGATACTGCTCATCCTCAGTTTTTTCGACAATGATATCCTCGTAAGCCGGATTGTCCGATGTGAAAATCCAGGCATGTTCTGATTCCCGGATTCGTTTGACCGCCACCTCCCCGTTTGAAAGCGTGGAAAAATCCCCCATGATCACGATATCCCTGCCCGGCTGGCGGTGCCGGTGGTATTCACAGACAATATAGTCGCCTTTCCGGATAGTTGGGGCCATGGAATCGCCGGTCACTTGGACCACATAGCGTTTTTTACTGCACAGCCGTTCCGGGACTTCCACCCAGTCGATGTGGTCTCCGAGGACAGCCAGGTTCTGAACATCAAATCCCTGGAAGGGTTCACCGGCGGCGAGACGGCCCACCAGGGGCAGGGCGGTTCTGAACCGCGCACCCGGGATATCTTCGAATGGGATGATGTTGATGGCCTCCGGGGTTTCGGTTTCCGGCGGTGCTGCCGGCGTGTCTGCGGGGATCTGCCAGGAGTTTTGCAGGGCTGCTTCATCAGGCAGGCCGCCCAGGTCCTGGTAATAATTTTTCAGGCTGTTGAAGTACAGGGTTTTGATCCGGTCCAGGTCCCGGGTGGTGTTGATTTTCTGCCACAGGGTGTTGGCAAAGGCGATGCGTTTGAGGTCTTTGCAGTGGTAGAGGAACCGTTTGCGCTCAAATTTTTCAAAGGGGTTCTGGAGCAGGCTGGTTTTCATGAAGGCATGGTCATCGAGTTTTTCCGGGTGCTGGTAGGGGCAGTTGGGTTTGTCCACCTGCCATCCGGCATCCAGGCGGTTGCGGTAAAATGCGGTATAGTCATCCACCAGGCGGTCCAGGTCGCACTCCCCGCTGTTGTCGGCAATCGTCAGCAGGGTCAGGAACATGACCATTTTGTAGGACATGGTGAAATCCCCGGTTTCAAGGAATTCGAAAAAATCATCGTACTGGGTGGTCTCGTCATGCTGCTTCAGTCCCAGGTCCTGCCTGATCCGGTCCACCTGGTCCGGGGCAAAATAGTTGATTTTCCGGCGGCCCAGGGGGACGGTGACCGCCGGGGAGATCTTTTTGTTTTTGACCCACGCCCTGACCGTGCCGGTGGACACGAACAGTTCACGGGCCAGCTGTTCATCATCCAGGTGGTCCGGGTATTCATTTTCAAAGGTGAAGATGTTGATCGTTTCAATGGCCCGCTCCTGTTCGTAGAGTCCGGCCAGGATGATCTCTTCCGGAGAGGGGTCGTTGTCTTTGGGCTCCAGGATGTCGGCCCAGGGTTTGTATGCCTGGATGCCCAGCAGGGCGTGGATGGACCATGCCTGGTTTCTGAATCCGCCCATGGCACCGTAATTGTCCACCACATCGATGACGTACAAGGATTCCTTGCCCGGCCAGGTCCGGGTGCCCCGGCCCAGCTGCTGGGTGTAGAGCACCTTGGACATGGTGGGCCGGGCCATCACGATCACAGATGTCCGGGGGGAATCCCAGCCTTCGTTGAGCAGGGAGCAGGTGGCCAGGAACTGGATGCGGCCGGCCTGGTAAGCCTGGATATGTTTTTCAGACCGGGAATCCTGGCCGCTGACCGCTTCGGCAGATATGCCGTGGGCCTTGAGCAGGGCTGCCATGCGCCGGGCGTGCAGGACTGACACGCAGAACACCAGTCCCTGTTTAAAGGGCAGGCCGTCCCCGGTAAAGTATCGGATCAGGGTGTCCACGATCAGCTGGTCCCGGGACGGGACAACCACCCGGCGCTGCAGGTCGGATGTCATGTAATCCCTGCCGTTGAACCGGACCTCGCTCAAATCGATGTTGCTCTTGATCCGGAAGGCCCGGATCGGGGCGAGCAGGCCCTGGCGGATTACGTCCAGCAGGCCCAGGTCAGTATCATAGCTGCCGGCTGGGAACCATGGCCAGGTCCCCGGTCCGGGTCCGGATGAAATAATCCACCCACCGGGTGTGGCCGTTCATGTCGATGACGGGAAACTCCCGGATCACCCGGTCCAGGGCCCTGCGGCCGTAGCAGTCGATAAATGCCTGCTCGAACAGGGCCTCGGGCATGGTGGGGTCGATGTCGTGCCAGTGCCGGTGGCGGCCCTTTGTCTGGATGCTGTCTTCGGCAAACTTTCGGTTCAGCAGGCGGTCCAGGGTGCGGGCCGCATCCGCCAGGTCGTCCCGGGTGTCGGCCATGAACCGGAATACCTCTGGAGGCAAGCAATTGCCGAAATTCCCATAAAGACATTTCCGCAAGTTCATGGGCCTTGCCGATGGAAAGCCGGCCATGCTCATACAAGTTTATGGCCAGTTCCTTTTTTATATCATCGATGGTCAGTCTTGCAGAATCCAATACATCTTGAGATATTTCCAATACATTCGATGAAACCATGATCGATCCCCCACATTTAAGTTTCTTTTGAAGAATATATCATGGAACAAACGGAATTCAAAATGATTTAAAATGGCCAGGTTTTAAATGCTGTTCACCAAGTTACTCAGGGCTGGTAAAGAGACGGTATACAAGGCCGTTGATTTTTTCAAAATGATGATCCATGGTTACAAGTTCAGCGCCGGTTTCCATTGTCTGTGCGGCAATCCAGATATCGTTGGAAGGAATGGGCGTTCCCTGCTGTTTGAGCTGCAGGGCGATTCTTGAATATCTGTCAGACGTAATATCTGAAATTGTAAGGGTTGCAACGGCAGGATGTGACAAAAACAGGTCCAGTTCTTCCATGTTTCCGGTAAATCGTGAGCCGTTCCGGAATCCAAATATGAGCTCGCCCAGTACGACAGGCGATACAAATACGATCTGCGCCCGGGCAAGATATTCGACGATTTCGGAATAACCCAGTTTAAACCCCACATAGGCGTTCGTGTCCAGGATCAGTTTCATTTCCACATGTCCTCATCAATCTGCTCACAGGACTTGATGGATGTCTCGAATTCTGCGGCTTCTGTCCGGGTCCATCCGCCGGACAGCTCACGGAGAAGATTTTTGTCCTGCTGCATGATTTTTTTTGCTTCAGGCCCCTGTCTTGAGAATGTTTCATGGTACCGGACAACCGGATCGTTTCTTTTGGGGGCCCGGAAATTTTTGAATTTTGGAAAGCCGACCATGAGTGCCCCGTGGCAGGAGTGGTTTTCAGGAAAAGACAAAAACTCGGCAAGGGGGGGCCACTGGCCCACGGCATAGTTGACATATCCGGCCCAGCAGGACCCCAGGCCAAATCCGGGCAGGGCCAGTTCCAGGTAGGCCAGTGCCGTATGGCAGTCAGCGGCGGCGCTGCCGTATTCATTGGATGCATGGGCGAATACCAGCTGGGGGGCATCCCGGCAGATCCTGTCACTGCCCTGTTCCCAGTGCTGGATCAGGGTCTGCATGTTCAAGGGCAGGGCAAGTTCCGGGCGGGTTTTTACCAGATGCCGCATCCATTCAATCACATGGGCCGCGATTGTTTTCACATCCTCTCTGTTGTCAATCACCAGCCATCGAACCTCCTGGCGGTTGCTGCCTGTGGGCGCACAACAGGCAATGCCGAGCGCTTTTTCAAACAGGTCCCTGGGAACCGGTTTATCCCGGTACCGCCTGACCGCCCTGCGGGACCGCAAAAAATGCTCCGTGTGCGCGGCATCCAGGGCCAGGTCTTTGTTGAGGGGCATGCAGTCTTCCGGGGACAGAAATTTCAGGGTGAGGGCTCCCCGGGGGCACACGGCCACACAATGCCCGCACCGGATACAGATCTCTTCGGCGCCCACTGAGGGAACCGGTCCGTTGTCGGTCATTTCAATAATATGGGCAGGGCATTCCAGTGCGCAGATGCCGTCTTTATTGCATTTTTCATGGTCGATTGTAAACAGGGGCATTTTTACTCCAGTCCGGGTTGATGAAGAATTCATTGTTGTCCATCTGGGCTGTTTTTGAAAAGATGCTTCATCCGGTTTTCCCGGCCGTTCAATATGTCTTCGGCAATAATGGACACGGCTTTTCTGCTGATTTCAGGGACAGGCGGGGCCCCGGTCCACTTGATGCCCCTCAGATGTTCAACTGGAAACTGGTGAATCATCCGGCTGACTTCAAGGGGATCGACCCAGAGGTCTTTTTCTCTGGCTTCGCCGATAATCTCCTGCCATTGGAAATCATAGGTATCGGCAATATAAAGAATATCCGCATAATCTTTGGGTTCCATACGGCTCATGGCGCAGATCTTGTTTGAAAGGATATTTCGCCAGCTGTCAACCCGGCCGAACCTGTTTTTTATTTCAACCGCTCCCGCATGAAATGCCACATCATTGACAAAATCTATTTTCAAAATGATATCAGTTTGTTCCAGAAACAGCCTGACAAAGGATTCTTCAGAAATGGATACCCTGGCGGTACAGGGCAGTTTTTCAAGATAATTCAGAACCGTTTTGAATTGTTCTTTGAAATCGGGGGCAGCATTGACAAAAAAATCCAGATCATCAGAATACCTGTGGTTGAGGTAGCATCTGCCCAATGCAGTCCCGCCGGTGAGATAAAAGCCGGTTTTCAGGGATTGCATTTCACCCAGCACCGCATCCTGAAACGGGTACAGTTTATCTGAATAATAATTGTCTGGCATACCGGTACTTCCTGCGCAATGTTTTTGGGAACAAACTGTCCAACACATCGTCGCTCATGGCTTTTTCCAGCGTTTCCATGGGGAGCAGCGACAGAAGCGTATACCAGTC
>JAABUB010000106.1 GCA_011389575.1 Desulfotignum sp. | reverse complement strand
GACCCGGCTGCGGCTGCTCCATATTCTCAATGAAGTGGAATTGAGTGTAAACGAAATTGTTTCCATAGTGGACATGATCCAGTCCGGGGTGTCCCGGCATTTGAAAATCCTGCTGGAATCCGGGCTGCTGATATCACGAAAAGAGGGCAGCTACATGTATTATTGTGCATCCAGGCACTCGGAAACCCGTGCTTTGATTACACTTGCCTGCTCCAGGATACAGGCTGATCCCCTCTTTCGGCTGGATCTTGAAAAAGCCAGACAGATCATCACCATCAGAAAAAACCGCACCAAACGGTTTTTCAGTACAGTGGCACCCCAGTGGGAAGGCCTGAAAAAAGAAGTGCTGGGAAATTTCAACCTCAATGCCGTACTCAAACAGCAGATCCAGGGCCGTGGCAGCATTGCAGATCTGGGATGCGGTACCGGCGAGCTTCTGGGCCAACTGGTGGCGGATACCGGCCAGAGACTCATCGGTGTGGATGCGTCACCGGAAATGCTGGAACAGGCCAGAATCAAGCTGCCTGATGCCGGGTCCATTGAACTGCGGCTGGGGGAAGTGGAATACCTGCCCATGAAGGACCAGGAGGTGGACACGGTTGTTATGAGCATGGTATTGTACCACATTTTTCAACCGGAAAAAGCCATCCGTGAAGTTTTCCGGGTACTCAGGCCCGGGGGGATGTTTTTACTGGCTGACTTTAAACACCACGACCAGGAAGATATTAAAAACATTATTGGCGGCACCTGGCTGGGGTTTGAAAAGAAACAAGTGGAAGAATGGCTGATTCAAAGCGGTTTTTGTCTTGCATCCATGGATGAATATCCAGTGGAGCGGGGATTGACCATCCATCTGTTCAGCGCCCGAAAATAATAAAGGAGACAGCATGATTGTTCCGGTAATTCTGGCAGGGGGGTCAGGCACAAGGCTGTGGCCTCTTTCCAGACAGTTGTATCCCAAGCAGCTCATCAACATGTATAACCAGCATACCATGCTCCAGAACACGGTGCTTCGCCTGGAAGAAACCCGGCACACAGAACCGCCGGTGATTGTGTGCAATGAAGCCCACAGGTTCATGACAGCAGAACAGCTGCGCCAGATTGAGGTGGATCCCCATGCCATTCTCCTGGAACCGGCTGCCAGAAACACGGCACCTGCCATTGCCCTGGCTGCCATTACACTCGGGATGCAGGAACAGGATCCGGTGCTGCTGGTGCTGCCTGCAGACCACCGCATCGAAAATACAGCTGCCTTTCACGCGGCTGTACACCAGGGAGAAGCCCTGGCAGAAAAAGGATATCTTCTCACTTTCGGTATTGTTCCCACCTCTCCGGAGACCGGGTACGGATACATTCAAAAAGGCGCTTTGCTGGAAGACAATGCCTGTGAGATCAAACGCTTTGTTGAGAAACCGGATCTGCAGACCGCCCGCAACTATCTGACAGCAGGAGACTATTGCTGGAATTCGGGCATGTTCATGTTCCGGGCTTCCACCATTTTACAGGAGCTTGAAATCCAGGCCCCGGACATGGTTGCCGTATGCCGCAAAGCCGTTGCAGCCGGAAACCAGGACCTGGATTTTTTCCGGGTGGACAAAACCATATTTGAACAGGTCTCCGCTGATTCCATTGATTATGCGGTTATGGAAAAAACCCGGAAAGGGGTGATGATTTTTCTGGATGCCGGGTGGAATGACCTGGGGTCTTTTGATGCTTTGTACCAGACCGAAGCCAAGGACCAAAATGCCAATGTTCTCAAGGGGGATGTGTTGACCCATGATGTCACAAATTCCTATATCAATGCCCAGAGCCGCCTGGTGGCGGCAGTCGGGCTGGACGCTTTTGTGGTGGTGGAAACAAAGGATGCGGTCCTGGTTTCTCCCAGAAACCGGGTCCAGGATGTCAAGCAGATCGTAAAACAGTTAAAGGCCTTGAAACGCCCGGAATCCAGCACCCATGCCAAAGTGTACCGGCCCTGGGGAGATTATGAAACCATCGATATATCCCAGCGGTATCAGGTGAAGCGGATCACGGTGAAACCCGGCGCCAAATTGTCTTTGCAAAAGCACTTTCACCGGGCTGAGCACTGGACCGTGGTGTCAGGCAGCGCCATTGTCACCCAGGGAGATACAGAATTTCTGCTCAAGGAGGATGAATCCACCTATATCCCCTTGGGAACCACCCACCGCCTGGAAAATCCGGGCAAGATACCCCTGGAACTTATCGAGGTCCAGTCCGGACCATACCTGGGAGAAGATGACATCGTGCGGTTCGATGATGTCTATGGCAGAAAAAAGGGCCAATGATTATTTTTATTGCAAAACCAGGCAAAATATTTAAAACTATCCTTATTAACAGGCACATGTGCACAGGAAAAAGAAATGACAAGATCAACTTTGGAGCAGGTCAATGGCTGATATGATTTCCGGGACCATGAAAGGCAAATTTCTTCTGGCAATGCCGGGGCTTCCGGATCCCAATTTTGCCCAGACACTTACCGGCATGTGTGAACACAATGAATCAGGGGCCCTGGGATTCATTGTCAACAAGATTCATCCTTTGCTCACCGGCCGCGAACTTTTTGAGGACCTGAATATCACCTGTGATGAGAGTGTGGATAAACTCGATATCTATCTGGGAGGCCCGGTTCAGCCCTCAGGTGTGTTTGTGCTCCATGGCCCCCCGTTTAGCTGGAATGAAACCCTTAAAGTTACCGACTGGCTTGCTTTGAGCAATTCCCGGGATATCCTGGAAGCCATTGCCGTTCAAAAAGGCCCGGCTGCATTTATGATCATGCTGGGGTGCGCCGGATGGGGCCCCATGCAGCTGGATAATGAACTCAATGACAATGCATGGCTGACCTGTCCCATGACAGAAGAGATCATGTTTTCCACCCCGAGTGATCTTAAATATGAAAAAGCCATGATGTTAATCTCCTAACCCCTTCAAGCGCCGCGATTATGGCAACACAAACTCCTTTAGACCAGACCGTTGATACCATTGCATCCGATCTCCTGGCGGTGATCCAGATGATGGAAGATGTTCCTTTGATGTCTGGAGATGCCCTTCAGACGTATAAAAAAAACTGCCGCAGGATTCCGGAACAGATCCGTTCCAATCTGATTAACATAGCAGTGGTGGGGGTTATAAAATCCGGAAAAAGTACCCTGATCAATGCCATGATCGGTAAAGAACTGGTAAAAAGAGGGGCCGGGGTTGTTACCTCCATTACTACCCGTATCAGAAAAGGCGGTAAAAATCGCGCCAGGGTTTTTCTCAAGTCCTGGGATGATATCAACCGCACCTTGAGAAGTACCCTGGAGATGTTTCCAAAAGATGAAAAAGACAGCCGGAAAATCGATATTGCGGGATTTGACTTGCGACGGCAGAAGGACCGGGCATTTTTACGACAAGTGTATGAAAACATGGTCCGGGATTTTCCCGTCACCGACCAGGGGATACGTCCGGAAACTCTGGTTATCCGCAATGCCCTGGAAGGATATGAAACCTGCAGGAACATTGTGGGATCTGACCGGGGCTGTATGGTGTTTGAAGCAAAGCAGTTTGAAAACCACAAAACCTTTACCGGTGACCCGGCCAATGCGTTTTATGTGAGGGATGTCTGTCTGGAATTATACGGAAAAACTCTGGAATCCCATATTGAAATCGCCGACTGCCAGGGTGCGGATTCCACAGACCCGGCCCAGCTGAATCAGATTTTGAATTATGTTCAGGAATCCACCCTCATCCTCTATTGTATCAGTTCCAGGACCGGACTGCGGCAGGCAGATATGCAGTTTCTGGAGTTGATCCGGAAACTGGGACTGGCTGACAATATTATTTTTATCAACAATTGTGATCTGTCCGAGCACGAAACCCTGGAAGACCTTCAGGCCATTGAGAACCAGACCTGCCAGGACCTTGGATTACTGGTACAAAAACCTGAATTGTACTCGTTTTCCGCTTTACTGGAGCTGTTTGGTACCATGGAAAAACGCCTGAGCCGGCGGAACAAAAAAAGACTGGACCTGTGGCAGGAAGATACAGCCATGGCAGAATATTGCAAAAACAATGCAAAAAAATTTTTTCAGCGCTTTTCTGCCATATGCCTGCACCAGCACCGCAACCTGCTGGTTGCCGGCCACCTGGAGCGGTTGTCTTCCATGATTGATGCCATGGAAAAAAAAGCGCAGCTGTTCACCCGGGTACTTGCATCTGACATGGACAGCCCCAAAAGGGCAAAAGCCCATATAGAACAGGTGCGAAACAATGTTACCAGACTCAGATCCATTGTGGAGCACTCTATCCCGGCTGCGGTGTCCGGGCTGACCAGGGAAATTGCAGCTGATCTGGACAAATCTTTTGCACAAGATGCCGTCCATAGCCGCAAAAAAATTGGGGAGTTTATCCGCCACACCCCCCTTGATGCCGAACCTTACAAAACCCGCATAAAAACCCTTGGCATCAAAAAAATTCTCTATCTGATATTTCAGGATTTCAAAAGAGAACTGGATCTTTTTGTCATCGAACAGGTGCTGCCGGATATCAAGGCCCTGGTGGCTGAAAATGAAGCTCGTGTGGAAACCTATTTTCAATCGCTTCTGGATACCTATCAGGTTGATTTTTTACAACTGATTTCTGCAATGGAATTAGATGGAAACATGGATGGGTACCCGACCGGGGAACCGGGTGATTTGCAGAAAGCGGCAAAAGACGCAGATACTGCCATGACCGTGGATGTTCAGGCCATAAAAAAAATACTGGGACTGGTACTGCCCCAAACCGATTTTTCCCCTGAATATACCAGCCGGATGCAGACCGGTGCGTTTACCGGGATGGGGGTCCATACCCTTGTAAGGCTATTGTCTGTTTTAAAAGACAAAACCAGGTCCTTTTCATTTGCCCCCGGATTTGATGCAGCTGCCACCCGGATAAAAAAACACAGCTTGGCAGCGGCAGACCAGCAGATAGATCTGTTTCATGACAAATTGAAAAATACCTATTTTGTTCCGCTTATCCAGGCTGTTGCCCGTGATTTTTCCGAAAAGATCCAGGATCGGTTTTCCTTATATGCATCTTTGGATGCAGATATGGAACAGATGTTTGATCTGCAGCAGACCAACAAACGAGAACAGCAGGAAAAAATTACCACCATTTTATCGCGGCTGCAGCAGATTCGTATGGAAATTGACCAGATTAATGATACAGCCGTTTGAAATCAACGACCTGTTTGATATTGTCCAGTGCTATGTTGTGGAAGCACTCTGAGACGTGGAAGCACTCTGAGACGCGTGGAAGCGCTAGGAAAAAATGTCTTCCTATTGGCGCCTGATATGGTGCACAACCTTTTCCGGCAGCCGGGAAGGTGAAAAGGGCAGGTGTTTGAAAAGTTTGTTTTCCAGGGTTGTGGTCATTTCCCACATCACGGTGATCCGTTTCTGAAACTCTTTGTTTCCGCCATACCTGACCTCAATATATTCCAGCCGTTTGGACAGAGGCACCACTTTGTCGTGGAGTACCCGCTTGTCCGCATAGTTTACAATCTCCTGTTCTGATACCGGGGCCGTATCCTTGCAGCAGTCAAGGATGACATGCTGCCGGATGATGTTTGCAACCTCAGGATACCCCAGGTCCTCCAGCAGTTCTCCTCCGGTTTCAGAATGGATTTCACCGGTTTGAAAGCTTCTGGTTTTGGTGATGTCATGGAGCAGGGCCGCAGCCGTGGTCAGCTCCACATTAAGGGAAGGGGTCTTTTTTTTCAAATGCCTGCACAGACAAAGGGCGATATTGCCCACCATCACTGAATGGTCCACAATGTGGTCCATCATCCCCATGGTGCGTATAAGCGCAAAGCATTGCTTTTGGTTGGGTGTTTTCATAAAATTCTATTGCAGTTATATCCTTTATTGATATGATAGAAAAGATATTTTTACAAGACAGGATCCCTGCATGATAGACAAAATAATATCCGGCGGTCAGACAGGTGCGGATCAGGCAGCCCTGGATGTGGCCGTGAAATATAACATCCCCCACGGCGGCTGGATCCCGAAGGGACGGAAAACCGAAGCCGGGCCGCTGCCCCGGCGCTACCGGTTGACCCAGATGCCCACAACCGATTACCGGGACCGGACCTGGAAAAACATCCAGGACTCCCAGGGCACGGTCATTTTTTTCCGCAGGTATCTCACCGGTGGATCACGACTGACCCGGGACTTTGCAAAATCATGTAAAAAACCGTATTGTGCCGTGGATCTTCTGGTCAATGATCCCTTTGAAGCCGCGGTTATACTTCAGTCATTTGTAGGAGAAAACAAGATCTGCGTCCTGAATGTGGCAGGTCCCCGGGCCAGCCATGATCCAGGAATATACGCGGAGGTGAAAATCATTCTGGAAACCCTGTTTTATTTGATATTCCTGGAGCAGGAAAACGATCATACCATACCCTTCCCCCCCCTTTCAGAACCGGTTTTTCCTGTATCCCTTGCGGCAGCAGTGGTTTTGCTGGAGCAGGATCTGCCTTTTAAAGCAAAAGCCGATATTGCCAGGCTGGAGCCTGCCAGAATCATGGAGGTGTATTTTTCCTGGCTGGAAAACCTGCGATTCCGGCTGGGGCTGGATGCGGGAAACACCTCTTTGCTCAATTCCTGTAACCACGGGATAAAAACGGCCCATTTTACCATTGATGATGCTGTCATGGAAATCATAAAAGCCTTGAAACGCCATTGTGATAAAACATATCAGATGCGGCTTGTCACATGATACCCATCCGGGATAATCAGGTATCTGACTGCTTTCCTGTGGTCACCTATGCGCTTATGGGTATTAATCTGCTGGCGTGGATGCTCCAGCTCCAGGTGGGCCTGCATGATGAAACCTTTTTTTACCTGTACGGGCTGGTACCCGCCAAATACACGGTGGGAGAGATGTCCCGGCATTTTTCCGTGTTTAACCAGGTGTTTTCTTTGTTTTCCTATATGTTTCTTCACGGCGGGTTCTGGCATCTGCTGGGAAACATGTGGTCATTGTACATTTTCGGGGATAATATTGAAGCCCATTTTGGATCGATCCGGTTTTTGGTGTTTTATATTTTGTGCGGACTGATCTCGGGTGCGTGCCATTTTGTGTTCAACCCGGTTTCCATGATTCCCACTATTGGGGCCAGTGGTGCCATTGCCGGGGTCATGGGGGCTTATCTTCTTTTGTATCCCAGGTCAAAGATACTCACCCTGGTGCCCATTATTATTATTCCCTGGTTTATAGAAATTCCTGCCTTTATTTTCCTGGGATTCTGGTTTATGATACAGTTTCTGAATGCTGCCGGCCAGGAGGCAGGCACCGGTATTGCCTGGTGGGCACATATAGGTGGATTCATTGCCGGACTGGTTTTGGTCAAAGTCAACCAGCGCCTGCCTAAAACCGGCACCCAGCAGAAGATCAACCAGTATACCAGAAAACAGCATACCCCCAGGCTGCAGACCATTCTGGCAACCCCGGAATCCAATGACCGGGATCTGTCAGGAGATATTGAAATATCATCTTTGGAAGCCCTCACCGGCACCCAGAAAGTGGTGACCATACCATGGGGGTTTCACAAGCCGCTGTACCGGGTGTCCATCCCCCCGGGTGTACGTCAGGGAACCCGCCTGAGACTGGCAGGCATGGGCAGGTCACTTTCAGGACAACCCAAAGGAGATATGTTTTTAACCATTCATATTAAAAATGCGATTTAAAACATTTGGCATAACCATTGCGGTGATTATTGTGATTCTGGCCCTGGGCCTGTCGATACTGTATGCAGGTCTGCCTTTTTTTGCACAGCGGTTTATCCAAGACAGGTATCATCAGATTCTCACCGAACACGATACCACCTTTGCAATCGAGCATGTGGGACTCACCCATACCCTGGTATCGGATCTGCAATTGGGCAAAGATATCTCTGCTGATATGGTACAGCTGACATATGATCTCCAGGGGCTTGATTTGCCTGCTGCCGGACGTCTTGTCATCTCAGGCCTTAATGTCCAAGCCCTGTATGACAAAAACAAGGGGCTGATCATCGATGGTATACCCCTGGATATTGCCGGTCCGGCCTCTCTTGAAATGCAGTCAAAAAAAGGCAGTCCAAAAAAGGGAGCGGAAGAGTGGATAGCATTTTTGCCGCAAAATATTGTGCTTCAAAATGCTGAAATAACAGTAAATGTTCAGAACAAAACCGTCCGGATTCCCTGTGATCTGGAAATATTTGTGGACAAAACACAAAAAACCGCCACCTGCACTGCAGTTTTCTATCCTTTCGGGGAAACCATGTCCTTGACCACCCGGGTGGATCTTGGTGGAAAAATAAAATCCTTTAAACTGGAAGCCTTTGGTTTTGCCCTGCATCATCTGGCACAATTTCTGCCCGGCCACCTTGCCCCGATTTTGTCCGGTGCCCCAGACCTGATCATCGAACAAGTCTCCCATAACAACTGGCAGGTTGCTTTGTCCGGACTGTATCCGGAGCAAACCTACGGGTTCGGCATGGAGCGCATCACCGCCCGGATTTTAAAAGATCACAGCCAGATCATTGTCCTGGGAGAATTCGGTCTTTTACATCCGTTGCTCTCAGATCTTGATTTTACCAGCCGGGCACTTCTGGAAATGAACCAGGCAGGTACAAAAATTGTTAAATTTGACCTGGCCTGTGAAAGTCAGCCCACAGACCTGGTGGTACTGGAGAACAAAAACCTGTTCGCCAGCATGGATCAGCCATTGGTAACCTTGTCTTTGCATGGAAATACCCGGGTGGTGGAGGGAAATGTGTCTGTGCGCTCCTCACAGACCCTGATCCGCCAAAAAGATAAGGTTCTTTCCCTGGCACAGGCATCCATAAAATCAGACATCTCCGGGGAGATGGCTGCTAAAACCCTGAATTTCAATATGCAGTCCCAATTGTCGGGTATCCATGTGAAAAATGAACAAGGGGATATGGATTTCAGACGGGTGGACACCGCCGGTAAGATTTTCTGGGATTTTAAAAAAAAGGTGCCCTGGCTGCCCAAAGTGGATCTTACCACCGAATTTCTTCAGGGCAGTGTATCTATTCCATCCAGGGACCTGTCTGCTCAAGGCATATCTGCCCGATTGCCTCTTACGTTTCCGGATGCAACCGGATCCGGGCAATTTTCAGTGGAAGATGTGGTATATGACAACCGCCTGCATCTCGGTATCACAGGAAATATCCACAGAACCGGACCTGCTGCAGTGGACTTCGACGGAGTTATCCAGATGCCGGATGCCGCAGATTTGTCATTTGCCTTCACAGGAAATGCCGGCATGGCGCAAGGTCCTGTTATACGCATTGATGTTGCGTCTGAAAGATTCAAGTTTTCTCCCTTTCGGTTTGAAAAGCTTTTGCCGGCAGCTGCCTGGTCTGTTGATTATGACCTTGATATGACCGCCAAAGGCTCTTTTCTTCTGGAAAACAACCAGATAAAAACCAACGCTGTGCTGACCATCCATGGCGGTACCCTGGCTTTGCCTGATATGGATATTACCGCAACAGGCATCCGGGGCAGCCTGGATGTCAAAGATCTGGCAGCTTTGACATCCTTTCCCGGCCAGGTCTTGACCATCGATGAGATAAAGGCTGCAGATTTTGTGTTCTCAGATGCAGATATCCGGTTTACTCTGGAAGAGGACGACCACCTGGTGATTGAAAATATCCGCGTCAAATGGTGTAACGGTGTTGTGTCAACGGAATCTGTCCGATTCCCGTCATCTGACGGGTCTGTTTCTGTGACAGTGTATTGTGACAGGATTGCACTGGATCAGTTGCTGGAACAACTGGGCGGGCTCCATTCCCGTGGAAAAGGTACCCTTAACGGCCGGATACCTGTCCGGTTCAAAGACGGGGATATCTCTTTTGACAACGGGTTTTTGTTTTCAACCCCGGGGGAAGGGGGGCGTATCATTATCAACAATCCTCGAAAACTTATGGCCGGGATCCCTGTGGATTCTCCCCGGTTTGTCCAGCTGGATCTGGCTGCAGAAGCATTAAAGGATTTTGAATATACCTGGGCCAAATTGACATTTCATACTGATAAAGAAACCTTGACAGTGAACATGGAATTGGATGGAAAACCCGGCCGCCTGCTTCCCTTTGAATATAAAAAAGAGGTGGGGGCATTTGTCCGGGTGGATGCGCAAAGCCCGGGGTCACACTTTCAGGGTATTACACTGGATGTGAATTTGCATCTTCCCTTTAACCAGGTAATGCAATTTGGTAATAAAATCCAGAAACTGTTAAACTAAAAGGAGATATTATGGGTCTGAAACCCTGTATTGTTCCGCTGGTGGTGGCGCTTATGGTGTTCGGCGGCTGCCGTACCAGCCATGAAGTGGATGTCAAGCCTGTGGAAATAAAACCCATTCACATCACCATCGATGTGAATGTAAAGGTGCAAAAAGCCCTGGATGATTTTTTCGGGGAAATTGATGCACAGGAAGATAAGATAATGGAAAAACTGGAGAAAAAAGAAGATGAATAACAAAAAAGTGACAGCCATAATACTTCTGGTGGCCCTGGGGATGCTGGCAGGTGTTGGACCCGTGCTTGCACAGGGGATCAAAGAAAGAATGAAAGAACGGCTTCCGGTGATTGCAGCGCTTAAAAAGCAGGGGATCGTTGGTGAAAGCAACCGGGGATATCTGAGTTTTGTGGGTAGTGAAAAAATGCATGAACAGGTAGTGGCTGCTGAGAACGAGGACCGGAAAAAAATTTACGCCCACATTGCGGCCCAGCAGGGCACAAGGCTGGAAGTGGTGGAGAAAAACCGTGCCCTGCA
>JAABUB010000105.1 GCA_011389575.1 Desulfotignum sp. | reverse complement strand
CTTCTCGGGAAAATGGGTCTGACGGATTATATCGATAACAATATTCAGCGGCGTATAACCAGCGTTTCGGTGGATTTCATGATTATCGCCACGCTGACCGGTGTCAAGGTCACTGCCATCTGGGGTAACATTATCCCGATTCTGCTGGTGTCTTTGACTGCCGGCCTGATTACCTTCAGTTTTATCCTCTATTTCGGGCGAAGAATGGACGAGTACGGTTTTGAGCGGATGCTGGCCATCTTTGGTACTGCCACCGGCACCGGTGCCAGCGGGCTGATGCTGCTCAGGATCGTGGATCCTGATTTCAAATCCCCGGCCGCAGCCGAACTGGGGTTGTATAATGTTTTCGCCCTGGTTCTGCTGCCGCTTACCCTGGTGATATTTCCGCTGCCCCAGATGAATGTCATTATCCTGTTTGCCGTGCTGACAGGGTATGCACTGGCAGCTGTGGCCGGGCTGAAACTGTTCGGGTTCTGGAAGGCAAGGCGCTGGTAACTGAGCAGCAAAACCTGCCGGAAGCCGGGATGATCCGGGATCAAAGCGTGCCTGAACGGGACGGCACGCCGGACAGGCCATGTCAGCCTGACAATCCCGTACATGGTTCTGGACGGGGTCCCGGTTTTCTGATAAAAGACACAAAGCAGTAAGCAACCATATTTTTTTTCGGGAATATTGATCCATGATGCAGTTGGGTACGTGGTTTACCTTTTTTGTGATGATGACAGCCATTGCCTACACCCCGGGGCCCATGACCATGTTTGCCATGTCCTCCAGTGTAAAACACGGGTTATACCGGACTTTGCCGGGCATTTTCGGCGGTTCGGCAGCCTATATGATCCAGATGATCGTGGTGTACCTGGGGCTCGGGGTGATTGTCCAGAACTCCACGGTTGTCTTCAACACCATCAAATGGGTGGGGGTCATCTACCTGATCCTGCTGGGGGTCAAGAACTGGCGACAGTCTGTCCAGGATATGGAGATGACCCATACCGGCCTGCCCGTCTCCCCGGTCAAGCAGTTTTCTCTGGGGTGTGCCACCGGCATGTCCAACCCGAAGTCCATTCTGGTGTTCACTGTTTTGTTTCCCCAGTTTATCCATCCGGATCATTACACTGCCCATTTTGCTGTTCTGGCAGCCAGCTTTTTCGTCATCCAGGGCAGCAGTGCGCTGGCTTATGCCCTGTTCGGCGCCCGGGTATTCAAATGGCTGCACCAGCGGAACCTGGCCCATGTTCAGAACCGGATCACAGCGGTGATTCTTTTTTGCGCCGGCGGAATACTGGCGGTGAGTAAAAAATAGGCGGCCGGTTTCCGGCCGAAAGACAATTACAAGTGGCATTGTACTCTGCCATGTGGAGGGTAATCATTGCTGTCTCCTGAACTTCCTTTTTTCAATGACCCGGAGGGCCGGGGCCTGCCTGCAGGCCTCCCCTGTGTGATCGACAGCCATGTGCATGTGTTTCCTGATGCGGTTTTCGAGGCGGTGCGAAACTGGTTTGACACCCATGCCTGGCAGATCCGTTACAGGGACACCAGTGACAACCTGATCCGGTTTCTGCTGGATCGGGGTGTGGCCCATGTGGTCGCGCTGCAGTATGCCCATAAGCCCGGTATCGCCCGGGAACTCAACGATTACATGGCCGGTCTGTGCCGGATGTTTCAGGGGAAGGTGACCGGCATGGCCACGGTGTTTCCCGGCGAGGAGGGGGCGGCGGATATTCTGACACAGGCCTTTGACCGGGGCCTTGGGGGTGTGAAGCTGCATCTCCATGTCCAGTGTTTTGACATGGACAGTCCGCACATGGATGAGATCTGCGCCGTGTGCGCGGCCCATGGCAAACCCATGGTGGTGCATGCCGGCCGGGAGCCCAAAAGTGACCACTACCGGTGCGATCCTTACAAGCTGTGCCGGGCTGATAAGGTGGCAGGGGTTCTCACCCGGTTTCCGGACCTCAAATTCTGCGTTCCCCACCTGGGGTTTGACGAGATATCCGCCTATCAGTCTTTGATGTCGGCCCATGTCAACCTGTGGCTGGATACCGCCATGGTGCTCACCGATTATTTTCCCGCCCATACCCGGCCGGATCTCCGGGCGTTTCCCCTGGACCGGGTCATGTACGGCTCGGATTTTCCCAATATTCCCTATGCCTGGGATCGGGAACTCAAATGGCTGGCAGATGCCGGGTTTTCTGAATCAGAACTGGCTGGCCTCACCTGGCAGAATGCCCAGCGGTTTTTCAGCCTCCGGGATATTGGGTAGTGTCCTGATTGTCAGGATTGGGTTGGGGACACTATGTGGGGTTTGTTCCATAGTTCAGGGACGGATGACGCGCCAGGCATAGTTGATCATTGTTACAGCGTCAAAAACCGGCAGTCCGCCGGCCGCTTTCTGTACCACTCGGGAGTAAGGCGGCATGTTGGTGCATTCCAGAACGATAGCGCCGACATCCGGATGCTGCTGAATCAACTGTTCCGTGGCAGCCTGCATTTCTGCTGAGCAGCGGCCTTGATCCAGGGTTTGTTTGTTCCCCAGGAAAACCGATGAAAATTCAGCGGAATGTTCCATGCCGATGGTGACCAGGCCGCGGTCGTCAATGCCGATCGCTGCCAGGTGCTCAGTGGTCAGCGCGGGTTTGCACGCGGTGATGATGCCGACTTTCCGGTGGGGAGGAATGACGGCTCTGGCCAGGTGGACCTGGAGAAGACTGGAGGAAAACACCGGGACATTCAAACCGCTGGTCAGCTGGTTGTGGAAAAATGCCAGAAAACCGCAGGAAGTGGTAATGACAACCGCCCCGTTCTGAATGAGGGTCCGGCCGGCCTGAATGAATGGATCGATGAGGGAGGGGTCGGGACGGTGCACGATTCTTTCCGGGCTTGCCCCTTTTACAACCGAAAAGCGGACTGGAAAATCAAAGGTGGCTGGGTTGCCGATATCTCCCCGGACACGGGGAAACTGGGTGTCCAGCATGATGATCCCCACACAGGGCTGGCTGGATTCATTGTTTCCGGGCATATGGGTCACTGGCCTTTCTCCTGTCCGGGCGGGTTTTCCGGGTTTCCGGCAGAGGGTATCAGCAGCCGGACAGGCAGGTTTTTCACCGGTCCCCTGGAAACAGGCGGTCCTATAATCTGCGGTTCTGTGCCGGTGAGGGCCTGGATGATCTTCTGGATGATGGGACCGCAGATCCGGGCCTGGCATCTTCCCATACCGCAGCGGGTGGCTTTCTTGATGCTGCTCCAGGAGGTGAATCCGTTTTGGACGGCCTGTTTGATCGTTTGCATGGTGATGTTTTCACACCGGCAGATCACGGTATCATCCGGGATACGGCCATAGGCGGCCGCCGGTACCCGACACACGCGGTTCAGCAGGGCGCCGTAGGAACGGCATTCATCTGCCCGGTGGTACAGTTGGTGCCGGGTTTTCACAAACCGGCCCCACCGGGACTGTAGAGGGTGGATGCAGCCGAGCTGTTCCAGGATGGACATGCCGGTAATTTTTCCCTGGATCCAGGATTGTTCCGCACCGCCAATGCCTGTGGTTTCACCAACGGCATAGATGCCGTTGACAGAGGTTTCCATGTTCACGGTCACCGCAGCTGCCCAGCCGCCCAAGGCCGGATCGTACGTCACCCGGCATCCGGCCTGGACTGGCAGCTCGATATTGGGCACAAATCCGTGGCCCACTGCCAGGGAATCCACCTTCCAGAACCTGTCCGTGCCGGGAAGAAGGCAGCCGTCCGGTCCGGTTCGTGCGAAGACAGCCCCGGAAACCCGCTCCTGTCCCTGTGCTTCCTGAACACTGTGGCCGTGCAGTACCGGGATCCGGTGCCGAAAAAGCCGGGCCGCATAACAGGCCCCTTGGATCAGTTTGGGAAAGTGGCGGATAAAAAAGGGCAGCTGTCCCATTTTCCAGCGCATTGAATGGCTGTCCGCCAGTGCGGCCACATGCCCTCTGTGTTTTAACAGGTCATTTGCCAGGGCCATCATCAACGGGCTGGTGCCGGCAATGGCGGTGCAGGCGCCAGGCAGGACCTGGTGGCTTTTCACCAGGATCTGTGCCGCGCCCAGGGACATGACGCCGGGCAGGGTCCATCCTTTGAAGGGCAGGTATTGTTCCCTGGCACCCGTAGCCAAAACCAGGATCTCTGCCTTGATTTCCATCAGGCGGGCATCCTGACCGGCAGCGGTTCCGGCAGTCGGACTTGCCATGATCCATATCCGACGGTCAGGGAAAATGCCCAGCACCTGGGCCGGATGAAGGATGTCCACGCCGGCACCGGGGGCGGTTACCGCCTCTGCCAGCCATGTTCCGGCCGGAACCATGGGGTCCTGGTGAATCCGGTCCAAAAGGCGTGAACGGGAACCGGATGCGGTGCCGCCGGTGTCACTGTTGTGTGGCCGGAAGGGCCGGCGCAGAAACTGTCCCCCCATGTGGGGGTTTTCATCGATCAGGACAATGTTAAAACCGTGTCCGGCCAGAGTGTGGGCAGCGGACAACCCGCCGATGCCCGCCCCGATGACGGCCACGTGGTATGTGTTCCGATACGGGTCAGCCATGGGTCCGGATCTTCATGCCGTCCTGAACAACTGTCATGCAGGCCCGCTGGTCAGGGATGTGATTGACGGTCACCAGGCATTCATAGCACAGACCCATGCCGCAGAAAGCGCCCCTGGCTTCACCGGACAGGGTCTGCCGCAGCAGGTAAATCCCGGCGGCGGTCAGGGCCGCATGCACGGTTTCTCCTTCATGCGCGGTCACCGGGATGCCGTTTACCGTGATGGTAATCTGTTTTCCCCGGGCAGTAGAGGGTATCCGGAGTTGCGGTGTCATCTGATGCGCCCCTGTGGGACTGCCTGGGCGGCAGGCCGCCATGTTTCCGGATCTGTCTGCAGCATGGGGTCCGTGGCCAAAGAATCAAATCGTTCCGGAGAAAAATCATCCAGGCTGATGGCCGGTTTTCTGTCGAGCAGGGAGTCAGCCATCAGTTCTCCGGTGATGGTGGACAGGGCAATACCGTCGCCTTCATGTCCGGCCGCCATTACAAAGCCGTCAAGTTTAGATACCGGTCCCAGGATCGGCAGGCCGTCCGGTGTATAGGGCCGCAGGCCGGCAAAGGTCCGTATGATCTGGAACGCTGCCAGGGCCGGGAGCCTGGCAGCGGCTTCAGTGATGATTTTTCGGATGCCGGGCAGGGTATTGCCGGTGTCAAATCCCACAAATTCCCGGGTGGAGCCAAGCAGCAGGTTGCCGTTTTCGGTCTGTTCCATGGAAATTCCCTGGCCGGCGGTGCGGGCCAGGTCCGGGTTGTATTTGGCCGCGATATATCCGGCGGAGATCAGACAATGATGCAGGACAGGGGGGCCGGCATGGGTGACTGCGATCTGGCCCCGGCGCGGCATGACCGGCATTTGTATGCCGGCCATGCGGGATACTTTTCCGGCTGCGGCCCCTGCCGCATTCACCACCAGGTCGGCCAAAATGGTGCCCCGGGAAGTAACAACACCGGTGACCCGGTTGTTTTTGACCAGGATCTCTGTAACGGGGGTCCGGGTCAAGATCCAGGCATGGTTTTTTCTGGCGGCCAGGGCAAACCCCAGGGTCAGGCTGATGGGATTGACCCGGGCGTCCAGAGGGGAATAGGCAGCCCCGATGATGCGCCTGGAAAGTCCGGGTTCTCTTTGCAGTACCTGTTTCCGGTCCAGCAGCTGCACATCCAGCCCGATGGCCTGCTGGTCCTGGACATATTTTTTCATGGCCCGGTATTCTTCATGGGTTTCAATGGTCACAAGTCCCCCGGTCTGAATGAATTCCACAGGGACCGGCAGCTGTTTCTGCAGTTTTCTGAACCGTTTCAGGCTTTCCATGGCCATCTGCAGATGCACCCCGGGTTTTTTGGACTGCAGAAACACCAGGCCGTCACAGGCGCCCGAGCTGCCGGAGGCCAGGTCTTTGGCCTCCACCAGGGTCACTTGTGTTCCCTGGACCGCAAGGTGACAGGCAATGGATGTGCCGATGACACCGCCCCCGATGATCAGGATATGGGGAGAAGACCGCATCAGGCCGCCGTTCCTTTTTTGAAAAACCGGCAGAAGCCCATGCCGCTGAAAATCCCTACCAGCAGCAGCCTTACCGGAAAGGAATTGAGCAGTGCCGGTATGGCGCAAAGGATACCGGTGCATACAGCCAGAGCAAGCAGGGCCGCCTGCTGTTTCCGGTTGAGGGGAGAAAAAAAGTACCCGCTCATGGCCCCGGCAAAAAAGGTGATGGCCAGCAAAAGGCCCAGGGTGACCGAGGCGATTTCCAGCAGGGATCCCTGCATGAGCAGCGCCGGGTTGTATATAAAAATATAGGGGATCACAAATCCGGCCATGGCGAGTTTGAACGCCTCAAAACCGGTCTGGAGGGGCTTGGAATTGGCAATGGAGGCGGCACAGAAGGCCGGTACACATACCGGCGGCGTGACCCCGGCCAGTACGGCAAAATAGTAGACAAACAGATGGGCTGACAGCATATCCGCCCCCATGGCCAGGAGGGCCGGGCCCCCGATGGTGATGGCAATAATATAGGCCGGGGTGCAGGGAAGGCCCATGCCCATGACCAGGGAGGTGATCATGATTAAAAACAGGGCCGGCAGCATCTGCCCCCCGGACCAGTTGGTGATGACGGTGGCAATGCCCAGGGCCAGGCCTGTGTGGGTGACAATGGCCACGACCATGCCGGCCCCGGCACAGGCCAGGGCGATCATGACCATGTTCTGCCCTGCCAGGCGGAGGGTGTACCAGATTCTGGCAGGTGTCATCCTTGTCTGCTTTTTGGCAAAGCTGATGACAAAGGTCACCAGGATTGCGGCATTGGCTGCCAGAAAAGGAGAGTATCCTTTCAGGAGCAGCACCACCAGCAGAATCATGGGGATCAGCAGGTAGGAATCTCTGGCAATCTGTTTGAACGAAACCATATCCGAGGAACTGACGCCGGACAGGTGTTCCCGCAGGGCGGTATAATGGACCCGGATAACCATGCTGGCATAAAGCAGGATAGACCCCAGCATGGCAGCAATGACAATGCTGATGTAGGAGATGCCCGTTATTTCGGCCATGACAAAGGCGCCAGCCCCCATCACCGGGGGCATGAGCATGCCACCGGTGGAGGCGGCGGCCTCCACGGCACCGGCAAATCGCCGCCGGTATCCCAGTTTTTTCATCAAGGGGATGGTGAAAACGCCGGTGGCGTAAACATTGGCTGCCGCCACCCCTGATATGGAGCCGAACAGGCCCGATGAAATTACGGCAATTTTTGCCGGCCCGCCGTGGCTTTTCCCGGCAACCCGGCAGGCCAGGTCGGTAAAGAACTGTCCGGTCCGGGTGACTTCCATGAACGCCCCGAAAATTACGAACAATGCGACAAAGGTGGCAGACACCCCGGTAATGGAACCAAAAATACCGGCATCGGTAATTAGAAACTGCATTTCAATAATTTCCGCCAGCGAGATAGGCTTGGCATAAAACACCCCGGGCAGGTAAGGGGCCGCGTAAAGGTAGACAAAAAAAACGGCGATCAGAATTGCCATGGCCGGCACCACTGCTCGACGAACCGCTTCAAGAAGCAAAAGGATCATGACACCGCCCAGCAGCATTTCAATGGGCAAAACCTCATCCACAAATTCCAGACGTTCTGTCAGCCGGTCATGAAAATATACGATATACAGCGGGGGAAAAATAGAGACGGCCGCAAGTATCCAGTTCACGATCCCAACGCCTTTATGGGTATTTTTTTTGAGTGATGGAAACAAAATAAAGGCGGCCGGCAGCAGAAACAGCAGGTGAATGCCCCGCTGGATCCGGGGCTGGAAAATGCCGACAGTGGCGGTATACAGCTGAAAAATGGAAATTATCACCAGCCAGGACCCAATGGCCTTATCCTGCCATGAATTCAGGTGTTTCATCGATTTTGCCCTTTCATGGGCGGCCGGGTGCTGTCCACGCCCGGCCGCCGCAACCGGTTCCGGTGCTGCCTGTCATGTACCCAGACAGGTCAGTTCATATATCCGGCATCTTTATAGTATTTTTCTGCCCCCGGGTGAAGGGGAAGCGCCACATTCTTCCATCCGGTTTCCGGTTTGAAGTTTTTGTTGGCCGGATTGATTTTATAGAGTTCATCCGTGTTTTCACAAATGATTTTAATGATGGTATATGCCACGTTATCAGGTACATTTTTGTTGATGATCAGTTCGCCGGCCGATACCACCGTTGGAATATCTTTTGTCTGGCCTTTGTATGTGCCCGTGGGGATCAGGCTTCTGCCGGAATCCCTGGAAAGGGTTCCCAGTTCCGTGTGGAGATGGTCAATGCAGACGTCTGACAATGCGATCAAAGAAGAATCCCGGCTCACGGTCATCTCGGTTATGGCCGCGCCCGGCAGAGCCAGATGGGTGAAAACAAAATCTACGTGTTTGTCCTTGTACAGATTGACCATGTCTGAATATACTGCATGGAACACTTTACCCCCGGCTTTCTCGATGTCATCCAGGGAGATGCCGTAAAAATCAAGGATAGTTTTCATCAACGGCAGGTCAGATGTCCCTTTCATGGGGGCCGCTATTTTGACTTTACCTCCGTTTTTGACATGGTCGGCCAGCTGGGCCATGGTGGCGATTCCCTCGTCAGCCGCACCCAGCACATGGATGTGATAAATGCCGAAAATGCCGCCCATTGCCCGGACATCAGGGTTGGGTTTTTTGTAGACCGGGGCCAGCCCTTTGAACGCCATCTTGTCCACAAAGGTGATTCCCCAGCCCAGGTCGTCCTTGTGATTGGATACCCGCACCGGGTTGACCACCCCGCCGCCGGGGATCACTTTTAGGATCAGGTTGGGTTCCGCTTCCGCGATCATCCGGGCGATACCTCCGGCCTGGACATACCAGCCGCCCCCGACACCTCCGGCCACCCAGGTCATGGTGGTGGGTGTGGTGACCTTGTAATCATCTGCCATGGTGTTTGCAGGCAGTGCCATGCAAACGGCTGCCAAAAGGATCGCGGTGTAAATCAATGCATGTTTCATGGGTTTTCTCCAGTAAAATTAAGGTTGATATATGGTTAACCGGCTGTTTTGGCCGGGGTTACAACTGCTTTTGCCCGGCTGTCCAGGAGTAGACCGGCGGTAGGTCATCTGACTCCGGCAGCGTTTTAATATCCAGAAAAATGGGGGAATGGCGGTCAAATGTTTTTTTAAAAGCGGCTTCGAGTTCTTGGGGTGTATCAATGGATACCGCGTGCAGTCCGAATCCCTGGGCCACTTTGACCGGGTCATTGGCATTAAAATCAACGGAAAAATATTTTTCGCTGCAATGCAGTTTCTGCAGGGCCTTGATCCAGCCGAACGCGGCATTGTTGAAATGGATCAGCACCGCTGGAATGTTCAGTCGGGAAATGGTTTCCAGCTCACCGGCGGACATGCCAAGGGAGCCGTCCCCGAAAAGTCCAACCAGCCTCACATCGGGCCGGGCAAAATGGGCGCCGACCACGGCGGGGATGGCATATCCCAGTCCACCATAGGCCCGGGGGATGATAAACCGGGAGCCGGGTGCGGCCAAGCGCAAATACCGGGTGATATACGGGGTCGGGGTACCGGCATCCGCGATCACCACGGCCGGGTCATGGAGATGGCGGTTCAATTGCGCGATCACCTGCAGGGGGGTTAACGGGGTGGTATCCGCCCGGAAGCAGCTGTCCGCCTCTTTCCAGAACGCTTGCCGTTCCCGGTTCATACTGTCCACCCATGCGGATGCACTATTACAGGATGTCCGGCCTTTGATCAACACGCACAAATCTTCGATGATCAACCGGGCATCACCGGCAATACTGACGGTGTTTTGAAAATTATTTCCCAGCATGTCAGGGTTCAGATCGATCTGGAGGATGCGGCGCTTTTCCGGGTTGGACGGCATGGACCAGTTAATGGTGGACACAGATCCCATTTTACATCCGATGTACAGCAGGGTATCTGCCTCTTCTACCGCCCGGTGGGCATGGGGGTGAAAGCCGTTGTCACCGATCACCCCCATGGCCAGGGGGTGGTCATCCGGCATGATGCCCTGGCCGGAGATGGTGGACACTACCGGTGTGCACAGCCATTCTGCCAGGGACTGGATGGCAGCCCCTGCCTGGGAATGGTTGGCTCCGCCGCCGGCAATGATGACCCGGCGCCGGGCGGCCAGCAGACTGGATACCAGGGCTTCCAGTTCAGTCCGCCCGCCCCTGGTGCGATAGGCCGGATAGGTGCGGCACTGGGGTTCCCCGTAAATATCGGAGGCGTTTTTGAAAAACCGGCCTTTCAGCGCTTCCTGGGGGACGGTCAGATGGACGGCTCCGGGGCGGCCGCTGGTGGCAATACGGAACGCCCGCCGCAGAATTTCTGGGATTTTATCCACATGCTTTACCTGGGCGGCCCATTTAGTGATGGAAGCGTACAGACCCTGGGTATCCAGTTCAGTGATGGTCTGCCTGCCTTCTCCAGCGAGGGGGATATCCGAGGTGATGGCGATGAGCGGGATGGCAGAGGCATCGGCTTCGGCAACACCGGGAACGGTATAAAGTGATCCGGCACCGCTGGGACATTCACATATGCCTGGTTTGTGGCTCAGACGGGCATAGGCATCCGCCATAAAAGAGGCGGAGCGTTCATCTCTGGCCATGATATGCCCGATCCGGTCCCGGCTGTCATGGAGTGCCTCATAAAAAGAGATGCTGGTATCTCCGGGGACACCAAAAATATGGCTCACCCCATAGGCTTCCAGCATTTTGACGATAACGTGGCTCCCGATCATGGAGGGTCTCCTGCAAGTATCACATGGTCATGTTCTGTTAATAATA
>JAABUB010000010.1 GCA_011389575.1 Desulfotignum sp. | reverse complement strand
GGCAGCCAGCAGTTTGTCTCCCCATTTGCCAACCTGGATCTGCGGTTTATGGAAGAACGGGTGATCGTCAATATCGGTGCCCGGTATGACTGGGTCGAGACATCGGACGGTGCCAACTGGGACACTACCGGCAGTGCAGGCAAGCCGGCTTACGACAACACCTTTGATTCCAGTTCAGAGGGCAGCTTTTCTCCCAAGGCCGGCATCACCTGGCATCTGGATGACAAAACCACGGTGCGGGCCTCCGGCGGCAAGGGGTTCCGGGCACCCAGCCTGTTCGAGATGTACAAGGTTCATGTCCGGGGCGGGGGCACCTATTACCGGGAAGCCAATCCCGAACTTGATCCGGAAGAGATCTGGTCCTATGACATCGGTGTCGAGCGCTTCCTCGCCGACACCCTGTGGGGCCGGTTGACCTTTTACCAGTCCTTTGCCAAAGATTACATCGGGGACCGCGTTACCGGCAAAGTCCCGTTTGACGGGGGGACCAAAACCCGGGTTGAACGTATTCTGGACAATATCAGCGAGGTGGATATCCATGGGGTTGAAGCGGAACTGGAATGGTATCCCACCCAAACCCTGACCCTGTTTGCCAATTATGCATACAATGTGTCTGAAATCAAAGAAGATGACAACAACGCGGCCCTGGAGGGCAATTACCTGTCCAATGACCCCCGTCACAATGCCCATTTCGGGTTCCGGTACACCAATCCCGATATCATAAACCTGTCGGTGACAGCCAATTATTATGGCGACATCTATTTTGACAATGAAAACACCCTTAATGAAAATGGGTATTTTACCGTGGATGCCTCTGTATCAAGAAAACTGGTGGACCATGTCACCGCATTTGTGAATGCAGAAAATATTTTTGATGAAGAATATGCCATGTTCCGCAGCCAGGGACGTGAAGATACCATTGCCCCGGGGCTGATCGTCACCGCCGGCATCCGCCTTCATTTCTGAATGAAACCCCCAGTCCCATGAGGAAGAAAATAATGAGGCTTTTCAAACTGTTTCTGGTTTTCGGCCTGGTGACGGCATGGACCCTGCCCGGCCATGGGCACGATCTATGGACCATGGCCGGGCAGGAGAACCATGCTGTGCTGCGGGGCCGGATGCCCGACGACCTCCATGCCTATGACACCGGATCCATCACACGGGTTCTGGCATTTGACAGGTACGGCTCGCCGCTGCCCGTGGTTCGCGAGAAACGCAAACACCGGGTGGTGTTTCAGACCCCTGCACCTCCGGCATTGACAGCGGTCCGGGCGGACTGGGGCCATCGTGTCATCGATGATCAGAACAAAAAACATTTTGTTTCGAAAAAACAAGCCATAGAAAATGACATTCAGGTCAAGCATGCATTTTTTTCAATTCAGTTTTCCAAAACCCTGTTTCAGTTCAATGATGCAGCCACCCGGCAAAATGAACCAGCCAGGCTGCCGGAGATATGACTGATCTTCGGGGTCTGGGTTTTTCAATGAGCAGTTGATCCCCCGTGAGCAGAACCGCTGACGGCGCTGATGCCAGAAGCGTCCACAGGTGGGCATCCTGAAGGTCCGGCGAGAGAAGAAAAACCAGCCGTCCATTGATCATGCCGTCCAGAACCTGTGCCGCGGGGCTTTTTTCCTGGAAGTGATCAGCCCTGCTGCAACCACATTGGTGCCAATGATAAAGACCGGGAGGGTCAGCTGCGTCCATGGCGGGCAGTCGTTTCTTTAAGGGCCTGGTGGAGGTCTTCATCAAGGGTGATGGTGAGCTGGCTCATGGATACCTCCAATCACAGTGATTTTTTCATTCTTCAATATTCAATATGCACAATAACACCAACACAGTCAATACTGCTCCAAAAAGAAATCTCCCTTGACAGAGACCTGAATCCGGGTTCAAGATAGGGGATGATTACCAGTATCAGGAGCCGGCCCGTGAAAAGGGGAAAAAAAATCATTTTTGTGTCCCATTGCCTGTTGAACGCCAATGTCAAGGTGATGGGCCTGGCCGCCCACCCGGGTGCGGTCAGGGAACTGGTCTGTTTTCTGATGGACCATGACACCGCCATGGTCCAGCTTCCCTGCCCGGAATCTGAAATCCTGGGGCTGTGCCGGTGGGGCCATGTAAAAAACCAGCTTGCATATCCGTTTTTTAAAGACCGATGCCGGCGCCTGCTGGCCCCGTTCATCCGTCAGATTCACATGTACCGGGATAACGGCTATCTTCTCAAAGGGGTCATCGGAGTAGACGGCAGCCCCAGCTGCGGGGTACATAAAACCTGCCGGTCAACCCGGTGGTCCGGTGATTTTCTGGACAAAGAAGACACCTGGGAAAAAATCCAGAGCCTGGAATGGTCTGCCGAACCCGGCATTTTCATGGAAATATTCCAGGCACTGCTGGTGGAAAACAACCTGTCTCTGGATTTTTTCGCAGTGGATGAAACCGGGATCGACTCGTCTCTTTCCAGCCTGTTCAAGACACTGTCCCCGGTGTTAACACGATAAGTCCGGTTCATCCGGTCTGCAGGATGTCCCGATCTGTCTATTATTTTTTTCTATAGATCCGTTCATTTCCATCCATATTAACAATTTGACTGTTTGGTTCCCGGTCCATAAAATCTCCATTTTCAAAGGGGATGCCAAAACAAATGCTCTGTAGTGACAAAATCTGTGACACTGAAAGCCGGAGCCGGCACCGGATGTTCTGGGAGAACAGCTCTAACGGGGTCCCGCTGGTGTTTGCTGTTTCAGACAACCCCGGATTCACAAAGGTACCGTGGAAAAACTCCCTTCCCAGGAAAGAGTGGGACCTGATGCCTGACTGGCACCTGAACCGGATCGACAATTTTCTGGAAGGCACCTGCTTTTTCGGTGATGCCATGCCCTTGGCCAGCCTCTTGGTGGGTTTGGATATCACCAATACGGCCGTCCTGGCCGGTGGGGATTATGACTACTGCAGCACAGGGGATTTCATCGATTTCAAATGCGGTGATTTTGACCTGGCACAGCCGATTCCGGACTTCACCCCGGACCATCCCTTGGCGGTAGCCCTGAAGCAGTGTTATGAAACCGTCATCCCCCAGGTTCGAGACCGGGCCTTTGTCAACACCCCAATGACCCTGGATGCGCTGTCATCCCTTTACGGCCTCCGGGGAAGCCGGACTTTTCTGCTGGATCTGGTGCAGAAAAAAGACCGGGTCAGACAGCGGGTCAGGGAGATGACCGATGCCAGTCTGGCCTTTTATGATTATTTTTATAATCTTCTGGTTGAAAACGGATACGGCCAGTCCGGCTCCTGGTTCCAGGTATTCTGTGAAGGAAAATTTGAAAGTGTCCGCTGTGATTTCAGCGTCATGCTGTCCCGGGAAATGTTTTGTGAATTTGTGGTGCCGGAACTGACCCAGGTGTGTGACCATATGGATCACACCCTGTTCAACATGTGTTCGGTGCGGCATGCCCGGTTCATTGACGACCTGGCGGCCATTCCATCCCTGGACGGGATTTTCTGGAATCCTGAACCCTACCTGGAAGGTATCCGGGACTATCTGCCGGAACTTGAAACAATCAAAGACAAAGGCATGCTGCTGGAGATTGTCTGTCACCGGGTTGACGATGCCGTGCTGGCGGCCCGGACCCTGGGCCCGGACGGCCTGTACCTGATGTTTGAACCCCGTTTTTCATCTCCTGACCAGGCCCGTCATGCTGTTGATCGCGTCTATAACGCCTGCCGATGACCGGCGGCACCCAAAAAATATTAATCCAACGATGAAAGGAACACCGTTATGAAGAAAAACCTGTTTATCTCATTGATCCTGGCCCTGGCCGTCATTGCTGCCACCTGGAACCTTGCCGCAGCCGAGGACAGCCAGTGGTCGAAAATCGAACAAAGCGGCAGCATCACCGTGGGCAACTGCCCGGAATACCCGCCATTTTCATTCAGGAATACCAGCGGACAGGTGGAAGGGTTTGACTCTGATTTTGCCCGGGCACTGGGAAATGCCCTGGGAGTTGAGGTGGTCATGAAGGATACGGCCTGGGAAGGCCTGGTGGCCGGCATGAAAAAAGGCGACCATGACATCATCATCTCCTGCATGTCCCCGGAGGAAGCCACCCAGGCATCCGACAGCGTGAACATGAGCAAACCTTACTACCGCCTCAGTGAAATCATCGTCACCCGGTCCGATGTCACGGACATCACCGCCAAGGAAGACCTGGCCGGCAGAATCGTGGGGGTCCAGGCCAACAGCACCAGTGAGGTGGCAGGTGACAGCCTGGCGGACATGGGCATTAAAGTCAAGGATATCCGGCGCTACAACCGCAACTCCGAAGCGCTCATCGACCTGAAAAACAAGCGGGTGGATGCCGTGGTGGTGGGATTTGCCTATGCCGCCACCAAGGTCAAGGACAGCCCGGACCTGAAAATCATCAATGACCCGGTGCGGTCCGTAGATATCGTGGTGGTCCTGGATCACGGGGAAGAAACATTGACGGAAAAGATCAACCAGGCCATCACCACCGTGAAGTCCAATGGCGAATTTGACCGTATCCATGACAAATGGCTGGCCCTGTAGCATACCATGTCCCTTGATTTTTCGTTTCTGATACCCTACCTCCCCCAGCTGGCAGCGGCTGCCCGGGTTACTCTCACCATCGGCGTGTTCTCCTTTGTGCTGGCCCTGGCCGTTTCCGTGCTGGTGGGGGTGCTTCGTTCCGGGCGGCTGCCCTGGATCGTGAATTTCCTGCTGGGGATCTACGTGGAGATCTTCAGGAACACGCCGCTGCTGATCCAGCTGTTTTTCATCTACTACGGCCTGCCCACCTTCGGCATTGTCCTGACCCCTGTCACGGCGGCGGTAATCGGCCTGTCCCTGAACTCCGGGGCCTATATGTCCGAAGTGGTGCGGGCTGCCATCAGCTCGGTGAACAAAGGGCAGTACGAGGCTGCCTTCTGCCTGGGGTACAACCGGTATCAGGTATTTCTCCATATCGTTCTGCCCCAGGCCTTCCGCATAGCCTTACCCACCCTGATGAACTACTTCACCACCATGATCAAAGAAACCTCCCTGGTCTCGGTTTTGTCCATTGCAGAGCTCACCCGGGTGGGCAGCCAGATTTATGCCCGGACCCTGAGTCCTTTTGAGATCTATATCACCATCGGGGCTGTCTATTTTGTCATGACCTACAGTGTGGCACTGCTTTGCCGGTGGGTTGAAAAAAAGGGAATCAAATGGACCCCCTGATCCGTGTGGACCGCATCAGCAAATCCTATGGCAGCCATATGGTTCTCAACGATATCAGCCTGGAAGTCCGCCAGGGCGAAATCCTGGCGGTCATTGGTCCCTCCGGCGCCGGGAAAAGCACCTTTATCCGGTGCCTCAACGGACTGGAACAGGTGGACAGGGGATCTGTAACCGTGGCCGGCCAGCCCGTCACCTCCGTCACCAGCGTGGCAGGCCGGGTGGGCATGGTGTTCCAGCAGTTCAACCTGTTCCCCCATTACACGGCCATTGACAATATCGCCGCCCCATTGCGGACCATCAAGAACATGCCCCGCCCCCAGGCCCGTGACCGGGCCGCCGAACTGCTGGAGTCGGTGAAACTGGCGGACAAGGCCGGTCAGTATCCGTCCACCCTGTCCGGTGGGCAGCAGCAGCGCCTGGCCATTGCCAGGGCCCTGTCCATGTCCCCGGACATCATGCTGTTTGACGAACCCACCTCTTCCCTTGACCCGGAACTGGCCCATGAGGTGTTTGACACCATTCAGGCCCTGGCCCGCAGCCACATGACCCTGCTGCTGGTCACCCATCAGATGAACATGGTGAAAAATTTTGCTGCCCGGGTTTTGTTTCTGGAAAACGGGGCCATCTTTTTTGACGGCACCTTCGATGCCCTGACAGCTGACGCCGACCCGCGAATCAGACAATTTTTAAAAAAAATATACCCATGATCCTAAAGACACCATCTGTCGGATATCCCATGGATATAAAACCCGTCACATCAGCAAGCGGTTTAAACACCAGACCATTCCGGAAGACATCAGCTGTGATGTATAGCTGACCAATCACATTCTGAAAAGCGAAAACGCCTTGAAAGTCAAAGGTCTGGAAGCGCCTGAATTTCCATTGTATTTTCAAGCTGATCAGGGTACGATTCATTTTTTATTATAATAAGGGATATACATCGGAAATTCATATGAAAAAGACAGATAAACCGTATGGTGCATATCTTGGAATTTTGCACGAAGAGCTTGTTCCGGCAATGGGGTGCACAGAGCCCATTGCCGTTGCCTATGCAGCAGCAAAGGCAGCAGCAGTACTGGGATGCGCACCGGACCGGGTCCTGGTCGAAGCCAGTGACAATATCATCAAAAACGTAAAAAGCGTGGTAGTGCCCAATACAGGCGGACTGCGGGGTATTGCAGCAGCAGCTGCAGCCGGCATTGCCGCAGGAGATGCAGACAAGACCCTGGAAGTCATTTCCTGTGTGGATGCGGCAGGAAAAAAGAAAATTGCAGATTTTCTTGCGGCCGGAGAAATAAAGGTCAAAAAAATACAAACCAGCCTCATATTTGATCTGGCAGTGACGGTTTACAATGGTAATGCAAGTGCCATGGTCCAGATTTCCCATTTTCATACCAATATTGTTCTGATAAAAAAAAATGAACGCATTGTGTATCAGAACCAGGACTGCGATGAAATCAATACAACCATTCTTACAGACCGGTCCATACTGAATGTAAAAAATATCCTTGAATTTGCAGCATCTGTATTGCCTGATGATATAGAGACCCTGATCCAAAAACAGATAGATTATAATTCAAAAATCGCAGAAGCGGGGATCACAGGTGACTGGGGGGCCAACATCGGATCCGTGCTGCTGGAAACCTGGGGTGATGACATAAAGGTCCGGGCCAGAGCCATGGCTGCAGCAGGGTCAGATGCCAGGATGAGCGGGTGTGAACTGCCGGTGGTGATCGTATCAGGCAGTGGAAATCAGGGAATCGCCGCTTCCGTGCCTGTCATCGTGTATGCCCGGCACATGGGGGTTGACAAAGAAACACTGCTCAGGGCACTGGTGGTATCCAGCCTTGTCACCATTCACCAGAAAACAGGTATAGGCAGGCTGTCTGCCTACTGCGGTGCAGTCAGTGCAGGGGTCGGTGCAGCTGCCGGCATTGCATGGCTCCACGGAGGCAGGTTCAGTGAAGTGGCCCACACCATCGTCAATGCCCTTGCCATGGTGTCTGGCATTATCTGTGACGGGGCCAAACCCTCCTGCGCTGCAAAGATTGCTGTTTCCGTGGAAGCAGGGCTTCTGGGGTTTTACATGTTCCAGAAAGGCCAGCAGTTTTACGACGGGGACGGGATCGTGAAAAAAGGGGTGGAAAACACCATTGCCAATATCGGCCGGCTTGGCCGGGACGGCATGCGGGAAACCGACCGGGAAATTATCCGCATGATGCTGGGGGAATAGATTCGGCTGGAAAGAGCTGGTTATGTTTTCCAGGACCCGTCTGGCCGGATCCCGGAAAACCACTTTATCCAAAGTACCGAAAAGATACTTCCTTCAAGTGGGGGAGGATGTCAATCGATATTGGTTACCCCCACCTCGTCAAAGGTTTTGATGTCCGCCAGAATCCGTGTGGCCAGATCCAGCAGCTCCATGCACACTGCCGCACCCGTGCCTTCTCCCAGCCGGAATTTCAAGTCGATGAGCGGTTCCAGCCCCAGGCGGTCGTGCATGTATGTGTGGCCGATCTCAACGGATTTATGGCTCACAAACAGATAGTTTTTGGCCGCCGGGGCCAGCTCACAGGCGATCAGAGCCCCGGCCGTGGAAATAAAGCCGTCACAAATCACCGGGATACCCCGGGCCGCAGCCCCCAGAACCAGACCAGCCAAAGCCCCGATTTCCAGACCACCGACTTTGGACAAAATATCCAGGGGATCCGTGGGGTCGGGTCTGTGCAGATCCAGGCCTTTTTTGATGACAGCGATCTTGTTGGCCAACCCGCTGTCATCAATGCCGGTGCCTCGGCCGGTGAGTTTTTCCACAGGAAGACCGGAAAATGCGGCGATGACAGCGGTGGAGGGTGTTGTGTTGCCAATGCCCATATCCCCGGTTCCCAGCAGGTCCACAGCAGATTCGGCTGCAAGCTCCTCCACAATTTCAATGCCGGCTTCGATGGACTGGATGGCTTCATCCCGGGTCATGGCCGGTTCTCTGGTGAAATTGGCGGTGCCGTGGCGCACCTTTTTATGGAAAATGGGCAATGCCGGGTCAAAATCATAGTTAACCCCTATATCTGCAGCCTTGACAGCGGCGCCGGCGTGTTTCGCAATCACGTTCACCGATGCCCCGCCCCCGGCAAAATTGAGTACCATCTGGGGGGTGACCTCGGCCGGGAACAGGCTGACCCCTTCTTCCACCACGCCGTGGTCCCCGGCGCATGTCACGATGCGCTTGCCGGTCAGTCTGACGTCAATGGTGCCTTTGATGGCGGCCAGCCGGGATGCGATATCTTCCATTACCCCCAGGCTTCCCGGGGGCTTGGCCTGGTTGCGCAGCCGGTCTCTGGCCGCTGCCAGGGCGGTCTGGTCCAGTTCTTTTCTGATACCTGCAATGGTGTTTTCAAGCAATAACAGGCCTTTTTTTTGTGTTGTCATAGTGTCCTCGCTATAATTTGCCTGTAAAACACAAAAAGGGTTTCACAGGACATAAAATTCCTGCAAAACCCTTTTCCATCAGATTTTACATTCATAGGGCTTCCGGCACGTCTTCTGACTTTCGGCATTAGATCTGCTTTTCCAGCCTTCCCGCTTGCGCAGTGGCGTTGTGAAAAAAACAGATATTTCCGATTACAGCGGCGGGACCGTCACGGGATTGCACCGTGTTCCGTTTGCCGGATACCCGCAGATTATGATCTGATCATATACGGGATCTTCCCAGCCGCGTCAAGGGCTTTTCAGGAGATATTTCCAACTTTTTACTGTTGTTTGGCCTTGTTGGCGGGACAGTCAGTATAAATGCAGCGGGGGCATTCGTTCCTTCGGACTGATGCGCCGAACACCATGATTGATAAAAGATAAATGATGAGAAACCCCGGGGTATGCACCAGCCAGTACATTGGAAAGAGTATAATCAGGACTGGTGATGCAACACTGAGACATTTTTCCATGACACCAAGCGGGCCCGGCCGCTGCCTGAAAAATTTGGGCAGTCCCCAGAAGAAAATACATTTCAATGTGTTTTCTTCTCTGCAGTAATGGGGGCAGTGGGTGCAGAAAAACCGGAGCATCACCGGCACAGACCCCAGCAGAACCAGCAGGTAAACCAGGGCGGCTGCGCCGGACTGCTCCAGAACGGCAGTAAAGGCAGTCACAACAGGAATTGCCAGCAGAGCACTGTAATATAAAAAATCAGGGAAACTGTACCGGTATTTCATTCCGGGCTGTTTTTCAATCATCATTGTTGTTTTTCAAAACAAAAACCCTATAATTTGCCCTGCCGGAAACGGTTTCCGGCAGGGCTGAGAAAAACAGACAAGTTATTCTGTTCCTGCCTCATAGGCACAGGTGGTAAAATCAATTTCTGCGCCGCATTTGCTGCATTTATGGGATTTATCAAATTCATCCGAAAAAATTTCCTTGGATGCATCGCATGCAGGACAATTACAGGTAAAGGATTTCAGGTGTTTAAAGTCTTGGAATCCGGGACAGTGCTGGGGTGTGCTCATGATGGTCTCCTTTTTTGCAGGTTGGTGTATCTGTTCTTTGTCTATTCGGATTTACGGCCATTGTCAAGGCCTGGTACCCGGGTATTTCAGATGGTCACAGGCACCCGGGCAGATTATGTAAGATCCACAACGGTCCGGCCCTTGAGCCGGCCTTTGCGCATATTTTCAATGGCAGGGTTCAACTGGTCCAGGGAAATATGGGATGCCATCTTTAGAAGGTTATCCGGCTTCCACTCATGGGCCAGCTTTTTCCACAAAGTCTGCCTGGGGTCTTTGGGGTAATGCTGGGAATCAATACCGTGCAGGGACACGCCCCGCAAGATAAAGGGAAATACCGTAACCGGCAGATCAGGGGATGCCACAAGGCCGCAGCAGGTCACTTTTCCCCATTGCCGGGTGGATTTGATGGCCGTAGCCAGAATGTCTCCCCCTACAGTATCGATAACACCGGCCCACCGGGCTTTGAGTATGGGGGCTTTGTTGTTTTCCACAAACGACTGGCGATTGATAATTTCTGATGCCCCCAATTGACTGAGAAAATCTGTTTCTGATTTGCCTGACACCGCTGCCACCGTATATCCGAATTTTGCCAGAATGGCCACAGCCAGGGATCCCACCCCGCCGGTGGCGCCGGTGACCAGCACCGGACCGGCATTGGTGGGGATGTCTGCAATTTTTTCAACAGACATGGCTGCGGTGAACCCGGCGGTTCCCAGGATCATGCTTTCTTCCAGGGTCAGGCCGTCGGGCAGGGGCACCACCCAGTCTTTGGGCACCCGGATATACTGACCGAATCCCCCGGCCGTGTTCATGCCCAGGTCATAGGAGGTGACAATGACAGAATCACCCTTGGCAATATCAGGGGTATTGCTTTTTTCAACAATGCCTGCGGCATCAATGCCCGGGGTGTGGGGATAGTTTTGGGTGACCCCTTTGTTGCCCGAGGCGGACAGGGCATCCTTGAAGTTGAGAGAGGAATACCGCACCCGGATCAATACATCCCCTTCAGGCAGGTCCTGGATACGGGCGTGTTTTACACTGCCCCTGTATTGGCGGTCAGCGGTTTCTTCCACGATAAATGCATCAAACGCCTGATCTGTCATGAGGGACTCCTTATGGTTTTATCCCAGGGCATCGCATGTAACCACATCCTGTTCAGCAGCGTATACCCGCAGAGGGCTATGCAATATATATGACGCTGCTTCTACATGCGATTACCCTGGGTTTTATCCGCGCCTGTATTGTAAATTTAATACCGATCTGATAATGGATCAAGTCTTAAATATTTCCGGCAATTGTTTTTGCCTTACTTTTTTTCCATATAATGGTATGAAAGGCCATGAAAAAAAACGCTTTTGATACACCCCGGGTGGCCCTGATATCCTTTTCACACTTTGTCCATGATGCATACACCAGTTTTCTGCCCCCGCTGTTGCCCCTGATTATTGAAAAACTGTCTTTGAGCCTGAGCCAGGCAGGCCTACTTTCCTTTGTGATGCAGGTGCCTGCGGTTTTCAATCCATTCATCGGCCTGTTTGCCGACAACAAAGGTTTGGCAAGATGGCTGGTGATACTGGCACCCACATTGACAGCCCTGCCCATGAGCCTGATCGTCATGGCCCCGTCCTATTTGTTTTTGCTGATTTTATTGTTTTTGTGCGGCATTTCCGTGGCTTTGTACCATGTGCCCACCCCGGTGCTGGTGGCCGGGTATTCCGGACCCTGGAAAGGCCGGGGCATGAGCCTGTTCATGTCCGGCGGGGAACTGGCCCGGACCCTGGGACCGATTTTTGCCGTGGCAGCCCTGTCCTGGCTGGGGCCGGACCATTTTTATCTGGTTCTGGTATTGGCGGTCTGTACTTCTGTGCTGCTGTGGCTTACCCTTGAACCCCAGCAGGAAAAAATCGGATTTGCCCGCTCCAGCTCCCTGAAACAGGCCTATACGGAAATCCGCCACGTGCTGGTGCCCCTCTCCGGCATATTGGCTGCCAGGGCATGTATGCATGCATCCATGGGCATATTTCTGGGGGTTTTTGTTGAGCAGCAGACCGGCAGCCTGTGGTATGGCGGGGCTGCCCTGGCCCTGTATGAAGCATTCGGTGTGGCAGGGGTATTGTCAGCCGGCACCCTTTCCGACTGGATGGGCCGCAGAAAGGTGCTGTTCTGGGCCCTGGTTACGGCTCCTGTGGCCCTGCTGCTCTTTGTATATACCCCCGGGGTGTATAAAATCCCCATGATGCTGGTGGTGGGGTTTTCCGTGTTATCCACCACCCCGGTGATGCTGGCCATTGTTCAGGAAAATGCCCAAAAATATCCCTCTGCTGCCAACGGCCTGTTCATGATGGTCTCTTTTTTTGTGCGGTCCCTTGCCGTTGTGGTAGTGGGCGGCATCGGGGATGTGGCCGGCATGGAGAACATGTTTGCCGCAAGTGCCCTGGCCGGCTTTTTCGCCCTCCCTTTTTTGATAAAACTGACCCGATAGATCCAACATCGATAATCCATAAAAAATGACCAATAATGCAGGAGAAAACAATGCTTAAAACAAATGAAGACCTTGTGGTGGAAATGTTCATGGAGTGCAAACCCGGACCTCCCAGGGTGGGACCGGGCTGGAAAGTAGACCACAACGGCGTGCCGTTTCTTTTGCCGGGAATCGGGGGAATCACGTTGAATGTGGGGGTGGGAGATCCGGCATTCGGTCTGGCCGGAGACCATATCGAGCCCGGGGTTTCCTGCACAGCCAATGCAGACAAGCCCAATGAATTTCCCAACAACTCTCTGCAGTTTCTGGCCTGTGCAGGCAATGAGGCAAAGATCCTTTCCGGGGATGCAAAAGGAAAAACCGGTGTGGTCATCGGCCACCACGGCGGATCGGAACATATCATTGTGGAGTTTGCCAGAAAGGTAAAAGAGCAGATGGGGTATGATGACAGAATCCGGATCAGGGTGCGGGGCCAGGGACTTGCGCTTTTGGATTTTCCTGATATCCGGTTGTTCAATCTGTCCCCGGACCTGCTGCATAAAATGCAGATCCAGCCCGACGGCAAGGACAAACTGATTGTACCGGTCACCACCATGGTGCCGGCATCCTGCATGGGATCGGGCCTTGGCCGGCCCCATGTGGGGGCAGGGGATTATGATGTCATGACTTCGGATCCGGACACGGTAAGGCAGTATCACCTGGACCGCATACGGTTCGGCGATTTCGTTGCTCTGATGGACCATGACAACTCCTATGGCAGGGCTTACAGAAAAGGGGCGGTGAGCATCGGAATCGTTGTGCATTCCGATTGCCGCCTGGCAGGACACGGACCGGGCATCACCACCCTCATGACCTCTCCTGCCGGCCTGATTGTGCCCGGACAGGACCCTAAGGCAAATATTGCAGACCTGCTGGGGATAGGGACCGTTTGCAAAACAGGCAATTAATGGTATAAAAGATTCATGATACATCAACCTTTGCCAGGAATACCGGTGTGAACAGAAAAAGCATTCTGCAGAAAGGCCAGGGCAGGACCAGAAAACTTGCCAAGCTTGCATACATTTATGAACGGGAATCCCGGTATTTTGCCCAGGTGGCGGAAACCGCCAAGGAGATGGCCGGAGAAGAACTGCTGGAACTGGGTGCCAGGGACCTGTCCTTTGTTTTTCGCGGAATCTGGTTCACTGCCGCTAAAAAGGATTTTTACCGGATCACTTACCAGTCCAGACTCTTGTCCCGGGTGCTGGCGCCCCTGGTATCCTTTGCCTGCACAGGAAAGGACGACCTTTACAGGGAAGCCAGGAAAATCCGGTGGGAAGAATTCATGACCGTAAAACAGACCTTTTCCATTGTGGCAAATGTGTCTGAGTCCGGCATTACCCATTCCAATTTTGCAGGGTTGCGGATCAAGGATGCCATTGCAGATTATTTCAGGGACAGAACCAACCGCCGTCCCAACGTGGATGCCAAAGATCCGGATCTTATAATCAATCTGCACATCCACAGAGACACTGCCACACTGTCTCTGGATGCATCAACAGGGCCGCTGTACAAGCGCGGATACAGAGAGGCATCGGTCTCCGCCCCCATGCAGGAAACCGTGGCTGCCGCCATCATCCGCATGAGCGGGTGGGACGGCACCATGCCGCTGTACGACCCCATGTGCGGTTCCGGCACCCTTCTGGCTGAAGCCCTGATGGCCTATTGCCGGATACCGGCCCAGGTGTTCCGCACCCGTTTCGGGTTTATGCAGCTGCCGGATTTCAATCCCCGGCTGTGGGAAGATATCCAGGCTTCGGCAAAACAGGAGATACAGCCCCTGCCCCCGGAACTGATTGCCGGCAGCGACATTTCAGAGCATGCGGTGACTGCGGCAAAAACCAATCTCATGGGTCTGCACTACGGCGGAAACGTGTCTGTTGACCAGAAAGACTTTCGGCAAATCCCGGGCATTGCAGACAGCCTTGTTGTCGCCAACCCGCCCTATGGCATCCGCATGGGAAAAGACAAGGACCTCAAGGGGTTCTACCAGGATCTGGGTCTTTTTCTGCGGGAGCGGTGCACCCGGTCTTCGGCCCTGGTATATTTTGGAGAACCAAAATATATCAAACATGTGCCCCTGGCCCCGTCCTGGAAAAAATCCCTGACAATCGGCGGTCTGGACGGAAAGCTTGTGAAATATGAACTCTATTGATACAGGATGGGAAAATGGATATTTCCGCTAACCAGGAATCAGGCATCAAGATTTACCATGAACTCATGGCCAACAAGGTCGGCGATATCCTGCTGGTCTCCAGTCCCTATGATGCCTTTATCATGGAGGAGGAAGGCAGACTTTCCAATCGGATAATCAATGAATACAAGGGGCTGAACCTGTCAAAACCCCCCAGGCTCACCTGGGTGTCTTCAGCTGAGGAAGCCTTTGAGCGCCTGGAAAACAAAAAATTCGACCTTATCCTGGCCATGCCCAGTCTGGACGGTATGGAGGTCCATGATTTCGGAGAAAAAGTCAAGCAGCAGTATGCAGATCTGCCGTTTTTCATGCTGCTTCACAACACCTGCGACATCAACCAGTATATCTGCCTTGACAACGCCACCGCCATTGACCGGGCCTATATCTGGGGGGGAAATGCCGACCTGCTGCTGGCCATCATCAAAAATTTTGAAGATGAAAAAAATGTAGCCTTTGACACCAGTAATGCCCAGGTCCGGGTAGTCATCATGGTGGAGGATTCTCCCCATCACTATTCTGCGATTCTTCCGGTGATATACAAGCAGATCGTTTTCCAGACCCAGTCGGTTATAGATGAATCTATCAATGAAGAACACCGGCTTCTCAAAATGCGGGGCAGACCCAAGGTGCTTCTGGCCCATACCTATGAACAGGCCATGGCCCTGTATGAAAAATACAAACCCTATGTGCTGTCCGTGTTTTCCGATATGCGGTATCCCAGGAACGGCAAGGAGGATGAAAATGCCGGCTTCACCCTGTTGACCCGGATCAAAAAGGAAATACCGGATCTGCCCCTGCTGGTGCTGAGCACGGAAGAGCGCAGCCGGGACCTGGCCCACCAGATTCCGGCAGTATTTGTCAACAAGAATTCCACCAACCTCAATGACCGGATCAAAACCTTTTTTGTAGGGTGTCTGGGATTCGGGGCCTTTGTTTTCCGGATGCCCAATGGTGATGAAATTGCCAGGGCCAGCAATCTGCGGGCCATTGAAAAGATTCTGCCTGAAATTCCGGATACGTCCATTGTATTTCATGCCAAGAACAATGATTTTTCCCGGTGGCTCATGGCCCGCAGTGAAATCAACTTTGCTTTGAGCCTCAAACCCTATACCATCGATGATTTTCCCGACCCCAAAAGCCTGAAGCGATTCCTCCTCGACAGTATCCGGGCCAGGCGCAAAGGAACCCGCCAGGGCCAGGTCATTGAATTTGATTCAAAAAAATTTGATTCAGACACCGGATTTATAAAGATCGGCACCGGCTCTCTGGGGGGCAAGGCCAGGGGGCTGGCTTTCATGGCATCCCAGATCAAGCGGGATGAGGAATTGATCAAAAAATTTCCAGATGTGGATATCCACATCCCCCAGACATTTGTCATTGCCACGGACGGATTTAAAAGGTTCATCGAGGACAACAAACTGGCGCGGCTGCTGGATTCCCCCGGAGAGCTGAAAGATGAGCAGGTGGTAAAAGCGTTTGTACAGGCCCGGTTTCCAGACTGGCTCAAACAGAACCTGAAGGTGTACCTGCGCCATGTCCGGTACCCCATTGCGATCCGGTCATCCTCATTGTTTGAAGATGCCCATTACCAGCCTTTTGCCGGTCTTTACAAAACCTATATGCTGCCCAATGCGGACGACAGCCTGGAAAAACGCCTGGACCGGCTCATCATGGCCGTAAAGATGGTCTATGCCTCCACATATATGAAAGCCCCCAGATCCTATGCGAAAAGCACCATGCACAGGACCGAAGACGAGGAAATGGCCGTGATTCTCCAGGAACTCACCGGCATCCAATATAAAAATTATTTTTACCCCTCCATTGCCGGCGTGGCACAGTCCTATAATTTTTATCCCATTGCCCACCTCAAGGCGGAAGAGGGCATTTCCTACATTGCGCTGGGGTTGGGGAAAATTGTCATGGAAGGAGGCCAGACCCTGCGGTTCTGCCCGAAATACCCCCAGTTTCTGCCCCAGTTTTCCATGGTGAATGATATTCTGGAAAACGCCCAGAAATACTTTTATGCCCTGAGAATGGATGTTTTTCCACAGCCTGATGCATTCTGTGCAGATCCGGCAGAAGATCCCACACTGGAAAAACTGGAACTGATGGATGCCCGGGACCACCCGGCGGTGCAGAAGCTGTGTTCCACCTTTCATGTACAGGACAACCGGATCAGGGATATCTTTTCGAAAAAAGGATTTCCGGTTCTCACCTTTGCCAATATTCTGAAACACAACAGCTTTCCGCTGGCACAGATTCTCTCGGAGGTCAGCCGGATCGGCAGCCGCTGGATGGGGTCTTCGGTGGAAGTGGAATTTGCTGTAAACCTGCCTGTGGATGAAAAGGAAAAACCCCGGTTTTCCCTGCTCCAGATCCGGCCCATGGGCCGGTACAAACAGAATCTGGAGGTCAAAATCACCACAAAAGACAAGGACAATGCATTCTGCTATTCCGCCCATTCCCTTGGCAATGGTGAATACAAAGGCATTTTTGATCTGGTGTATGTGGATCCTGAAACTTTTGATCCGGCCAGAACCATGGAAATAGTTGGAGAGATCAACAGGATCAACGCCCTTTTCAATGATTCAGGTAAAAAGTATGTGCTCATCGGCCCTGGCCGCTGGGGATCATCTGACCGGTGGCTGGGTATTCCTGTTGCCTGGAACGATATTTCCAATGTAGGGGTCATGGTGGAGACCACCATCGAGAGCATCAAGGCAGACCCGTCCCAGGGATCCCATTTTTTCCAGAACATCACCTCCCTTGGCATTCCCTATATCACGGTGTCGGAAAACACACAGGACTTCATTGACTATGCGTTTTTCAGGTGCCGGACATGCAATACCACCACCACCCATCTGAAACATATCCACTTTGAAGAGGGACTGCATATCCGGGTGGACGGAAAGACCTCCCAGGCGATTCTCATGCCTGATGCACCAAAACCGGGCAATGGGGTGATGCCCGATATTCCGGTGGTACAAACGTGTGAAAATATCCATGACCAATAACCTGCGATTTTTGCAAAGGATGTGTGCTTTATGATTCCTTCCCCTGATATTTCAAAAATATATGACAACGGCGATCCTGTTATTACCACCATTGATTCCCACACCGAAGGAGAAATCACCCGCCTGATTGTGGATGGTGTTCCTGAGATTCCTGGCAATACCATGATGGAAAAACTCACCTGTTTTAAAACCCGTCATGACCATGTGCGCTGCCTGATGACCAAAGAACCCCGGGGCTCCCGCCAGGTGCTGGCCGCCCTGGTAACAGAACCGGTCACCAGAGATGCCGCCTTTGGACTGATCTATATGGATGCCAGAAGATATCCTTTTCTGTGCGGCCATGGCACCATCGGGGCGGTGACCACCCTGGCCCGCACCGGTACCCTGGTACTGGAAGAAGGCGAAAACCAGGTGGTCATTGATACCCCGTCCGGCATCATGCACGCCCTGGCCCATGTGCAAAATGGCGGGGTAACATCGGTTTCCATTAAAATGGTGCCCTCTTTTGTGCTGGCCACGGATCAGCAGATCCATGTGGAAGGATTCGGACCAATTTTTGTGGACCTGGTCTGCACCGGTGGTTTTTTTGCCATGGTGGATACCAGACAGATCAATCTGGCGCCGGTTTTGGAAAACAAGGCTGTGCTGGTGGATCTGGGCATGAAGATTATTGATGCCGCCAATGCCCAGCTCACCGTGGTTCACCCGGAGCGCCCGGATGTCAATACCGTAGATGTGACCGAATTTTATGAGTCAGCAACCCGGGATGGCCATTCAGAAGGCAGAGGCATGGTGGTTTATGGAGAATCCCATATGGACCGCTCACCCTGCGGTACCGGCACAGCTGCCAAACTGGCCCTGCTGCACCATCACAAAAAAATTGCCCTGCACCAGCCCTATATAAATGCCAGTCCCCTGAACACCACCTTTGGGGCCGAACTGGTGGAAGAAACCCACATCGGCACCACAAAAGCCTGTGTCACCCGGATCACCGGAAAAGCCTGGATCACCGGGGTGCACCATTTTATTGTGGAAAAAACCGACCCCTTTCAACAAGGATACCTGGTTTAATGACACCGGATCTGATTTTACACAACGCACATTTATATACCCCTGAATCCGTGTATATTGCCGGGTCAGGATTTGTTCCGGCAGCCGGGCAGGACACTGTCACTGCCCTGGCTGTTACAGGCCGGCATATTGCAGCCATGGGGGATGATACAGCCATCATGGCCATGGCAGGACCCGATACCCGGGTTCTGGATCTGGACAAAAAACTGGTATTGCCCGGTTTCACTGACACCCATTTTCATTTTTATGAATGGGCCGTGAACCTCAACAGCATCGATTTTTCAAAAACCCGGGATTTTGCCGGCATGCAGACCGCCATCAGGGAAAAAGCCGCACTGCTGGGGCCGGGGCAGTGGATTCTGGGACAGGGATTCAATGAGTCGGACTGGCCGGAAAACCGCATGCCTGACCGGCTGGATCTGGACAAGGCGGCCCCGGACAATCCGGTGTGCATCTGGCGGTGTGACCTGCACCTGGCAGTGGCCAATTCCATGGCCCTGTCCCTGGCAGGCATCGATTCATTGACCCGTGATCCGGAGGAAGGTGTGATTGTCCGGGACGGCAGCGGGCTTCCCACCGGGGTACTCAAGGAAACAGCCCCCAACATGATCCGGGCTGTAGTACCGGAACTGACCTTTGGCCAGCTCCTGGACAATATGGAAAAAGCCATGGCCCATGCCCATGCATTAGGGTTGACCGGCATCCATGACATCCGGCTCATGGGGGGAAAAGAAGGGGCTGTCGCTTTGCAGGCGTGGCAGGCCCTCCATGCCGCCGGAAAACTGGCTTTGCGGTGTCATGTGACCCTGCCCGGTGAAATGACCGCCCGGGCGGTGGATCTGGGGCTGTGTACCGGATTCGGGGATGATCTGCTGCGCATCGGGCATGTGAAGTTTTTCAGTGACGGCGGTATGGGAGCCAGAACAGCGTGGGTGACAGAACCCTATCTGGATGCGGCCTACGGCATGCCCCTGACCCCGGTGGCGGATATCGAACAGGCGGTTATCCAGGCGGACCGGAACGGTCTTTCCTGCATGGTCCATGCCGTGGGAGACCGGGCCGTGCATGAGGTGATCTCTGTGTTTGCCCGGGTGGAGGCACTGCAGCAGAGCCGCTGCCGTATTCCCCACCGGCTGGAACATGCCCAGATGATTCTGCCCGAAGACCTGAAAGCCCTGGGCCGGCTGAAAAACCTGGCTGTCTCCTGTCAACCCAACAACATGAGCCTGGATATTTCCATGATCGACCAGTGTGCCGGAGAACGGGGCAAATATGCCTATACTTTCAAAAATATCCTGGACACAGGTATTCCCACCATGTTCAGTTCCGATGCTCCTGTGGCGGATCCCAATCCCTTTAGCGGGATTTATTCGGCTGTCACCCGCAAACGCATGAACCAGACCCCGGAAAACGGCTGGTATCCGGACCAGTGCCTGACGGTGGACCAGGCAGTACAGGGTTATACCCTCACCCCGGCCCGGACGTCCGGCACAGAGGATTGCCTGGGCAGCCTGGCTGCAGGGAAACTGGCCGACCTCATTGTGACGGACCGCAATATCTTTATGATCAATCCGGATGAGATAGCCGCCGCCCGGGTGAAGCTGACCCTTTTCAACGGGAAGATCGTTTATGAAGGATAAAAACCTGTTTTTTCTGGAAACCATTTTCACCCGGTCTGCCGACGGCCTGATGATATGTGACGGCCAGGGCAGGATTTTGAAAATGAACCAGGCAGCAGAGCGGCTCAACGGTATCAAGGCATCAGAGGTTGTGGGAAAGGATGTCAGAGCCCTGGTGACAGAAGGCCAGATCAACCGGTCCGCCACCCAGGAGGTTCTGGAAACCCGGCGCCAGGTCAGCCTGGTCCAGACCACCCCGAAGTCCGGTTACTCTCTGCTGGTGACCGGCACGCCTGTATTTAACGATGCCGGAGACATCGCCTTTGTGGTGGTGAACGAGCGGGATATCTCCCTTATCAGGGATATGAAGCGCAAACTGGCCCAGGTGCGCCAGGAATCGGAAAAAATGCGCGAAGAACTTACCGAGTTGACCTTGCGGGAGTTGGAGGATAACAATATTGTGGCCAAGAGCCCTTCCATGAAACAGGCGATGCACCTGGCACTCAAGCTGGCCCGCATCGGTGCCTCCAATATTCTGCTCCAGGGAGAATCAGGTACCGGCAAAGGGCTTCTGGCAAAGTTCATCCATAAACACAGCCAGCGGGCCTGCAACCCCTTTATCCAGATCAATTGTGCGGCCCTGCCGGAAAACCTGCTGGAAGCGGAATTGTTCGGATATGAAAAAGGGGCGTTTACCGGCGCCAAGGAAACCGGTAAGGCAGGTCTGTTTGAACTGGCTGCCGGAGGCACGCTTTTTCTGGATGAAATCGGTGAACTGTCGCCGGGAGTCCAGGCCAAGCTGCTCAAATACCTGGATGACCAGGAAATAATGCCGGTGGGGGGCACAAAATCCAAAAAAATCGACTGTTCCATACTTGCCGCCACCAACCAGGACCTGGAGCAGCTGACCCGTAAAAAACAGTTCCGCCTGGACCTGCTCCACCGGCTCAATACCTTTACCCTTTCCATCCCGCCCCTGCGCAACCGGCCTGAAGACATTCTGGAGCTGACCCGGCTCTGCCTGAAACGCTACAACAAAAAATACAACCGCCGGGCCCATATCGGCTACAAGGCCCTGCAGGCATTGAAAGCCCATTCTTTTGCCGGCAATGTCCGGGAACTGATCAATATGGTTAAACAGGCAGTGGCCATGTGTGACCGGCGGCAGCTGGATGATTATCTGATCCGGTTTACGGAAGCACCGGAAAATCCGGCTGTCAGGGCCGGCACCATGAGCGCCAGTACCGGCCTGGCCCAGGCTGTCCAGGCAGTGGAGCATGACATGCTCATGCAGGCAGCCACCCACTGCCGGACCACCCGGGAAGCAGCCTCCTTTCTGGGGACAAGCCAGCCCACGGTGGTAAGAAAATTTAAAAAACACGGCATTGTCCTGAAATCATGACCCCCGGGTTTGTACTTATGATTTAATTTTGAATCAAATGAAGATTTTTTTCTTTATCTGAAGGGATTTTAAACTCAATCCCTTTGATTTGCCTTTGAATCATATCATATTTGCTTTGATAATAACAAGTTACTTTGTTTTTTAGATTCGAATATGAATCAAAATGCCGGAATTCCAAAAAATCTCTTTGGCTTGAATTAGCACAATACCATTATTTACAATATGTTATAAAAATAATACAAAGCCTGGCACATATCTTGTATTCTCAAAATCTATTATTAAATAGATCCGATATGTTGCATATGAATGATTGAAAACCCAATTAAGGTATTGATCTATGAAAGAAAAACCGTGGAAACCCTGGCTGCTGCTGTCACCATCTCTGACAGCCGTGTTTTTGCTGCTCATCGTACCGGTCTGCTTTGTGGTGGTCTACAGTTTCTGGCTCAGGGCGCCCTCAGGCATGGATATCCCGGCGTTTCAGTTCGGTAATTATGCCAAATTCTTTGCCGATTCATTTTATCCGGTCATCCTGCTCAATACCATACGGGTCGCCCTGGAAACCGTTTTCCTCTGTCTGGTCATGGGGTATATTCCCGCCTATTTTTTTTACCGCACCGAATCCCGGTTAAAACCCTTTCTCATGATTCTGGTGATGCTGCCCTTCTGGATCAGCTTTATCATCCGTACCTTAAGCTGGATCAATATTCTTGGAGATTCCGGTCTGATCAACCACCTGCTGTTGAAATACGGCATGATTACCACACCCCTTCCCATGCTCTACAATGAAGGGGCCGTGATCATGGGGTTGATCCAGTATCTTCTGCCTTTTATGATTTTAAATATTTATGTGAGCCTGGACGGTATAGACAAGAGCCTGACCGAGGCGGCCCAAAGCCTGGGATGCACGGAATGGCAGGCATTCAGGGAAATAACGCTGCCTTTGAGCCTGCCCGGGGTCAGTGCCGGGTGCCTTTTGGTATTCGTGCTCACCTGCGGCACCTATCTGCCACCCATGATCCTGGGGGGGCCTGGCAATGAAATGATTGCCAACCTGATTTTCAAGCGGGTCATCGGCACCCTGGACTGGCCGTTCGGGTCGGCGATTTCCGTCATTCTCCTGCTGCTGCTGGTCATCATCGTCTATACCTATAATCGGTACATGGGCATTAACCAGATATTCAAATCCCTGAGCAAAGGGTAAAGGGAAAAGATATGAAAAAACTGATTTCCGGCTGGACCCTGATCAAACTCTATACCATACTGGTGTATGTCTGGATGTTCGCCCCCATTGTGGCCGTGGTAATCCTGGCATTCAATCCCCAGCAGTTCGGCACTTTTCCCATGGAGGGATTCAGCTTCAAATGGTTTGTCAAACTTTCCCAGAACTCCACCATCCTGGAGGCCTTTCAAAATTCACTGGTGTTGGGGTCTTTGACGGCCATATTTTCCACCGCCATCGGCGTGCCCGCTGCCCTGGCTTTTATCCGGTATGAATTCAAAGGAAAAGAATTTATAAATACCCTGCTCATTGCGCCCATCATGATCCCGGAGGTAATCCTGGGAGTGGCACTGCTTTTGTTTATCCGGTGGCTGCAGCAGCCCAAAAGCTTTGCATTGCTTCTCATCGGCCATGTGGTGCTTACCCTGCCCTATGTACTGCTCATTGTCCAGGCCCGGCTGGTGGGGATCAAACGCGAGTATGAAGAAGCAGCCCTGTCCCTTGGCGCCAGTCCGTTTCAGACTTTCAGGGAAATCACTTTCCCGCTGCTGGCACCGGCCATATTTGCGGGCATGCTGTTTGCCTTTACCATTTCATTTGATGATGTCACCGCCACCCTGTTCTGGGCAACGGCCCAGAACCAGACAGTGCCGGTCCAGATTTTCAGTATGCTCAGAACCTCCATCAGCCCGGAAATCAACGCCCTGGGAGCGGTTATGATTGTATTGACCGTCTCGATTCCTCTGGCGGCAGGCTATGTGGCACGGCGATTTGCCAGGGGAAACACCCCCTGAGTCGAATATGACAGCACCCGGCTTTTTGGTCGGTGTGCATCCGGTATTTTAACGCGAGAGACAAAGGAGAAGACAATGGGAAAAGAATTGAAAAAACGGCTGGATGATGTGTATCAAAACTATCTGGAAGGAAACATCACCCGCCGGGATTTTGTCAAATTTGCCGGCATCGCCGGCGCCGCGCTGGGGCTGGCAGGCGGACCTTTCGGCCTGATGGGCAACGCTTTTGCCAGTAAATCCATTACTGTCCATTCCTGGGGAGGAACCACATCAGAAGCATTGCGTAAATTTGCCTTTGATCCCTTTACCAAAGCCACCGGCATTGAAGTCATTGATGCGGCGTTCACCGGCATGGATGCATTTTTAACCCAGGTAAAGGCCTCCTATCCACCCGGCGGAGAATTCAATATCGCCCATCTGAGTGCGGTGTATGATTATGCCCGGTATACGGATCTGGGATTCGGTGTGGTCCTGGATGAAAGCAAAATCCCCAATCTCAAGAATGTCATGACAAAAATGACCGATACCCTCCGGGGCATCACCAACGGCACATTGTCTGCAGTCCCCTATGATCTGGGCCAGACCGGCATCGCCTATAACACAAACGATGTTTCCAAGGAGAAAGCAGAGGAACTGGGTGCCTCTCTTCTCTATGACAAGAGCCTGAAAGGCAAACTGGGCTCCTGGGGCGGGGATTTCAGAACAAACATGTGGTATGCAGCTTTGCACACCGGACAAAGCCCCAACAACATAACAGATGTGGATGCGGTATGGGATGTCTTGACAGAACAGCGGAGCATGATGAAAAAATACTGGGCATCCGGATCGGAACTCATGAGTCTCCTGGCCAATGGTGAAATAGCTGCGACAGTGGCATGGTCCGGACGGGTGGCGGCTCTCCAGGATCAGGGACACCCCATTGGATACCTGGCCCCGGACGGCACCTATTCATGGATGGAATACATGTATGTACTCAAGGGCACGGACCTGGAAGTGGCCCAGAAACTGCTCAATTTCATGCTTGCGCCGGAAGCTTCCATCGCCGTGGCCAAGGGACAGAAATATCCACCGGCCCTGGATCCCACCAAAGTGGAAATGCCCGAGGAAGTCAAGAAACTGCCGGCCTTTGACCCCACAGGCAAGCTAAATGGCTATCTGTTTGCAGATCCTGCTTACTGGAATAAACACCAGCTGGAATGGGCTGAAAAATGGGACCGGATTATGGCAGGTGCATAAATACGGGTAAATGAAATGAACCTGGTACCCCGGCAGCATGGCTGCCGGGGGCCTTTTCCATAAAAATTGGGAGATAACTGGTTTGACACACGCAAAAGACCCGGCCTTTGTCAGGTTCCAGGGTATTGAAAAACGGTTTGGTGATCTGGTGGCAGTGCAGCCCATGGATCTGGATATTCCCGAAGGATCCTTTGTCACCCTGCTGGGTCCGTCAGGATGCGGGAAAACTACCCTGCTCCGGATGCTGGCCGGGCTTGAACCTCCTACCCGGGGGGACATATTCATCAAGGGAAAGCGCATTAACGACACCCCGATTCATAAACGCAACCTGGGCATGATATTCCAAAACTATGCATTGTTTCCCCACAAAACGATTTTTGATAATGTGGCCTTCGGCCTCAAATACCGGGATGTGTCCAAAACCGTGATGAAGGAAAAGGTGGAAAAAGCCCTGGAAACCGTCCGGCTGCCAGGGGTTGGAAACCGGATGCCCTCCCAGCTTTCAGGCGGCCAGCAGCAGCGCATCGCCCTGGCCCGGGCCATTGTGATTGAACCGGATGTGCTGCTGATGGATGAACCGTTGTCTGCCCTGGATGAAAATCTGAGAGAAGACATGCGCCGGGAGATCGATAACCTCCAGATGGAATTGGGGGTAACCACCATTTTTGTTACCCATGACCAGCGAGAAGCCTTGTCCATGTCCGACAAGGTGGTGGTCATGAAAGACGGATTCATCCAGCAGGAAGGAGAGCCCGAAGAGGTCTACAATAATTCCGTCAACCATTTTGTGGCCGATTTTCTGGGCCATTCCAATTTCCTGAATGCCCGGGTTAAAACCCGGAAAAATGGAAATTATGAAGCAGAACTGGCAGACGGCAGCATCTGCATTGCCAGTCCGGTGGGAGAATTTGATGTTGAAGAAAAAGCCGAAATCGTGATCCGGGCCCAGAAAATGACCCTGGGACACAAAAAAGACTATGCCGAAGAAGAGGGCATGAATGATTTCTTCGGCACGATAAAGGACCGCAGCTATATGGGGGGAGAGGTCAGTTATTTTGTGGAACTTCCCGACGGACAGCTGCTGCATGTGATCAATTTTGTTAAACGGAGCCCGTATCGTCGGGGTGACGAGGTCTTTATCAGGGTGGATCCGTTCCACTGCAGATTGTTGAAATTATAACATAGCACAGCAGTTTTTTGTGCAGGAGCAGGAATTACGAAAGAATGTGTAGAGCCTTGCGCCATTCTCACAGGAGAGTTGTGCGCGGCAAAGGAGGGAATGGACCTCCGGTGATGGATAACTTACATAAAAGCCCCATCCACGGCAGTTTTGTGTGGATCAAACAAACCCTGGATCCAGGGGCCAGTTACATTATTTTTGAAAATGACCTGAAACAGGCAGATGGATCTCTTTTTGATCCATCCCATGCAGCGTATGCCTATTTTGCGGCACATGCCTACACCTGGAAAAAGGTCATGGATGCAGACCTGCAAAGAGAATATCTGGTGGTGTGCATCGGAACGGGCAATGAAGATGAAGTGCTGGGCCAGGTCATGGGATACGGGTTTCCAAAAGATACGGTCTATTATTTATACAAGGCAAAAGAGGCGTGACATGAAAACGAACAGAACCATAACAGACACAAACATAGACATCCGGTTTGATTATTCAAAAGAACAAAGATCTGTGCCGCTTTCTCAATTGGAGGAAGGTGCCCGGGAATTTCTGGAAATTTACGGCAATGCCCAGTTCTGCGGCAGCGAATTTGTAAAAATCATCAGACAGGGAAATGGCCAAACCAAATGGGAAAACCTTCTGGCCGCTACAGGGTTTGAGGGATATTCCGAAGATTTTTTCAAGGCCGTATTGTCCGCCATTGCCAAAGGCGAGGGGCAGACATTGACCATCAACGGGGTAACCCTGCCCCATATGCTGCTGGTGGCCATGCTTGAGCAGGTGATTACCGGCCATGGATATGTGTCCGTAAAAAACACAGACCAGCTGGTGACGTTGACAAACCATGCCATTCCAGATGCGGACAGGGCTGATCTCCAGGCAGTGATCGAAAAATATCCGGTACGCCTGTCCCGGCATACCGTCCGGCAGATGATGGTGTCAAAAGACGTGGCCTACCAGTACCTGCCCTTTGTGGAGGAACTGGAAAATATCGGCCACACCAATACCTGGATCGGCCAGTTCCATGACGGCCTGCTGGAGCAGATGTACCAGAACCGGGTAATTTTTCTGCTGAACATGAGCTGCCCGGTGTACTGCAGGTTCTGTTTCAGAAAACACAAAGATTCCAGGAACGAGCAAAATCCCACCCCAAAAGATGTCATGAAAGCGGTGGCCCATGTAGAAGCGTCCCCCTCCATCAAGGAGATCGTCATTACCGGCGGTGATCCCTTCATGAACAAAAAAAACATGGCTGCCACCATTGACGGCCTCATGGCAGTGGAGCATGTCCAGACCCTGCGCCTGGCCACCCGGTCCATTGCCTACTATCCGGAACTGTTCCTGGAAAAGGAAGGAGAATATCTCAAATATATCAAACAGAAAAGTCTGGAGTTGAACCGGAACGGCAAGCGCATGGAAGTGGCCACCCATTTTATTCATCCGGATGAGGTATCCCCGGAAAGCCTGGACATTATCTCCGATCTGGTGAAAAACGGGATTGCCGTGTACATCCAGACCCCTTTTCTGAGTGACTGCAATGACACCGGCCCGGAACTGGTGCGGCTGTTCGGCCTGCTGCGGGGGGCCGGGGCCGAGCTGCACTATATCTATATTCCCTGCAGTCCCATCCACGGCAATTCCATTTACTGGAAACCCTTGTCCGGCGGCATTGACATGGCCATGCAGCTGCGGGCCCACCTGTCCGACCGGGTGATACCCAGAATCTGCACCGCCACGCCCATCGGCAAAATGGACTGGTATTCCAGCGGCTGGGCCGTGGAAAAAGTGGCCGGCAATGAGAATTTCATCTGGATCAGAACCCCCTATACCCCGGCATATTTCAAGGCGTTTGCGCCCCTGGCCAATTCTTTGACCAATATCCGGGTCAATGACGAAGGTACCATTGATATCCAGTACATGGCCAAAATCGGCAATGATGAGTACCTGGTGGGCAACCGCCCCAAAAAGACGGCACCGGTGAATCCTTTTGCATCCCCGGAAGATCTGGACCGCCTCCAGGCATCTTTGGTTGAAAATCTCCAGACCGGTTCATCCATTGTGCACACCGGCCTTACCGGCCTGTCCCGGGTGCATGAAACCCGGGTGTGCATCCAGCCCTGGGCCGGAGAAGCAGAAATGGTCTATATTGCCCAGGATCACCGGATCACCGATGTCCTGGTGGCAGGAGAGGCGGTGGACAATCTGTTTGAGATCCAATATATTGCTGACCAGCTCTCAAAGATTCCCCATGTCAATGCCCTGCGGGTGCGGTCCATGAAACTGGCCACTGATCCCATGACTTATACCCGGTCAAAGGTAAATTTCCTGGGGGATATTAACAGGCTGTCCGTGGTGCAGCCCCTGCGCCTGGAGATAGACACCTGGTTTGTGGTGCATACCGATCTGACACCGGATCATGCCACTGTCACCCGCCGCCTGAATCACAAGGGCATAACCGTGTATGCCAATGTGCCCCTGCTGGGCGGGGTCAATGACAATGATGCAAAGATCCATGACCTGGCCTATGCCCTGCGCAGTGCAGGCATTGAATTTCACCACCTGTATGTGGCCGGCCTGCCGGTCCAGGCAGACTGGAATGCGGATCATCCCATCGACTCCTACGATGTTATCGACATTGCCACCAGGGTCCGGCGGGAAGGGTCCGGCAGAGAGATCCCCCGGTATATCATTGCCACCCCCCTGGGAGAGGTGGATTATGGCCTGACCTCCTCTTTTATCAGGGAAGGCGATGTTGTGAAAGCAAAACTGGGCTGCTATGATGACACCTACTACAAAAGCATGGATCCGCAGTTTCAGTATCCTGAAGACGTCACAGTATCAGATGACGGGCACCCGGTGGTACCTGTGCCCGGGATGATAAAAACCAATGATTTTGTGGTGTCGTAACAAAAACCGATACAGATATTCATAAGGAAACACGGCATGAAATACCCGTATATCGCCTATTGTGAAGATGTTGAAATTGCACCGGTGTTCAGGGGATTGAAAGGCAATCCCCTGGTTGTGGACCTGTCTGTGGGATCCCCTGTGTTCGATACGGTGAATGTGATGGATCAGAAAGCCTTCCAGGTCTGGCTGGACCAGACCATGAAAGACCGGCATTCCTGGGGACTGGCCTCCTACCTGGAAGACAGAGAAACCATATTGTCCCGGTATCCCCAGATGAAAGAGGAATCCCGGTATTTTCATCTGGGCCTGGATATCATCGTGGACCTGGGTACCCCGTTGCATGCCCCCCTGGACAGTGTGGTCCAGGAAAGCGGGTATGAAGAAGGCCAGGGCAATTACGGGGGCAATGTGCTGCTAAGGCACGACAGCCCAGGATTTGAAACCTTTTACAGCCTTTACGGACATCTGAACAAAGAAAAGCTGCCCGCCCCCGGGGACCGGTTTGCCGCAGGAGATGTGTTTGCAACCATCGGCGATTTTCATGAAAACGGCTACTGGTTCTACCACACCCATCTCCAGGTCATCACACAGAAAGGATATGACCAGGGCTGGGTGTCCAAAGGCTATTGTTCAAAGAACGACCTGGCAGTCATGGACCAGCTTTGTCCGTCTCCGCTGTCCCTGTTCAGAATTTAGCAGATAACCTGTCAGCTAAAATCCCTGGCGGGGTTCCGGACCATAACGGACCAGAACCCCGCCAGTTTAATTTTGATTACCCCGGCGGGCAGGCAGTCGCTGTTCTGCAAGATTGCCGCCCCTGCCGGCCGCCTGCGGCCGGCCCGAGTTTGATGCATCCTACTATACAATCTGAAAGGGGGCCAAAATGACCCGATTTGTCAGCACCCGGAATATCCGGTTCATGATCAGGGAGGTGTTTGATGCAGACTCACTGACGACGTATCCCTACTATGACCGGCATACCCCTAAAATGTTTGATATGGTGACGGATGCAGCGGTAAAGATGGCCACCCAGCTGATGTATCCGGTTCTGGCAGAGATGGACCGAAATCCGCCGGTGCTTGAAAATGGACAGGTAAAGGTTCACAAGTCCGTGAAAAAAATCATGGCCGAATTCGGTCAGGGCGGGTGGATTGCCTCCGGGTTCCCGGAATCCCATGGCGGGGAGCAGATACCGCTGATTATCCGGTCTGCCGCAAGCTTTGTGTTTGCGGCTGCCAATTATTCAGCGTCTGCCTATCCCGAGCTGACCGCCGGCGCAGCGGAACTGATCACCTCTTTCGGCAGCAGGCACCTGATAGATTCCTATGTGCCCAACATGCTGGCCGGCCGTTGGCAGGGCACCATGGCCCTGACCGAGCCCCAGGCGGGAAGTTCCCTGTCCGATATCACCACCACCGCTTCCAGGGACGGCAATGGGCGGTTTAAAATCAAAGGAATCAAAATCTTTATATCCGCCGGAGACCATGACGGGGTGGAGAATGTGGTGCATCTGATGCTGGCACGGATCGAAAATGCACCTCCCGGCGCCAAAGGCATCTCTTTGTTCGTGGTGCCCAAAAAACGGCTGGATGACAAGGGACATCTGGTTTCCAATGATGTCACCACCGCAGCTGTTTACCATAAGCTGGGGGGACGGGGTATCCCTGCTTTGGAGTTGTCCATGGGGGAAAAAGATGACTGCCATGGATGGCTGGTGGGGGAGGAAAACAAAGGCCTTTCCCATATGTTCCAGATGATGAATGAGGCCAGAATCCTGGTGGGTCTGGGCGCATGCGCCATTGCCTCGGCTGCCTGTTATGCGGCCCTGGATTACGCAAAAAACAGACCCCAGGGCAGACCGGTCACCCGGAAAGATCCCATGGCCCCTCCGGTTCCCATTATAGAACATGCCGATGTCAAGCGGATGCTGCTGTTTCAGCGATCGGTCGTCGAGGGCGGGTTTTCCCTGATTCTGCAATGCGCCATGTATGCGGACCTTATTCGGGTATCCGCCGGGGATGAAAAGGAACAATACCAGCTGCTGCTGGATCTGTTGACACCGGTTGCCAAAACATTTCCCTCTGAATACGGATTTCTGGCCACCAACAGCGCCATCCAGTGTTTCGGGGGATACGGGTATTGTGAGGATTTTCCGGTGGAACAGTATCTGCGTGATATCCGGATCCACCCCATCCATGAAGGGACTACCGGCATACAGGCAATGGACCTTCTGGGCCGAAAACTGGTCATGAAAAATGGAAAGGCCGGGCTCCTTTTTCTTGAAGAACTGGATCAAAGCATTCAAACGGCACAACCATTTCCCGGACTGGCACATGCGGTTCAGGCCCTCGCAGATGCAAAAAAACAGCTTGAGACCGTTGCCGGAGTGCTCTTTAAAATGGCCGGAGAAAGGAAAATTGATGCCTTTTTAGCCGATGCCACCCTGTTTCTGGAATTTTTCGGGCTGATCGTGATTTCCTGGCAGTGGCTGATCCAGGGAATCGCGGCAGAAAAGGCACTGGCTGGAAAACCTTCCAGAAAAGAGGAGCGGTTCTACAGGGGCAAGCTGTTTGCCATGCACTATTTTTTCAGATATGAACTTCCCAAAATCCATGGTCTGTCTATGCGGCTCATGGATAGAGATCATCTGACCCTGGACATGGACCATGAATTCTTTACCGATTAAGCAGCCGATCCTGTGGATCTATCCCATTGAACAGGTGTCTGTCTGATGGATCCAGTATCCATACTGGGGCTTGCCGGCACCGTCATAGGCCTGGTCCGGGCCATGCCCCAGCTTACAGGACTGTTGCGCGCCAGGGGGTCTGCAGGGGTTTCTCTTGATACGGCGGCCACCTCTGCCATTGTCAGTTTCGGCTGGGCGGTCTACGGTCTGTGGACCGCCCAGCCATACGTGGCCCTGGCAACAGGCGCATCAGGAATTGTTTTTCTGCTGGTGACAGTATTTGCCCTGCGGTTCGGGCGCAACGCAAGAGAATTAAAAATCGCCCCGGTATGGCTCTGTGTCCTTGTCATCGGAGCCATGGCCTGGAAAGCCCGGGGCCTGGGGATGGTACTGCCTGTCTCCATCCTGGTGTCCAATATTCCCCAGATCCGGGTAGCCTGGAAGGAGCCCAGCCTGGCCGATCTTTCCCTGGGCACCTGGCTGCTGTCCATGTCCGACGGCCTGGTCTGGGGTCTCTATTCTTTCATTCAGCAGGATATATCCATCATGGTCTTTGCCGTTTTTCAGCTCACCACCAGCGGGGCCATTGTCCTGCTCAAGCTGGTACGTCCGGCCGGACCTCCCCCGGTATCCAAAATCTGTCCTGATGAAAGCCGCCGGAAATAACCGATTGACAGTCCAACTGTTTCATTCTTTGTTGTACCTGCTGGGCATGTTTGTTATTATCCATCAAAACAGTCTATCACAAACTGACCATATGTTCCAGAAAATGGGTGTCAATATCTCCATTTTGAAACCGATCATCTGTCATCACTTTTTTGTAAAAATCAATGGTGGTGGCGATCCCGGTGATCTCAAATTCATCCAGGGCCCGTTTCATGCGGCGGACAGCCTGGAAACGTTCAGGTGCCCATACACACAGCTTGCCGAGGAGGGAATCATAAAACGGGGAGACCATGTACCTGTCGTGGATATGGGTGTCCAGGCGTACCCCGGGACCGCCGGGGAAAATCACCGATGTGATCTCACCCGGGGAGGGCATGAAATTGTCGGTCGGATCTGATGCATTGATGCGGCACTCCATGGCCCAGCCGTTCAGAAGGATATCGGCCTGGGCCAGTCCCAGTTCGTTTCCGGCGGCAATTTCGATCTGTTTTCTGACAATATCGATGCCGGTAATCAGTTCTGTGACCGGATGTTCCACCTGGACCCTTGCATTCACCTCCATGAAATAAAAGTTTTTGTCCTTGTCCACCAGAAATTCCATGGTGCCGGCATTAAAATATTCAAAGGCCCTGGCAATGCGGATGGCGGTGCTGCCCAACTGTTCTCTCAGGGATTCATCCACAAAGAAGGAGGGAGCTTCTTCGATGAGTTTCTGGTACCGCATCTGGATGCTGCATTCCCGTTCCCCCAGGTGCACATAATTGCCGAAGTGATCCCCCAGGATCTGGATCTCTATATGCCGGGGCTTTTCAATATATTTTTCCAGGTACAGGGCCGGGTTGCCGAATGCGGCCCCGGCCTCGGCAGATGCCACGGAAAAAGCGGCCAGCAGGTCCTTTTGGTTCCTGGCGATGCGCATGCCCCGGCCGCCACCGCCGCCGGCAGCCTTGAGGATCACGGGATACCCCACCTGATCCGCTGCATCACAGGCTGCCTCAGGGGTTGCGATCACATCGTCACTGCCCGGAATGACCGGAATACCCATTTTGATAAGGATCTGCCGGGCTGCTGATTTGTCACCGGCCCTGGCTATTGTCCGGCTGGACGGACCGATAAAGATGATCCCATTGTCATGACAGGCCTGTGCAAAGGAGGCGCTTTCAGACAGAAATCCATATCCCGCGTGAACGGCATCTGCACCGGTTTCCCGGGCCGCTGCAATGACGGCATCCTGGTTCAGGTAGCTTTTCCGGCTCAAGGCCGGGCCGATATGCATTGCTTCATCCGCCTGTTTGACAGGGAGGCTGTCCATGTCTGCATCGGAATATACGGCAACGGTTTTAATTCCCATTTCCCGGCAGGTCCGAATGATCCGCAGGGCAATCTCCCCTCTGTTGGCAACAAGAATTTTTTTGAATGTCATATTTTTTCCTTTGTCTGCCCCCCTGGTCATGCTTCCAGCCTGGACACGTGTTTGCATGCTATTTCATCTCGATTTCCATCAAAGCCTGGTTCTTCATGACCGGCTCCTCGTTTTCCACCAGGATTTTTTTCACCACGCCCGCCTTGCCGCACCGGATTTCCGTAAAAATCTTCATGGATTCAATCATGCAGACAATGTCTTCAGGTGTGACAGACTGCCCGATTTCCACCAGCGGGGGCGCATCCGGTGTAGATGACCGGTAAAAAGTGCCCATGACCGGTGAGGTGACAGTGTGAATGGTGTTGTCCATGATTTTATCTCCCTTTTTGTATTATCTCGCTTTTGCATTCCGCATTTTATTTTATAAAAATACTTGACATATATTTTGAATCTATGTCAAGTATATTTTTACTGGCCACACCATTTATTGTAATGATACAGAGGGCATCGTAATATGGGGAACCCAGTAAAAGTGCAGAAAATTCCCAAACAGCCCCTGGCTGTAAAAGCCTATGAAACCCTGGTGAAAAAGATCATCTGCCTGGAATACCAGCCCAGCCAGCATCTGGAGGAAAGCCAGCTGGTGGAAGATCTGGGCATCGGGCGGACCCCTATCCGGGAAGCGCTGGTGCGGCTGCACGGTGAAAAAATGGTGGAATCTCACCCCAAAAAAGGTGTCATTGTCCGGCCCATCACCCTGCAGAACACCAAGGCTATGTTCGAGAGCATGAAACTGATTGAGCTGGGGATTGTGGATATTGCCGTGGATAAGGACTGCACTGTTTTTCTGGATAAAATGAAAACAGCCAACCTCCGGGCACAAAAAGCCATCATGGCCAATGATGTGTTTGACCTGGTGGAGGCAAACCATGAATTTCACATGCATTTTGCCAGGTGCTCCCGGAATGAGTTTCTCATCCGGGCGGTAAAAGACATCAGAACAGAAGCCAAACGGCTGTCCTACCTGTCCTATGACAATATCATTGATCCCCAACGGCCCCTGGAAATCCATTATGCATCCGTGGTGGGTGAACATGACCAGATCATTGACGGCCTTGCCCAAAGGGATGCACACCATGTAAAAAAACTGATAACAGACCATATATTGACTTTCAGGGAAAGGATCCTTGTGTTCATGACCTCCTGACAGGCTGTTCATGCGCAAAACCGCAAAACCATGTTTTTATCCCCAAAAAAGGTGAACCATGAAACAGATTGACTTGAACTGTGATATGGGAGAAAGCTTTGGTGCCTATACTATCGGCATGGACACAGAGGTCATGGACCATATCACCTCGGCCAATATTGCCTGCGGGTTCCATGCCGGGGATCCTCTGGTTATGGACCGGACCGTGAAACTGGCAAAGGAAAAAAAAGTGGGCATCGGGGCTCATCCCGGATATCCGGACCTGTTGGGATTCGGCCGGCGGCATATGGCCTGTTTAGAAACCGAGATCCAGCAATATGTCATATACCAGGTGGGGGCACTGCAGGGATTCTGCCGGGCACACGGGGCGCAAATGCAGCATGTCAAACCCCATGGTGCCCTGTACCTGGATGCGGTGGAAAATGATACCGTTGCCAGAGGGGTTGCCCACGGCATCCTGGCCATTGACCCGGATCTTTTGTTTGTGGCCCTGGCAGGAAAAAAAGGGGAACCCATGCGGCGCATGGGAGCGGAGCTGGGACTCAAGGTGGCATATGAAGCCTTTCCTGACCGGGCCTATACTCCCGAAGGGACACTGTTGCCCAGAAAACAGCCCGGGGCGGTTATTTCTGATCCGGATACAGTGGCACAGCGGGCCCTGGACATGGCCAATGGATATGTCATTACTGTGGACGGCAGCCGCATCGACCTGGAGGTACACTCCCTGTGCGTGCACGGAGACAACCCGGCTGCCGTGGCCCTGGTGAAGACTATCAGAAACATTCTGGAAACCAGTGGTGTGCAGGTGACACCCATGGGGGAAATTCAGCGTTATGACCGCACAGGTGTATGACAGACCGGTCTGCCGTCTGGCCGGTGACAAAGGATTTCTCGTGGAATTCGGTGACGGCATTGATCCAAGGATCAATGCACAGGTGCGGGCCATGGCCCGGGCCATGGAAAAAAATCTTCCACCAGGCATTCTGGAGGTGATTCCCACCTACCGGTCCCTGCTGTTTATCTATGACCCGGATCTCATGGATCCGGACCGCCTGTACAAACTGGTGGAAAATCTGGATGACGGCCGGGACGAGCTGGCTGCAGAGTCGGTAAAGGTGGTGGAGATTCCGGTGTGCTATGGCGGGGAGTTCGGTCCGGATATCGGCAATGTCCAGAAGGCCTCCGGCCTGACACAGGAACAGGTGATCCAGGTGCATGCGGCCCGGGAATACCTGATTTACATGGTGGGGTTCACACCGGGGTTTGCGTTTTTAGGGGGACTGGATGAAAGGCTGAACACCTCCCGGCTGAACACCCCGCGCATGCATGTACCAAAGGGGTCTGTGGGCATTGCCAACAACCAGACCGGCATGTATCCCATTGCCAGCCCGGGCGGGTGGCAGATCATCGGCAGAACCCCGCTGAACCTGTTTGCCCCCTGGAAAAAAGATCCTTTTCTTTACCGGGCTGGGGATAAGCTAAAATTTGTGCCAATATCCGAATCTGAATATAACCGGCTGGCCCAAAAGGAGAATGTCTGATGAACGCATTTGAAGTGCTGGCCCCCGGCGGATTTACCACGGTGCAGGACAAAGGCAGGTTCGGGTTCCAGCAGATGGGGGTGCCTGTCTGCGGGGTTCTGGACACCTTTTCCTCTGACACTGCCAACCTGCTGGTGGGCAACGACAGCGACCGGGCTGTGCTGGAAATCACGGTCATGGGACCGACCCTCAAATTTCTCTCATCCATGGACATTGCCGTCACCGGTGCGAAAATGGACATGACCCTGAACGACCAACCCACGGAGCAGTGGCGGTCCATCCGGGTGAAGCCCGGTGACGTGCTGACCGTTTCCCAGGTCCAGACCGGCTGCCGGGCCTGTCTGGCCGTCACCGGCGGGATTAAGGTACCCCCTGTCATGGGGTCCTGTTCCACATATGTGGGCGGCGGTTTCGGCGGATTCATGGGCAGGCCCCTGACGGCCGGTGATATCCTGGATGCCCATAAAGCCCCCCTGCTGGCCCGGGAACGGGTGGTGCCGAAAGCCCTGGTGCCGGAGTATCCGTCCCATGTGCTGCTGCGTGCGGTTCCCGGCCCCCAGGATGGCTTTTTTGACCAGGGCGCAACCACCCTGTTCACCACCCGGTATATGGTCACCCCCAGGGCGGACCGCATGGGATACCGGCTGCAGGGAGAAAAAATCCCCATCAAACAGGGTATGCCCAAAAGCATTGTATCGGAAACCTCCATGCCCGGGAGCATCCAGATCCCGGCGGATGAACAGCCCATAATCCTTTTGGTGGAGCAGACCGTGGGGGGATATGCCAAAATCGCCACCGTGATCTCCACAGATATCCCGAAGGTGGCCCAGGCCACCCCCGGAGACACCATTTCATTTGAAAGGATCGATCTGAAAACCGCCCACCAGATCTATCGCGATGAAAAGAAAAAACTGGCACAGATCCTGAAGCGCATGTAGCGTCTATAAAATCGGACATCCATATAACATCCATGCCCTGAGAGGCCACAACAAATGATGAAAGTTTTTAGCTGTTAGCTGTTAGCCGTTAGCCGTTAGCCGCCAGGTATTAGTTTAACACTTAACACTTTCATATAAATTCGGCCTGGATGAAGAGATCATTAGAGGATATGTGTGCTGGTTTTCGCCCTTCGGACACCTGTTATGGGATCTCTTCTGACAGGGTTAATGATAACGCGGCAGTCTGCGGGCAGCTGTTTATCCCATTGCAAAAACCCACTGGGCGCCCAGAAAAACCACCATGCTCAAAACAATGGTCAAGAGCAGATTTTTAAACACACCGCCGATGATACAGGCGGCAATGGCACCTATGAGATACGGATTATCCAGGGTCAGATCAAGTGTTTTTCCATCGGGCATCAGCACAGAGGGCACAATGATGGCTGTGAGTACGGCAGGAGGCACATATCTCAGCCCTTTTTCAAACAGCCGGGGAAACTGCATCCGTCCGGAAACAGGAAAAAGAATATAGCGTATGCCAAAGGTCACCGCAGCCATTCCCGCGACCATATAGATTTCAGATAATGTTATACCAATTTCGAACATATTCACATTCCCTTCTTCTTGTCAGAGAATAGTTTTTCACACACCACCCCCGCCATGACACCGGCAAGGGCGGCGGCCATCAAACCCAGCTTGTGGGGAAGCCCATGGGCGAGAATGGAAACCGATCCGGCGGTGATCACTGCAGCCCACATGGGCCTTGAAACAAGATACGGAATGACAATGCCGATGAAGGTGGCAGGCATGGCAAAATCAAGCCCCCACCGGGATATTTCCGGAAAGGTTTTTCCCGCGGAAAGTCCGATCAGGGTACACAGATTCCAGTTGAGGTACATGAACACCATGGAACCCAGGTTGTAATAGCGCTTGCCGCTTACACCATCATGTTTGCTGTACCGGGTGACGGCCACTGCAAAGGTTTCATCGGTCAAACCAAAGGCCAGTAGCATTTTCCAGGCATGGGCCAGGTGTTTATAAAAAGGCACCATGGTCGCGCTGTAGAGCATGTGCCGCAGGTTGACCACAAAGGTGGTTACCACTATCATGGGCCACGGAGTGCCTGAGGCTGCCAGGCCCAGGGCCACAAACTGTGCAGAGCCCGCAAAAACAAACAAGGACATCCCCATTGCAGCGCCAAAGGAAAGCCCGGCCGTATCAGCCAGGGCCCCGAAGATAATACCGAAGGGTACCGCACCCACAACCAGCGGAAAAGTGTCCTTTGCCCCTTCAAAAAAAAGGGACACCCTGGAAGGGTTTGTCCGGGAGGGCGAATCAGGTCTGCTCATCACATCTTCTTTCTTGTTCCTGCATCTATGTGCGCCTGCATTACCGCTCCATATGCTGCCACCCGCCGCCCAGGGCTTTGTACAGGCGCACCAGGTTGGCACTCACCGTGCCCCGGCTTTGGGCCAGCTGGTCTTCAAAGGAAAGCAGGGACCGCTGGGCATCCAGCACATTGCTGAAGTCCACCAGCCCGGCCCGGTACTGGTCTCTGGCAATACGGTCGGCATTGCGGGCTGCTGCTGTGGCCTTTACCAGGGAATCACGGCGCAGCTGTTCCTTGGCAAATGCCAGGATTGCATTTTCAATTTCTTCCCGGGCTGTCAGCAATGCGGCCTGGTAATCGATCATGGCCTGTTCCTGACGGGCGGACTGGGCGGCAACAGCCTGCCGGATCCTGCCACCGTCAAAAAGCCGCCAGGATACCCGGGGACCGATCGACCAGAACCGGCTGGAGCTATTGAAAAAATCCCCGATTGACAGGGCTTCCAGACCAAAGGTGCCGGTCAGGTGAAATTGCGGGTACAGGTCTGCCATGGCCACTCCCACCAGGGCGGTTTCCCGGGCCAGGGCACGTTCTGCCCGGCGGATATCCGGACGCTGACGCAGGGTGTGGGCAGGAATACCCATGACAACTTCCAGGGGAATGCAGGGGATGGCGTGTTTTTCAGTCAATTCTTCATGCAGGGTGCCGGGACGTTTGCCCACCAGCACAGCCAGACGGTTTGCCGCCCTGCCAAGGCCGTCCTGGAGCAGCGGAATCTGGGACCGGGTCTGCTCCAGAATATATTGGGCCTGATGTACTGCCAGTTCCCCGATCAATCCGGCATTGAACCGGGACAAATTGATTTCATAGGTTTCCTCTTGCACATCCAGATTTCCCCGGGCCGCAATCAGCCGTTCCTGAAAGGTGCGCAGCTCCAGATAATTGAGAGCCACTTCCGCCTGCAGACTTACCAGCATTGCGGCCAGCGCTTCCTGACGGGTTTCCACCTCTGCCAGGGCTGCCTGTTGTGAACGATGGATCTTGCCAAAGATATCCATTTCCCAGGCAGTATCAAAACCGGCCTGGTAAAAGCCGGAGGCTGTTTCGAAACCGGTTTTCTCACTGGGCTGCAGTCTTTGTATCACACCAGTGCTGTTCAGGACCGGGTAATCACCTGCCTTTCTGATGCCGTACAGGGCCCGGGCTTCCTGAATCCGGACCACCGCTTTCTGCAGATTTAGATTACCCGCTGCCGCATTTTCAATCAACCGGGTCAGCAAAGGATCCTGAAAAACCTGCCACCAGGCACCGCGGTCATCAGGCATTGTTTCTGAAACAGTCAGCCCGCCGGCCGTTTCCGTGTGCCAGGTGCCTGGAGCGGACAGTTCCGGTTTCTGGAAGTCAGGCCCCACTGCAGCACATCCGGACATGATTATCAGTACCAGTATTATTGCCGGATAGACACTAAGGGTAAATGCTTTGGGGAAAAATCCGGGTTTATGACAGGTATCTGTTTCCAAAAAACAATGCATATGCTGTATTACCTCGATTCTTTTGTTCTTGTTTCCGGTGCTGCCATGTCCGGCAAATCCTGTTGCTGCCTTGACAGCCTTCTGGCCCGGCCTTTTTCACTGATTGTCTGGAAAATATAATACAAAGAGGGAATCAAAAAAATACCCAGAAAAGTGGCCACACACATACCGGAAAAAACCGCGGTGCCGATGGCCCGGCGGCTGCCGGCACCGGCCCCGGTGGCGATGAGCATGGGAACCAGTCCGAAAATAAAAGTCAAAGAGGTCATGAGTACCGGCCGAAAACGGATGGCCCCGCCGGTCACAGCCGCCTCTGCAATGGAAAGGCCTGCCAGACGCTGACCCCTGGCAAATTCAACAATAAGAATAGCATTTTTCGCTGCCAGACCCACCAGCAGCACCAGACCGATCTGGGCGTAAATGGACAAAGGCATTCCCATCAGCCATAGCCCGGCCATGGCCCCCAGGGTACCCACCGGTATGGTCAAAACAATGGACAAGGGAAGGTTCCAGCTTTCATACTGGGCCACCAGGAATAGATAGGCAAAGACCAGGGCCAGGGCAAAGAGCCACACAACCTGGCCCCCGGTACGTTTTTCCTGGTATGACAGGGCAGACCACTCATAGTCAAAACCTGTGGCCAGCTCTTTTGCAGCCACCTGTTCCATGGCGGCCATGGCCTGTCCGGACGAAAATCCCGGGGCGGCATTGCCGTTGAAATCCGCACTGGTGAACTGGTTATACCGTTTTATAAGCTGGGGTCCCAGAACAGTGCGAAGCGTTACCAGGCTGGTGAGGGGAACCATCTTCTGGTCATTGCTGCGCACATACAGACGTTTGATATCTTCTGCCGTATCCCGGAAGGGTCCGTCTGCCTGGACCTTGACCTGGTAGGTCCGGCCCCCGAGATTGAAGTCATTGACATAGGCAGATCCCAGGTGGGCCTGAAGGGTTGAAAAAATCCGTGCCACCGGTACCTTGAGATATTCCGCTCTGGTCCGGTCCACATCCACAAAAATCTGGGGGGTATCTGCCGTATAGGTGGTGAATACCTGTTCCAGTACCGGATCCTGGTTGGCAGCCATCATCAGGTTAAGGGCCATACCGAACAACTCTTTGGGATCCTGACCTTTTTTGGCAAGCAATTGAAAAGTGAAGCCGCTGCTGGCGCCCAGTCCTGAGATGGGGGGCGGCACAAAAGCAAAAGCATTGGCATCGGACAAGGCGGCCAGTTTTCCCTGGGCCTGGCCCACGACAGCATCCAGATGCTGGTGCGGCAGGCGCCGTTCATCCCAGGGTTTGAGAATTCCCAGGGCAAACCCGACATTGCCGGCATTCCCGCTGAGCAAGCTGAAACCGGACACCCCGATCATGTTGGCCACCCCGTCGATGCTGCGCATTTGCCTGGTGATATCATCGAGCACCGCAGCGGTGCGGGACAGGGAAGCAGACTGGGGCAGCTGTACATTGATAAGGAAATATCCCTGATCTTCCGAAGGAAGAAAACTGGTGGGTGTGCTGTTAAACAGCATGACAGTAGCCGTTATAACCCCGGCAAACAATAGTATGGGAACCACCAGCCAGCGGATCATCCAGGCGGAACCCGCTACATACCCTTTGCGGCTGACACCAACCAGACTGTTGAACCAGGCCAAAGGACCTCTTGCAGACTGTCGGTGCTGTGTGAGAAAGGTGGCACACAGGGCCGGACTCAGGGTCAGAGCGCAGGTGGCGGAAAGCAGTACAGCACTGCACATGGTCACGGCGAACTGGCGGTAGAGCTGACCGGTTATTCCCGGCATGAACGCCACCGGCACAAACACGGAAAACAGCACCAGGGTAGTGGAAATAATGGGACCAACCACCTGGGCCATGGCTTTTTTTGTGGCCGCAGGTGCGGGCAGGTTTTCTTCATGCATGACCCGGTGCACATTTTCCACCACCACAATGGCATCATCCACCACCAGGCCGATGGCCATGATCAGGGCAAACAGGGTGATGGTATTGGCATTGTATCCCAACGCCATGAGTATGGCAAAGGTACCGATCAGGGAGACCGGGATGGCCACGGCCGGGATCAGGGTGGCCCGCCAGTTCTGGAGAAAGGCAAAAATTACGGCAATTACCAGCAGGGTCACCAGAGACAGGGTTAAAATGATTTCATCAATGGCTGCGGACACATACCGGGTGGTGTCCAGAATGATTTCATAGGCCACATCTTCGGGCATGCCTGATTCCAGATTTTTGAGTTCTGCCCGGACATTTTCCATGGTTTCCAGGGCATTGGCATCAGATGCCCGGTAGACGGCCAGGGTGGCAGCAGGGTTGCCGTTGAGAATGGATTCGGTGGCATAGGACTGGGCTGCCAGTTCCACCCGGGCCACATCCCTGATCCGCACCAACCCTCCCTGATTGTTGGCCCTGACAATGATATTTTCAAAATCCTCCACCTTGACCAACCGGCCCTTGGCGCGCAGAGAAAACTGCACCGATTGTTTGTTTTCAAGAGGTTCCGTGCCCACCGCACCCAGTGATGCCTGGACATTCTGGGTGCGCACGGCAGAGATGATGTCATTTGCAGTCAGGCCCAGGGCTGTCATGCGCTCGGGATTCATCCATATGCGCAGGCTGTATTCTTTTTCACCAAAGATCATGGCATCACTGACACCGTTGATCCGTATCAGGGTGTCCTTGATCTGGTCACTGATATAATTGCTCAAATACAGCATTTCATGGGATTTGTTTGGAGAAAAAAAGCTGATGGCCGCCATCATGTCACTGGAGCGCTTGCGCACACTGATGCCCTGGGCCACCACCTCTGCCGGCAGTCTGGGTGTTGCCAGCTGAATCCGGTTCTGCAGGTTCACCTGATTGATATCCGGATCACTGCCCACCTCAAAGGTGACCCGCAGGCTATAGCTTCCGGTATTGGAACTGGAAGAGGACATGTACAGCATGTTATCCACGCCGTTGACTTCCTTTTCCAGGGGGGCGGCCACGGTCTGGGCCAGCACTTCAGAGCTGGCACCGGGGTAAAAGGCGGATACCGTAATTTCAGGTGGGGTGATCCGGGGATACTGGGCCACAGGAATGGAAATAAGGGCCAGAAAACCCGCCAGGGTGATGACAATGGAAATGACACCTGCCAGGCGGGGGCGGTGGATGAAAATATTGGAAATCATGAATCAGTTCTCCAGTTCAGCAGGAACCGCATCTACCGGCTGTCCGGGCTGCACCTTCTGAATACCGCTGACGATCACCCGGTCTCCGGCGGCCAGCCCTGATTCCACCGCCCACATCCGGTCCAGGGCAGGGCCGGTTACAATAGGCTGCGGGGTGGCAATGCCGTCCTTGACAACCAGTACATAACGCCCATCCTGATTGATCAGAACAGCAGACTGGGGCACCACCGGCAACAGCTTTGATGCAGCCGCTTTGACCTGGACCGTGACATACTGCCCGGGAAGAAGCCAGCCCTCGGGATTGTTGAACTGTGCCCGGACCGTAATGGTTCCGGTGGCGGCATCCACGCGGTTGTCAACAAATATTACTCTGCCCTGCTCAGGATAAGGGCCGGTGCCAGGCAGTATCAGGTGGGGGACCAGCAGGCGTGAGTTCGGTTCGTCCATTTCCGTTATTGCTTTTTGCACAGCGGTGAAATCGTTTTCGCTGATGGCATAGGCCACCCGGACAGGATCTGTCTGTACAATGGTTGCCAGAACCCCGGATGCCGGATTCACAAGGTTGCCCCTTGTATAGGCGGTTCTGCCGATGCGGCCGGAAATCGGTGCCTTTATGGTGGTATAGGCCAGATTCAGTTCACTGGTGTCCAGGGCTGCATTGGCAGCTGCCAGGTTTGCCCGGGCCGCAAGCTCGGCTGCCACGGCATTGTCCATGTCCATGGCGGAAATGCTCTGGCGGCTTACCGACTGCAGGCGATTCAGATGGCTTTTGGCCCTTGTCAGTTCCGCTTCTGCCTGGGCCACCCTGGCTTTTTCCAAGGCCACTTTTGCAGCATAGCCATCTTGTTCAATGCGGTAAAGCACCTGGTCTTTTTTGACATAATCGCCTTCTTTGAAACTCACCTCTTCCAGAAACCCCTCCACCCGGGCACGCAAATCCACGCTTTGAATCGCTTCCACATGGCCCACATATTCGTCTGCCGGCACAACATCCTGTTCCGTGACGGTAAGCACCCGCACCCGGGGTACGGGCGGTTCCTGTGCAATTGTTGCGCTGGTTAAAAACAGGCAGCACAATAATATCACGGTGAAGGGGATGATTTTTCCTGACAGGTTTTTTTGCAGCATGTGATCAAAACTCCTTTATTGTTAATGCATCCCAGCAGGCCCGGGCCAAAGACTGCACCATTTCATCATTCAAGGTGACGAGCCCGGCCAAAGAATCGCGCACCAAAAAAGTGGCCGGCCCAAAAATCAATGCCTGGTACACCGGCCAGGGCAGCTTTTTGACAGACCCATCCAGTTCACCGAAGAAAAATTTGCGCAGGGGGTCAGACAGATTTTTTTTATTTTCCTGGAGCATTTCCCCCCGTTTTTTTTCAAGGCCATAGGGGGAGTAATAATATTGTTCCAAAAATCTAAATTCCCGGGGATGGGAATGCAGATAGTATATCAGCTGTGTCAGCATGCGGATCAGCTGATCCCGGCCGGACAGGTCCGGATCAAATGAGGCCGCCAGCATGGTGGTTAAAGCCTGGTCCACATGTTCGAAAACCGCGTGCACCAGATGCTCCTTGTCACTGAAGTAGCGGTAAATGCTGCCCACCCCGACCCCGGCCATCTGTGCCAGGCGGGACATGGGAGCGGAGTGGAAGCCGTTTTCCGCAAAAAGGTGCAAAGCTGCTTCCAGGATCTGGTCTGACTTGTTTTTTGTTGGTGTCTCCATCATATTTCCTGCTCGGAATGAATATTCAGTCCAGAAATATAAAGGTCAGACCAGATCCTGTCAACAAGAAAAGTCATCCCTGACATTTTCTGCACCGCTGTTTTTTATAGAGGTCCGGGTTACAATGATTTTTTTAATCAGGCCTGATATGATCGGACATCTCGGACAGGTTGATCTCCTGCTGGCCCTGTTTTTCGATTTTCAAAGCCCGGTTCCGAAAGTCCTGGTCATCAATTTTTTCTTTTACCCATGCGTGCCAGACATCTTTTTGTGAGGTGATTACAGCATCAAATTTTCGGGACAGATCAAACTTTTCGATCGCGTCATCCGCAATCCAGACACAGTAATTACATTTTTTCTCGCCATCTTTGAGAATTTTAAAAAAATAACGGAAGGTCTTACTTCCGGGCTTTAACCCTTCCTGGATCTCATAATTCTTATATGTCCACTTTTCCTGCATGTTATCCCCCTTTGTTAATTCTATACGCCCACAAGTTTCTCCAGCACCTTTTTTCGGTATCATCCAGTCCCAGCAGGTGAGTCTCACGCAAAAGCAGTTCCCTGGTGCCGGTGCACCCGGCATACCCGTTGAGACATGTGGCGGCTGAAAAAGCCGGGAAAACCATGAACATTGATATTATCATATATTTCAGCAGGGTTGCCATATACCGATATTTCATTTTCCATGTACTTTTTTAGAAGGTTATGAGAAAAACAATAAGCATGGTTTGGGAAAAAGGCAATGATAGTGAATATGCGCAATACCAGAACAGCTTTCCACAACGCCGCTGATACGGATATGGTTGTTAAAACAAAGGCCTTTTTTTACATGCAACCGATGGCCTGTACCACCGCCTGTTACTTCTGACGGGGGAATCCGGTTCCGGCAAAACGGACGTGCTCCAGAAGGCCGCTGATGATCTGGAAACAGTACAAACCCATGGCTTTGCGGTTGATTCAAGCCTTGTCCGTCCACCGCCTGACCACCGATGATATCCATGTGCCCATGGGCGCATCCGCACAGGAACTGCGTGACCGCCTGTGTCTGCTTGATCCGCTGGTTGCAGAACTGGGCGGAGAAGAACCGGATAAAGTCTGCAAACCCATGAGGATACCAGGCCATTTTAAGATGCTGGTATAAAAACACCTGTGGGAGATAAAGCGTTCTGCACCATCTCAAAAAGCACTCTCAAAGAATATGGTTTGGGAAGAACTGCATCAAACGGCCGGTGTGCCTGGGCATCGGCAACCAACAGAAAAGCATCCAGGAAATCAAATTCGGATCCAAAGAACATAAGATGTCGGAGAAACCCTGCTCAATCAGCGCCAGGCCAGCTCTACGGTAGTCCATAGAGGAACTGGATAATTCCTGATTAGCCCATGTGGATACGTGCAACCCGGATTTGGATGAACTGATATAGGAAAGGATACCGTCCGTATCATCCCGCTTTTTTGCCGGGCTGAGCTCTCAGGCGCTGGATCATTTCCATATTGGCCTTTCTGAGCTCGCATACCGTGGGCTTTTTAATCTCGTAGAGCACATCTTCCATCTGTCCCATGATTTTGATCATGCTGTCCAGCTTTTCATCGGAAGGTTTCTCATGTGAAAGGTTTCTCATAAAATTATACAATTGATTTTTCAATTCACCTAATTTATTCATAGTTCTCTGAACCCACTTCTCTTTACCCGTTGAAATTTTTATATAAAATTTAAGCCAAAACCCCGCTTTTTGTCAAGAAGAGAAAGCGGGCGGCGGCTTTCTGCCCAATAGACCGCCGCGCAATGGTTCCATTATGATCACTCCCAAATCCTTAAATGCCGCATGTTTCAGCCCCTTTGTTTTCGCCTGATTTTTACGGTCAAGATAATTATAGGGGAAGTTTTGTCGCCAGTTTTACTTTTTCCCGGTATTCATGCGAAAGTGCTTTTCCCAGAAAGGCTTCGCAACCTCCCATATGATAGGGCAATGCAGTATCCAAATAATTGACTCCCTGATCAACGGCCATACGGATCAGATCTGTTGCAGGGCTTTCATCAATTTTGCCCTCACCGGGGCTACCTTTTTTTTTGGGGAAGCCGCATGCATCCAAACCCGAGGATAGACAATTGATCATTATTTTTTTGACCTCACAATAAAGCATAAGCATTGATATTTTTTAGCGATTTATTTTTCTAATTCTGAATTTATCATTCTGGAAAACACAAAAACAGTTTTTGATACGATCAGAATAATTTTCTCATCTTCCAGACAGGGATCAATGTCCCGAACAGCTTTGATATCATAGCCCTCTGCATGGAGATAATTTTCTATCCCTTTACACCCACATCAATAAGAAACTTTAGTACGATAATAAATCTCGCTTTCTTGCAGTTCCTGAACCCGTCTTTCCAGTTCTTCATAAGTGGGTTTTTCAGCCATACTAAGCCCTTTTTAAATGTCGGAAAAATGCATTTTTAGATGTGCCTGATATTTCTTGCAGAGGATACTGCTTTTGAGTTCACCCAAGCTTACCCTGAGGAAAGATACCCTTTTCAAAACTCAACCATCTTGCAACCATCATCCCTAAACAAATCGACCATATCAGGTTTTGAATTCTAATGATATCCCAAACATTTTCGACCCCTGAATTAATAGCCATGGGATGGTTAACTTTCATCCTCACCATAAAAATCTATATCCGGATAATATTTTTTTGCGCATTCCTTACAAATACTATGGCTGAATTGTGCTTCTGAATGCTTAGTTATGTATGCCTCGACTTTATTCACTCACCCCATTACTTTCCTTGTATTTTCAATCGCTTAGCTTTCTTGCCCCATGCTTCAGTTACCAGATGCGGCGCTCGGGTCGCTTCCCAGTCGTTGCCCTATCCTCCGTTCTGGTTCGGACATATTATCAAAATCAGTCATAATTAGAAGCAGTCAATCATTGAAACATAAAAATGGAGGTTAAAAAAAACGGGTAGAAATTGGATAAAATTTGATCGCATAATTTATCCATATTGCCGCTTACTTTGAGCGAAAAACTGCCTTGACAATGGGGTCCACTATACCTTCGGTTTGTTCATGCCGCTCTGCTCAGCGACACTTTGACATCAATCCCGATTTTCTCCAGCATTGATACCAGCATATCAATGGTGAACAGATCAATTTTCCCCCGCATCAGGTCGCTGATTCTGGGCTGAGTGACGCCCATTTTCAGGCTTGCTTCCTTCTGGGTCATCTTTTTTTCCTGGATATATTTGCGGATCTCCAGCATCAGCCGGCTTCTGATAAAGAGATTTTTTGCAGTGGCGGAATCCTCTTCCAGTGCGGCAAACACGTTTTCGTATGGTTGGGTCATGGCAGGTGTCTCCTTTCCTGTTCAAGTTGTTTCAGCCTTTGCTGTGCCACGGCAATGTCCTTTTTCGGGGTCTTTTGTGTTTTTTTTTGGAAAGCTTTGATATCTTTTTGGGCAGTGAAATTAAAAATAACCGGTTTCATGAAAATGAAATATACAGGATTTCATATAGATTTGTCAAGCAAATATACAAAATATTATATAATTGTTCGGTTTAATCGTATAGACATATATATTAGCTGACCAGATCATTGATCCATCCTTGCAAAGGCCTGCAGCCAGCGTGACCGGTGTTTCCTACAGCAGGGGCATGGCCGGCATGGCTGCAAGAATCCGCTGCTGTCTTTTTTTCAGGTGCGGGCTGGGATCAATGGGTGACCATTTGTGGGGGCTGGGCAGGATCGCTGCCATCAGGGCTGCCTGCTCTCTGGTCAGAACGGCGGCATCTTTTGCAAAATAGGCGCGTGCCCCTGCCTGGGCACCCACAATCCCGGTGCCCCAGTCCACGGTGTTCAAATAGATTTCCAGGATACGCGCTTTGTCCCATACCACTTCAATGAGCACCGTGTACCAGGCTTCTGCCAGTTTTCGCAAAGGATTCCGGGTGGCCGGCAAAAACACGGATCTGGCAGCCTGCATGGTGATGGTGCTGGCACCTCTGAAGGATTTTCCTTCCAGGACATTTCTAAAAACAATTTTTATCTCTGCAAAATCAAATCCATGGTGGGTCAGAAACCGCTGGTCTTCAGCAGCAATCACTGCCTGTTTTAAATGGGGAGAAATCTTGGAAAGGTTCTGCCATCCGTAGGCAGGCACAACATAAGGGGCATCAAACAATTCATGGCGCAGCCGCTCCCAGACCATATTGATGGTGAACGGCGGATCAATGTATTTCAATACCGCAACCTGGAACAAAGACAGGCAGGCCAGAAGCAGAAAAAGCTTTAAAAGGCTTTTGAGAATCCATCTGGAAAATGAACGCTGCTGTTTTTTTTTCATGACCATGTCTTTCATTTTTCTAAGATCCTATCGGCAATACAGCCGGTTGTCAATCCTGCACTGGTTTGTTAATTTTCTATTCATAAAGGATGCTTTATCTCTTTTAACCCGATTGTGAATATGTTATTTATAAAAGTTTTGAATGCATTGCCATATATTGTGAGAGTCGCCGCCGCCGCATAGATTGTTTTGGGCGGGCGGTATGGGGATAACAGGCAGGGATGCCTGCTGACAAAAGAGGAACCAATGGAAGAGATCACCAGTAAAAGCCATTTTATAGAATCCATCATCAGAACGGATGTGGAGAACCACAAAAACGACGGCAGGGTGGCCACCCGGTTCCCTCCGGAACCCAACGGATACCTGCACATCGGCCATGCCAAATCCATCTGCCTGAATTTCAATATGGCCAAAAAATTCAATGGCCACTGCAACCTGCGGTTTGATGATTCCAATCCGGCAAAGGAAAAACAGATCTATATCGATTCCATTGAATCCACCGTGCACTGGCTGGGATTTGATTATGGCAGTGCGTTGTTTGCCTCGGATTATTTTGACCGGCTCTACGGATTTGCCGAAGAACTCATAGAAAAAGGTCTGGCCTATGTGTGCAGCCTGCCCGGCGAAGACATCAAAGCCTTTCGGGGCACATTGACCGAACCGGGCACAAACAGCCCGTTCAGGGACCGGTCTGTGGCTGAAAACCTGGACCTGTTTGCGCGCATGAAAAACGGGGAGTTTGAAGAAGGATCCCATACCCTGCGGGCCAGAATCGACATGGCATCCCCCAACATCAACCTGCGTGATCCGGTGATATACCGCATCAAAAAAGCCCCCCACCCCAGAACCGGGGACAAATGGTGCATTTATCCCATGTATGATTTCACCCACTGCATATCCGATGCCCTGGAAGGCATCACCCATTCCTTGTGCAGCCTGGAATTTGAAGACCACCGGCCCCTGTATGACTGGTTTCTGGACAATCTGTCCGTGCCCTGCCATCCCCGGCAGATCGAATTTGCCCGCATGAACATCAATTACACGGTATTGTCCAAGCGCAAGCTCCAGCTGCTGGTGGACCAGGGCCATGTATCCGGCTGGGATGATCCCCGGCTGCCTACCCTGGAAGGCATGCGCCGGCGGGGCTACACCCCGGCTTCCATCAGAAACTTTTGTGACACCATCGGGGTATCCAAAAAAGAAAGCCGCATTGACGTGGGCCTGCTGGAATCCTGCCTCAGGGATGACCTCAATGAAAAAGCCCCCCGGGTAATGGGGGTGCTGAAGCCGCTAAAGGTGATCATTGAAAATTATCCGGAAGACAAGATTGAAACCCTGGAAGCCATGGTGCATCCCCAGAAACCGGAGATGGGTATCCGGAACATCAGTTTTTCAAAGGAGATCTATGTGGAGCAGGACGATTTCATGGAAGATCCCCCCAAAAAATTCTTCCGACTGGGGCCGGGACGGGAAGTGCGGCTGCGCAATGCCTATTTTGTGACCTGCAAAGAAGTGGTCAAGGATGATCAGGGCCGGGTCACTGCCCTGATCTGCACCTATGATCCCGAAACAAGGGGCGGCAATGCCCCGGACGGCAGAAAGGTGAAAGGCACCATCCACTGGGTCAATGCAAAAGACTGCCTGTCCGCCCAGGTCCGGCTGTATGACCGGTTGTTCAAAGATGAAGACCCGGAAAAAGGGGGACAGGAATTTACAAAGAATCTGAATCCGGCATCCCTGGAAACCCTGTTTGACTGCAAACTGGAAAAAAATCTTTCCGATGCCCGGTCCGAACAGGTGTTCCAGTTCGAGCGGCTGGGATATTTCTGTCTGGATGCCAAAGACAGCACAGATGGTGCGCCGGTTTTCAACCGCACCGTGACCCTGCGTGATGCCTGGGCCAGATTCACCAGAAACCAGCAGGAAAACAAGGCAAAAAAAACATCTTAATTTTGTTTGGAGACAACCATGATCGACAGGATGCAGCGGCTTTCCTTCCAGGATCTGACACTGATTCACGAGGCATCCGTAAAAATTTTAAAACAGACCGGCATTGATTTCAACCATGAGCGCATTGCCGGACTGTTCAAGGCCAACGGATTTACCACCCATGGCACCCGGGTGTATTTTGCAGAAACCGATATTTATAAAGCCCTTTCCACCACAGGGCCGGCATTTACCGTGCATGCCAGAAACCCGGCCAGCAATATAAAAATCGGCCAGGAAAGCTTTGTTTTCAGTCCCACGGGCGGGGCTACCAACATTGCCGGAACAGACGGTACCCAGCGCCAGGCCACTTTTGAAGATTTCAAGGCCTGTTGCAAACTGGTGCAGACATCAGACCAGCTGGATATCGGGGGGTATCTCATGGTGCAGCCCACAGACCTGCCCTGGGACACCGCCAACCTGGACATGATGCTGGCTTATATGACCATGTGTGACAAACCCGTTTTCGGGGCATCCGGCAGCGGCAAAGAAGCGGCAGACACCCTGGAAATGGCAGGTATCATTTTCGGGGGCCGGGAAAAAATGCTGGAAAAACCCGTGGTACTGGCAGTGGCCAATACCATGTCGCCGCTGCGGTTTTCCAAAGAAGAAGGGGATGTGATCCTTCAGATGGCCGGCTGGCGTCAGCCTGTGGTGATCTCCAACATGATTCTGGCCGGGGTGACAGGCCCTGTGTCCCTGCCGGAACTGCTGGCCCTGGAAAACGCGGAAATCCTGGCCGGCGTGGTGCTGACCCAGCTGGTCAGTCCGGGCACACCGGTTTTATACGGGTCTTCTTCCGCCCCCATTGACATGCGCACCATGGTGTCGGCCGTGGGCACGGCCGAAGCCCTCAAGATCGCCAGTGCCACCGCCCAGATGGCCGGATTCTACAACCTGCCCTGCCGGGCCGGCGGCGGGCTCACCGATGCCCACCTGCCCGATGCCCAGGCCCTGGCTGAAGCCAGTCTCATGCTGAGTACAGTGGTGCGCAACGGGGCCCATTTCATCTACCATGCCTGCGGCCAGATGGGGTCCTATATTTCCATGGGATATGAAAAATGGCTCCTGGATGAAGAGATCTGCCGCCTGGTGAGGGGCATGATGACTCCGTTGATACCGGCCGGAGAGACTATTGACACAGACCTGGTCAACCAGGTGGGTATCGGGGGCCAGTACCTGGTCCACCCTTCCACTTTTGAAAAATTCAGGAATCTTTCCGCCTCCCGGATGTTCAATCGCAAGGATTTTTCCCGTTGGCACAAAAGCGGGGGCAAACGGGTGGAGGAACAGGCCTTTGATATGCTGGGTCCCCGCCTGGAATCCTATGAAAAACCCCCCATTGATCAGGGGCTGGAGGATGCCCTGAACGCCTATGTGACAGCCAGAAAGTGCAGTACCATGCCCCTGGCCAGGCGCCTGAACTGACCGGCGGTGTGTTGACAATTCGTATCCGGTGCTTACATCTTTGGGAATATAGATAATGCAGGAGAATACCCATGGAAAGGTCACAGCCCTTGAAATGGCCTGATTGTGTGCAGGCCAATGCCACCTTGAGCCTGGAACCCCTGATACAATTCTGGGAAACCGATCTGGTGCCCAGATGCCCCCATATGGCCGGCCTGTTTGCCGGCATCATGGAGAAAATGCCCCGGTCTCTTCAAGGAGATATTCAGGATATGACCGTGCTGAAAGAGCATGCTGATATTCTCCACACCCTGATGACTGCGGTGGTATCTCCGGCATCCTTTGACCAGGAGCTGACCGCGGCATTTGCCCCTTGTTCGTTTGACGGGTTTTATGCCACACCACAATTTCAACGCCTGTTTCTGGACAACAACCATGCATTGAAACCCACGCTTCTTGAAAACAGTGATTTCGATATAAACAAAAAAATCCTCAGCTCCTACTACATGGTTCTGGAGCGGGTTTACGGATTTACAGGTCCTTTTTCCAGCAACCTGAACACCCAGATGATAACAGATGAGAAAACCGGGCTGGACCGTTATTATGAAGAATTTCCCGATCATAGGTTCGTTGAATTGACCCCGGTGGAAACCCCGCGTGCTTTGTCTGAAACAGACAAAGAATGGATAATGGATCACCTGACCGACCTGGACGAACTGTCCCGGTTTATCGATCTGTCCCGGTTTCACTTCAAGGGGTTTCTCATTATCCGGGTCCAGGATGTGACGGAAAAAGCGATCCTGTCGTTTCTGGAGCGGGACCTGGTGGATGAAAACTCCTTTTTCTCTTCCCGGGGCATCCAGCAGATTGAATCCCGGATCCAGTCGCTGTTCCGCCGGCCGGATCTGGGCGTGTCCGTTGCCTCCCTCAAGGGGGACCAGATCATGGTGACCAAAAACGATCACCATTCAAAAGTGGACTGCCTGTTTTCCAACTCCCACCACATCTGCCTGAAAGATCTGGAAGATTCGGTCTGGATTGCGGCGGCTAAAGGGGAAAAAGTGTTCAGGGTGGCGGACCTGTCCAGAAAAGATCCTTTGAGTCGTGCCGAGTCGGAAGCGGTGTCCGCAGGTATCCGTTCCATGCTGTTGACACCCCTGTTATATCAGGGGAAAATAATCGGCCTGCTGGAGGTGTTTTCCCCGCATCCCAATGATTTCGGGCCGTTTGAAGCCCTCCTCATGGAGCAGATCTCCCCGCTGTTTGCCGTGGCCTTGAAGCGGGGCCAGGATGAACTGGCAAAGCATGTGCAGACGGTGATCAAAGAACAGTGCACTGCTGTGCATCCGTCTGTGGAATGGCGTTTCAGAGAGGCGGCCCTGGCCCATCTGGATGCCCTGCATCAGGGAAATCCTTCCCCGAAAATGGAAGACATTGTGTTCAAGGATGTGGTCCCGTTCTACGGGCAGTCCGATATCCGGGGTTCGTCCCGGGCAAGGAACCAGGGGATCCAGCAAGACCTGAGCAGGCAGCTGGCCCTGGCCAGGGAGATCATGACATCTGCTGCGAAGGAACGGCCCTGGCCCCTGCTCCAGGAGTATGTGTACCGCATCGACAAACTCAGCGACACCCTGTCCGCCGGGATCACCTCCAGTGATGAGGACAGCGTGTACCAGCTTTTGAACCAGGAGGTGGCCGCCACCTTTGATTCCCTGAAAGACATCTCCCCGGACATGGCGGAAAAGATCGACCGCTACAACCGGGCCGTGGACCCGGTGAGCGGCATGATCCATCACAAGCAAAAGGAATACGAGGACAGCGTGGCTGCCTTGAATTCTGCACTCTCCTCCTATGTGGAGAAAGAGGATGCCCGGATCCAGGAAACCTTTTCCCATTATTTTGAAAAACGCCAGACCGACGGGGTGGATTATATGATGTATATCGGTGCCGCCATGATGGAAAGCGGCACCCTGTCAGGATTTCACATCAAGGACATGACCCTGTGGCAGATCATGGTGGCCTGCGGCATGGCCCGGCAGACACAAAAAGTCAAGCCGGACCTGAAGATCCCGCTGGACACCTGCCACCTCATCCTGGTGAATCACTCCCCGCTGTCCATCCGGTTCCGGTATGATGAAAAACGGTTCGATGTGGACGGGGCCTATGATGTGAGACATGAGATCATCAAATCCCGCCTGGACAAGGCCGTGGTCAAGGGATCCGGAGAGCGCCTCACCCAGCCGGGCCGCATTGCCCTGGTGTATGCCAATTCCGCAGAGCAAAGGGAGATTGAGCAGCACATCCGGTTTCTCACCGACCTGGGCCAGCTGAAAAACGACCCGGAACTTATGGACCTGGATGACCTGCCCGATGTCATGGGACTCAAAGCGATCCGGGTGGGGGTGAACCTGTCGGCCCGGGAAACGGAAAACATCATTCCCATGCGGACCGGATAGCCTTTTTCTAACGCGGAAAATCGGCAACCCAGTTAACAGAAACTGAGGAGTAAGTCACCAACAAGGCCTGACCGGCCCCTGAAAAGAGCTATGCAAACCGCCAGGTCGTGCCGGCAGCACCGTCCTCCAGAATAATATTCATCTCCTGGAGCTGGTCTCTGATCTCGTCGGCCCGGGCAAAGTTCCTGTCCTTCCTGGCCTGGGCCCGTTCCGCGATCAATGCCTCCACCTGTTCCGGTGTCACGGTCATGTCCGCCATGCCCTTGTCCTTTTTGGCGGCAAACCAGGCAGAAGGCGTTTCAAGGAAAATCCCCAGAATACCTGCAATGGCGGCCATGTCCGTTCTGATCTGTGTCATTTCGGTCAAAACAGCATCACCGGGCCGGTCCGGGGCCTGGTCCAGGGTCTTGTTGCCTTTTTTTACAGTTTCAAACACGGCAGCCAGGGCTTTGGCTGAGTTGAAGTCATCGTCCATGGCATCGGCAAACGCCTGCCACAGCGGCCCGTCTCCCAGGCCGTTATCAGCATCCGGTATGATGCCCAGGTTTTCCAGCCGTTCCAGAAATCCGTAGATCCGGTCCAGGCCCATCCCCACCTCATGCATGGACTGATCACTGAAGTCAATGGGGCTGCGGTAGTGATTGGACAAAAGAAACATCCGGATCACCTCGGGTGAATACCGTTCCAGCACATCCTTGATCATGGTGAAGTTGCCCAGGGATTTGGACATCTTCTCGTTGTTGATGTCCACAAACCCGTTGTGGATCCAGTATTTCACAAACTGGGTGCCGAACAAAGCCTCGCTCTGGGCGATCTCGTTTTCATGGTGGGGAAAGATCAGGTCCTTGCCCCCGCCGTGGATGTCAAACCCTTCCCCTAAATATTCATGGCTCATGGCTGAGCACTCGATGTGCCAGCCGGGCCGTCCGTTGCCCCAGGGACTTTCCCAATAGGGTTCTTCAGGTTTGGTCGGTTTCCACAGGGTGAAATCCAAGGGGTTCTTCTTTTTTTCCTCCACTGCGATGCGTGACCCGGCCCGCATGTCTTCCGGGTTTCTGCCCGACAGTTTGCCGTATTTTTCAAACGCGTCAATGGAAAAATACACGTTCCCGTCATCCACGGCATAGGCCTTGCCTTTTTCAATGAGCTTTTCCACAAATTCGATGATGTGGTTGATATGCTCGGTGGCTTTGGGTTCCATGGTGGGCCGCAGCACGTTCAGCGCATCCATTTCATTGTGGAACTCATCGATATATTTTTCCGTGATGACAGCACACGCCTCTCCGGTTTCATTGGATTTTTTGATGATTTTGTCATCCACATCCGTGAAGTTGCGCACATAGGTGACCGCATACCCGATGCGGGTCAGCCACCGGAAGATCATGTCAAACACCACCACAGACCTTGCATGGCCGATATGGCTGGTGTCATAGACTGTGGGGCCGCACACGTACATCTTGACCGTGTCTTTTTGGATGGGAACAAAGGTTTCTTTTTTACCGGTAAGGGTGTTGTATATTTTCAAGTTCATATTTTTTTCCTGAATGTCAAAAGGAACAGGTTGCAATCAAAACAACGGCCTGGGCTGCAATGCCTTCTTTTCGGCCGATGAATCCCAGGTGCTCGGTGGTGGTGGCTTTCACGTTCACGCACTTAGAAGAGATTTCCAGTGTTTCAGCCATGCTTTCAGCCATCTCCTGTCTTTTCGGCCCCAGTTTCGGGACCTGGGCAAATACAGTGCAGTCCAGATTCATGATCCGGAATCCGGCCTGTGCCAGATTCCGGGCGCAGGTTGCCAGCAGGATCCGGGAATCGATGTCTTTGTATTTTGGATCGGTGTCCGGAAACAGGTCCCCGATGTCTCCTAAGCCGGCCGCACCCAGGATCGCGTCGCACACCGCATGGATCAGCACATCTGCATCAGAATGCCCTGCCAGGCCATTGTCATGGTCGATCTTCACCCCGCCCAGGATCAGGTCCCGGCCTGTGGCAAACCCATGCACATCCGTGCCCATGCCTATCTTGATGTCTGAAGTGTCCATGTGTGTCAACATATGCCTTTTTCATATTTGTGCAATTTAAAATTGATAAAATATCATATTCCCCGGCGGTTTGGAATATAAAACACCATTACATATGCCGGACATGACCTGATCCTGGGAGGCTCTATGCAAACAGCGTATCAGACATATTCAGGCTCCTGGTAAAAATTTTTTCTCCGGGATGAGCTGCCTGATCTTTTGGCATCCTGCCATTCCACAGAGCAGATTATCGGTCAGGTTCAATTATATAAGGGTGAGTTTTCCGAACGGTGACACCTCTATTCTGACACAGGGGGTTCTTTAGACTTGCCATTGTTAGGCTGGTTTTTATTCCATCTTTCTTTCAAATCGCTGAGATTTTTGCTGTGGGTCAAAATGACAATCTCATCATCTTTTTTCAACTTGGTTTCATCGCGCGCCAGCATAAAATGCCCATCGCGATAAAAGCAAACAACCTTGGCATTGTCCGGAAGATCGAGATCGATGATTTTTTTTCCCTTTTCTTCATCCACTATGAAGGTAAAAAATCTTGCTTCTCCTTTAATTACCGTGGAGAGTTCCAGAATATCCAGGCCTTCAACCATGTCGGCAAGGTATCGGCTGATAGTCCGGGATGGCAAAATAGTGTCCTGGAGTTTTAGTTCCGAGCAGATCACCTCAAAGTCGGGATTTTGGATACTCGGAATGACCCGCTTGAAACCCAGAGAACGTCCCACCAGGCTCGATATCAGATTTTCCTGATCGCTGTCGCTCAGACAGAAAAGCACATCGGTCTGGTCCGGTCCGACTTCCTGAAGGATGGCGGGATTACTTCCATCCCCTTTCAAAAAGCTGCAATCCATGGAATCCGAGAGATCATCTATTTTGTTTTCATCTTTTTCGATGATAATCACTTCGTGGCTTCTTTTTATCAATAATTCAGCGGTCCTCACAGTGAATTCACTGGCACCTACAAAAGCAATTCTCATTTTTTTATAGTCTCCTTCCGATCCAGGTCTTGGGATATACCATCACCAACCAGGCAAGTATTTCAAGTCTTCCCAGGAGCATGTTAATACAAAG
>JAABUB010000104.1 GCA_011389575.1 Desulfotignum sp. | reverse complement strand
CACATGGTCGTCTTCGCTGAAGGGAGCCAGGGTAAATGCGGGGAGGGTCTGAACCTCCTTTTGCGCAAAACAACCTGTCAGCAAAAAAGCCATAGCAAGGACTGTAATAAGTTTGGTACTGAAAGATTTCATGAAAAGTCTCCTTTAAAAATTTACGTTTTATGGGTTCACGGAGGCTGGATCTCCGTGTGATGGATTCGTTCACAAGCTGATATAATTCAATTAACGTGCCGGGTTTCCAAAATCTGATTTATTGTTGTCATCCTGTTGACCGGCACAGGTCTCAGGCCATTAAAAATGAGACATAAACGGCATTGAAAAACCTAGAAATTAGGTCATATTCTGCCCTTGGTCACATATGACCTAAATTTGATTGTCCTGCTGTTTGGTTAAAACATGCAAATTGATGGATTCTTTGAATGTGCTGATGATCACAAGCCGCAGCAGGCCTGTTCTCTGCCGTGGAAGGATGGGCGCATAAAAAAGGGAATGACCTTCATAAGAGGCTTTGACCGGATCATCATGTCGTATTATAAGCTTCGGTAGACAGATTCGCCCGGTTTTCATCACTCACTCCTCGTTTTAATAAATAAAATGGTTTCAAGTCCAGGAACTCTTTCGAATTCGTTTTTATTTTCTGTCAGCACTGCACAATTATGGACTAAGGCTGTTGCTGAAATAATCAGGTCATGTGCCCCTATCATCATACCCTGCCTGGAAAGTGACGCAAATAAACCAGCATGTACTCTGGCTACTTCAGTATTAAAATCCAAAACAGGAACTTTACTTAATATGGATTCCACAAAAGCGGAACGACGTGCCTTTCTTGACTCATTATCCGCATAATGAACACCAACTAATAATTCAGAAACAGTCACTGCGCTGATATATACATCGCCATATTCTTCCCAGGGTGAAAAATCTATCGGAGATTTCGATCGCTCAGAATGAATAAAAACATTTGTGTCCAACATTAATCCCATTGTGTCTTCTCCAGGGGTATTTGTTTTCGAATATCTTCCAGATCTTTTGTAAAGACATTTGCATCATCTCCAAGCGAAGGCAGCTCTGCGAACATGCTATTCAGGTCTTTGACTTTTAAAGAGGACGCAATTGAAACAGGAGAAATTCGAGCGATCACCTTATTACCACGTTCCAACTCTACACTGACACCTTGATAAAAAATTCGATTAAGCAAATCAGAAAATTGTCTTACTGCCTGGGTAACACTTATACGCTCCATGACCCGCTCCTCATAAATAATAAAAATCATATAATATGATTATAATACTGTCAGTACGGATATTTGTAAAGATTTTTTTTGAAAAGCGGTTCGTTCAGCAAAGCGTTCTAAGGTTCCCGCCTTTTCAAATCACATGTGTCCGGAATCTTTGCCCGGGGCATACCCCGTCATTCCTGTCATGAACCGGACCAGACCATAGCACAGCCAACTCACCATACGAAGCCCAATGGGTTGGCGTTTCCAGCGATTGGGTCGGATCTGACGCGCCCCGGCAGCCATAAACTTCGCCAGACTGCGTTTCAAGGTCCCGGCAAAATTTTTATCATCAACCACCACATTCGCCTCCAGTGAAAGCAGCAGGCTGAGCGGATCAAGATTCGAAGATCCCACTGTCGACCATTGTTCATCGATCACGGCAACTTTGGCGTGCATGAGGCTATTATGATATTCATGGATTTGAATCCCGGCATCCAGAAAACTGCTGTACAGGGCTTTGGAGGCATAATACAATAACCGGTATTCCTTTTTTCCCTGCAAAAGCAAAACCACCCGGACACCGCGCCCGGCTGCGTCCATAAGGGCACGACGAAATTTTGATCCGGGGAAAAAATAGGCATTTGCCAGGATGATTTCCCATTGTGCCTGTTCAATCGCCTGCATGTAAGCATCTTCGATATCACGTCGATGCCCGATATTATCCCGCACCAGAAAAGCTGCGCGCATACTGCCGCCTGATTCGGGAAAAGATACTTGCCGGTCTTGGCCCCGGCCCCGGGTACTGGAACGGGGCCGGCCACGAAAACGGGTCCGGATCACCCGGGCCCACAGCCGTTGGGTGGACACAAGAATATCCTGGGCCGAAACTTCATCACCATCACACCGGCTGCATCAAGGTCTGCGACCATGGTTTCCGGCAGATTGTCCGAACCGAATCCATCAATCAGCACGTGGGTTTTCACACCCCGCAACCCTGCCCGCCTGAGCGCTTCTGCAATACGTTGTCCGATGGTGTCATTTTGAAAAATATAGCTTATCAGATAAATCTCATGCTTTGCCCTGTCCAGTGCCGCTTCCATTACCGGGAAGTATGTTTTGCCGTTCTCCAGCAATGTGATCTGATTGTCAGGAACAAAACGGCTTTTCAATGAAATAAGCCCCCTGGATTCAGGTTCTGTTTTCCGAAAAAACCGAGCCGCAAACCTGCCCTGAAAAAGGAAAGAAACCAAGGATTCCATGATCAATCCCAGCGGCGGGAAAGCAGCTTTTTTCCCGACAAAGCTTACGGCATGGGTGAATGACCAGAAAGTTTCCGGAAATTCAGGATACATTAACAATATCTTCATCATAGGAACCTCCTTTGGCCCTGACAGCTTCAATGGCCTCCATTCCCTGGGGATGAGACATCGTATAAATTCGAATATGCAAAGGTTCCTGCAAAAGCGGTTTGATTCCCAGAAGAACCCCGAATCGGCAGGACCGGATATGGTGGTCCAGATTTTCCCGGGTTTCCCATTCCTCAATCAGGCAAAAATGGTTTATGTCATGAATATCGCAAAAAACATTGTAGTTTTTGCAGCCTTTTTCCTTACCCACGGGTTCAATCAGCGAAAGAAGGGTCTGCGTGACCTCCAGATGTTTATCCGCAAGTGCATTCATGGTAATTCTGACAACAATCATAATGATCACCTTTTTCATCTATGCCTGGCGGTTTGAATAGTTCCGGAAATTCGAGCCTGAGCCGGTTTTCCAGCCTTGATTGGGTACTTCAATGAACTCTATACAGAAATTATAGCAGCAAGCTTCATGCCATGGATTGATTTTGTTTTCATAGCCTGTCCATCCGCCTGATTTGCCGCAGGAATCGGTCTTTACAAAAACAAAAGAAGAATGGTCAAAAAAATCAGGGCGAAGGATCACATATAACCAAAGGTCACATGTGACCCTTCAGGGCTTATTGATGTCAAGCTTTCGCATCCGGGCACGCAGGGTGCTGCGGTTGAGCCCGAGAATCCGGGTCGCACTGTTTTCTCCGCTGACTTTCCAATTGGTTTGTTCCAGAACCTGGACAATATAGTCGTGCTCCACTTGTTCCAGTGTTTTTGTCCCTATTGTTTTATTGGCTTTGCCCAAATAGGCCAAAGGCTTGTCAAAATCATCCACCATGCGCAGTTTTGGACCCGACGAAATGATGACGGCACGCTCCAGGATATTTTCCAGTTCCCGGACATTTCCCGGCCAGTGATAATTCAAAAAAGTGTCCATCATGAGTTTGGGAACAATGGGGGTATCTTTGCCCAGCCGTCTGGCAATTTTTTCAACATAAAATGCCACCAGAAGCGGGATATCCTCTGTCCGTTCCCGAAGAGGCGGCATGGTAATGGGAAAAACATTCAGCCGGTACCAGAGATCTTCCCGGAAGTTTCCTTTCTTTACTTCTTGTTCAAGATTTCTATTGGTGGCGGCAATGATTCTGGCGTCCACCTTGATGGTATGGGAGCTTCCCAGGCGTTCAAATTCCCCGTCCTGGATCACGCGAAGCAGTTTGGCCTGCAATTCCAGGGGCAGTTCTCCGATTTCATCCAGAAAAAGCGTGGCCCCGTTTGCAACCTCGAACCGTCCCAGCTGCCTGGCGCTGGAACCGGTAAAAGCCCCTTTTTCATGACCGAACAATTCGTTTTCAATCAGGTTTGCCGGCAATGCTGCGCAGTTAATTTTTACCAAAGCCTTTTTTTTGCGCGGGCTGCTGTGATGAACGGCCCTGGCCACAAGTTCTTTTCCGGTTCCGGTTTCACCCAGAACCAATACCGTGGTATTGGTGGCGGCAATCTGTTCCACTTTATAGAGCACATATTTCAGGGCATCGCTTTTACCGATAATATTTTCATGGTTATGTTCCAGTTTGATTTCTTCGGTCAGATACGTTTTTTCCCCTTCCAGCTGTTTTTTGAGCTTTTGTATTTCCAACAGGGCTTCTTCTGCGGTTTCTTTTTCTTTTTCCGCAGTCTTTCTGGCCTTGGCAAGTTCAGATGTGCGGGCTTCAACAATGACCTCAAGATTGCGTTTATAATTTTCCTGCTCGGTCACATCTTCTATGGCCAGAAGAATAAGCTGGGAATCGCTTGGTTTCTGGTAGATTCTTCTGGCATTCAAATGCATGATCTTGGGGCCGATATCTTCAAAAGAATGCTCCACCTCAAAATCATTGAATACGGAATTTTGCGGCAGGACTTCTTCCAGCAATTCTCTGAGCCTGGGAATGTCCCATTGCCCGTTGCCAAGATCATAGATCAATGCACCTTCCGTGTTTTCCGGGATGACGCAGAAATGCTTGTAAAAAGAGGGGTTGGCGCCGACCACCTTAAGGCTGGTATCCAGCACCAGGAGGGGCTCACGCACCGACCCCAGCACATCCTCAAACACATTTAAAAAAGCTGTTTGCATTATTTTTGATCCATCAGTTTTCGTATGGTTTTTGCAATTTTCAACATGGATACCGGTTTCATCATATAGGCGGCAATCCCCATCTGCCGGGCCTTTTCTTCATCAATCAGGGAACTGTGGCCCGTGCACAGAACAATGGGGATGTCAGGCCGGATATTGATTAATTTTTCCGCCAGTTGTGCACCGGTCATCTTGGGCATGGTCATATCGGTGATGACCACATCAAAATAGCCGGGGTTCAAGGTAAATACCGCCAAGGCATCTTCCGGGTCCGTCATGGCCTCGACCCTGTAATCAAACATTTTCAATGATTCCAGGGCCATCGCCGTAATATTTTCCTCATCATCCACAAAGAGGATTCGCTCCGTGCCATGGCAGGATTCATCCATGGGTTCGATTTTTTTCTCCGGTTTCTGGTCCACCATCGGGAAAAGTATCGTAACCAGGACCCCGCCTTCCGGCCGGTTTTGAATGGTAATGGTCCCTTTGTGATTTTTAACAATGGTGTAAACAACCGCCAGTCCCAGGCCTGAACCTTTTCCAATCTCCCGGGTGGTAAAATAGGGGTCAAAAATGCGATCCAGGATGTCGTAATCAATTCCAGGGCCGTTATCTTTCACCGTAATCTCGGCATAATTCCCGGCCGGACATTCATCAGCAGCCCCTTCCGGCAAAAACCGGGTTCCCACCCCGATCTCAAGAAACCCCCCGGTTTCCTCCATTGCCTGGGAGGCATTGGTGCATAAGTTCATCAGAATCTGGCCGATCTGAATCTTGTCTGAAAGAATCATCACCGCCTTATCCGGGAATTTTGTATGAATGTCGATAGTGGTTGGGATGGATGCCCGCAGTAAAATAAGCGCATCCTTGACCACGGAAATCACATCCATGGGGAATTTTTTTTCGTCGGAGGTCTGGCTGAAGCTGAGAAGCAGCTTAACAATTCCTGCCGCCCGCATGGCAGCGGTCTTGATCCTTTCGAGCTTGGGAAGGACAGGATGCCAATCCCGGGTTTCCTGCAACGCCAGATCAACATTCCCGGTTATAATGAAAAGAATATTGTTGAAATCATGGGCAATACCGCCGGCAATGGTGCGGATGGACTCCATCTTATGGCTCTGATGAAGCCGTATCCGCAAAGCTTCGCGTTCTTTCTCCAATTTTTTGCGCCCGCGGATATCAATGATCACGGTCCTGTATTGTTCCGATCTCCAGCTTTGATGTGGAAAAACAGTGCTTTCCAGCTGCACATCCACAATGGTGCCGTCTGATCTGGTCATGCCCAGTTCACATATCTGCCGCATTTTTGACTCGGCAAGATCCTTAAGATGCCGGTAATAGATATCCTGGTCTTCGAAATGAACATACCCGGACAACGGCTGGTCGATCAGCAAACTTCTTTCCAGTGACAGCATATCGGCCATGGTCAGGTTGGCATTGCGGATCACACCTTTTTTATCCAGGCAGACATATCCCACAGGGGTAAAATCAAACAGTTCCGTATAGCGTACCTTGAATTCCATGAGTTCCTGCTGGGAACGGTGCAATTCCTCATTCTGCAGTTCCAGTTCAACCTGAAAGGTCTGAAGTTCATGAATCAGTTCCAGGGGATCATGGTCGACCGCCGACGGAGTTACAACCCCTTTTTCCATCATCAACGCTTCAGCCTGGCTGCGCAATTCATTAAATTTTTCCTGGATCGTCTCTTTTTTGTTCATGTGTGATCTTGTTTCTCCTTTTCCCAATACGGGATAAAAACTTTGAACAGATTTTTGCGCCGGTATCTCAGTTGAAGGGATATCAGATTAAAATTTTCCGGCTTTTGTTTTTATCTTTAATATTAGAGGGAAACACCACTTACGTCAACAAAACAGAAAGGCATAAAAAATACCATTTATCGCCTATATAAAATAGGCGCTATTCCAGGGTCGAAAGAAAGGCGCGCAGATTTATTTTTTTGTTTTTCAAGCCTGTTTTTTTCCGGATATTTTCGCGATGGCGGGAGATGGTGTGTATGGAGCTGTGCATGATTTCAGATATTTCTTTGTTGGTTTTTCCGAATTTAATCAGATCTGCGATGTGAATTTCCATGGGCGTTAAATTCAGCATGTGATCGGACAATTTTTTTGAAAACGGAGAAAGGATGTTTTCCAGCTCAGATTCCAGGATCTCCATCATACCCTTCTGGCTTTCCCGGGTAAGGTTTTTTTTCAGATTCTGAATAATGGGGGCCAGGATCAGTTTATGATTGGCAAAGATCTTTTCCTCTATCTCATTTTTATCCGCGTCTCTTTTTTTCAGCAATGTTCTCAGGGTGGCGTTCATATCTTCCAGTTCGGCTGTTCTTTCTTTAACTTTTTCTTCAAGGATCAGGGTGATCTCTTTTTGCTGTTTTTCAGCTTGTTTCCGCGTGGTGATGTTCCTGGCGATTTCCAACCGCACCAAGTAGCCGTCAGTCCACGGGACTGCAAGACTGGTCAGTTCATGCCATTGCCCGGATTCCTTGTCTTCAAATTCCCGAATACAGGGCTCTCTAGGGTAGCCGTCCTTATCCACCAGCCTGTCAATGTTGCAGATATCACAGGGTCCGGTCTGTTTTCCATGGATAGCTGCCCAGCAGATCTGACCGGTCAGATCTGCTTTGTGTTTTTTTATCATGTGCGTGTTCATAAAAAGGATCTCATAGGATTTCATGTCGGCAACGTAGACGGAAGATGCAATCCTGTTCAGAACCGATTCCAATTGATGCCTGCCGTATTTGAGCAGCCGCTCGGTGTGTTTTCGCCTGGAGATATCAATAATCACTGTGCGGTACCTGGCTTCCCCCTGGCCGGGGTCCGGGATAACCGTACTTTCCAGTTGTACATCAAAGAAAGGCCCCTCCTTTTTTTTTATTTTAATGTCACAGATCTGCCGTTTTTTTGATGCAAAAAGACTTTGCAGGTGCTGATAATAAACATCCTGGTCCCCGGGAAGGATGTGGTCGGAAAGCGGCCGGCTGACCAGTGCGCTTCTTTGTGTTTCCAGCATCCGGGCCAGGGTCAGGTTGGCATCGAGAATGTCTCCCTTTGCATTCAGGGTGACATAACCTACAGGCGTAAAATCATACAGCTGGGTATAATGGATTTTAAATTCCATCAATTCCTGCTGGGCGCGGCGAAGTTCATCGTTCTGCAGTTCCAGTTCAACCTGGAAGGTCTGGAGTTCATGAATTAATCGGAGCGGGTCTTCAACCGGAACCAATGTCCTTGAAAAATCCGGTTTTTTCATTAACTCTTCAGCCTGTCGGCGCAATGCATTGAATTTTTCTTCGGCTGTTTTATTTTTCATCTTATTTATTCTGCATCCTGGATGATCCTTTCAATGGTGACGACTCCGTTGGTCATATCCCTTTCATCCCGCAGTGCCAGGACCATCACCCAGACCTTCAGAACGGCACCTGACCGGGCAATTCGAAAGGTTTCAATGCTGTCGAACAATTTGCCGGTAAAAGCCTCGTCTATCAATTCCAGAGCGGCTTTACGGTTTTCTTCGGGTATCATATCCCTGATATTCATTTTCAGGGCCTCGGATTCCGTATACCCGTACATATCTGCTGCGCCCCGGTTCCAGAAGGTGACAGCACCTTTTTTATCATGGATCAGGATGGCGTCCTTTGAATCCATAATCACGGAAAGGCGCTGGGCCGTCAGGCGATACCGGTTAAATTCAGTGATATCCTCAAAGGTCACCACCACGCCCTCAATGACATTCTGCATGGTGCGGTAAGGCATGATCCGGGTTCTGAAAAACTTGTTGTCCCGGCTTTCCACTTCAAATTCCCGGGTGCTCAGATCTTTTAAGACCTGCAGGGCATGGTCCACAATTTGGAATTCTTTCAATTGTGTGGCAAAATGGCTGACCGGCCGGCCGATATCGCTCATGGTCAATGGAATCAAGCGGGTGACACTGTCGGTGAACCGCCGGATATTCATATCCATGTCCAAAAAAATCGTCCCGATCCGGGTGGCATTCAACAAATTTTTCATGTCGTCATTGGCATCGGACAATTCATCAAGCCGGCTCTGGAGTTCCGCATTCACGGTGGCCGACTCCTCGTTCAGGGACTGGAGTTCCTCTTTTGAAGTTTCCAGCTCCTCATTGGTGGATTGCAGCTCCTCATTGGTTGATTGGAATTCTTCATTGGTGGACTGGAGCTCTTCATTTGCGGTTTCCAGCTCTTCAATGGTGGTTTGCAGATTTTCTTTGGTGTGTTGCAGTTCCTGTTCAAGCCGGCTTATGGCATCGTTTTTTCGGGAAGCCCCGGGCTTGGTTTTGGGTTTGGCTTTTTTTACATCATTGAAGACGACCATAAGCATGCCGCGAAGGGCATCGTATGCCAGGACCGGTTTTACCGTCAGGTCAATCGTGATAAAGGTGCCGTTGTCTTGGATATCAACACCTTTGCGCACGACTTCCTGTTTCATACTGGTGGATTTACGGATGGCAGATGCCAGCACCGTTTTCAGACCGGGCCTGGCCATGTCCAGGATATTGAAATCCGTCCTGCCCGGGGCAAGTTCCAGATATTTTCCGGTCCGGCCGTGGACATACACGATATTCAATTTTTCATCAATTATGACGCAGGGAGGGGTGCCGCTTTCCTGCAGAATGGTTTCCATCAGTTTAAAACTGTTGATATCTTCCTCCCTTGTGACCGCTTCAGCGGGTTTTATGGCCGGAGGTTCTTCCGGAGATGCCGGAGCCGGCAGATGCAATACGGGCCTGGCATTTGACTGGCCTGCCTGACGTTTGAAAATTTTCCATTTCCTGTCATAAATTTTAAACAGGGTTGTTTCCTGGCCCAGGGACTCGGATGAACCGATGAACAAAAGGCCATCCGGTTTCAGACTGTAATGAAACACGGGAAACAGTTTTTTCTGCAATTTTGGCTCCAGGTAGATCAGAAGATTTCTGCAGGTTATGATATCCAGTTTTGTGAAAGGCGGGTCTTTGATCAGATCCTGCAATGCAAACACCAGCATTTCCCGGATGGATTTTTTGACTTTGTAATGATTATCTTCTTTAATGAAAAACTGTTTTAATCTTTCCGGAGTAAGATCTGCTGAAATGCTTAATGGATAGAGCCCGGATCTGGCGGTATTGATGGCATCCGGATCAATATCCGTGGCAAATATCTGGACATTGAAATGCCGGTTCATTTTTTCCATGCATTCCTGTAATAAAATAGCCATGGAATAGGCCTCTTCACCGGTGCTGCATCCGGCCACCCAGATTCTGACCATGGCCCCTTCCGGTTTATCAGCCAGAAGTCCGGGTACATATTTTTCCTTGAGCACGGCAAAGGCTTCAGGATCTCTGAAAAAGCTTGTTACACCGATCAAAAGGTCTTTGAACAAAACATGGATCTCGCGCTCGCTTCTGCCAAGATAGGTCTGGTAATCTTCGATATTATCGATCTGGTGTACATGCATCCGCCGTTCCACCCGCCGGATAATGGTGTTTTTCTTGTAAAGGGAAAAATCATGATTGGTGTGGGTCTGAAGAAGAATATAAATTTTCTGCAGCGCATTCTGCGTTTTTTTTTCATCCTTTGTAATCTTGTCCCGGGGCTTGACAAAGGCATGCCGGGAATATTTAACAAGCGCTTCCGGCATCTTGTCCGCAGGCAGGACATAATCCACAAGGCCTGTGGCAATAGCACTTCGGGGCATGCCTGCATATTTGGCGGAATCCTCGTCCTGGACCATGACCATACCCAGTTCCCCCTTGATCTGTCTTATTCCGAGACTGCCGTCACTGCCGGTGCCGGACAGGATAATGCCGACAGCATCAGCGCCCTGGTCCTGGGCCAGGGATTTGAAAAAATTGTCAATGGGAAGGTTGAATCCCCTGGGATGGGGGGGATCCATGAGCTGGAGGGCACCGTTTAAAATGGCCAGATCCTTGTTGGGCGGAATCACATAGATCATATTTTGTTGAACCGTAAGCCCGTCTGTTATCTGATGGACCTTCATCTGTGTTTTTTTCTGAATCAGCTCCGGCAGGATACTGTTATGGGTGGGATCCAGATGAGATACCAGGACAAAGGCCATGCCGCTGTCGCCGGGCATGGCCTTGAAAAACGTTTCAAAGGCTTCCAGGCCTCCAGCGGAAGCACCCATGCCGACAATGGGAAACCTGTCACCACCGGTCCCGGTTTTTGGATTGGCATGTGGGCTGATTTTGTCTTTTGCCGGTGCCGTTTTTTTTGTCATGGATATTTCCCCTGTCCTGAAAGATCGGTATGTACAGATGCTTTACAAGCCATAATTATAGGCCGGACAACAGCTTTCTGTCAAGGAAAGGTTAACAGCTCTGCATCACCGCTCATCAGGCCGGGTTTCGTGTAAGGCAATTCCTGCCAGATGATCCAGGT
>JAABUB010000103.1 GCA_011389575.1 Desulfotignum sp. | reverse complement strand
TTCATCACTGATCAGAGTAGCCATGAGAACCCGAACCACTCCGGAACTATGGGTTCCTACCTGGTGTAAAAACTGAATGCCGTCCATATCCGGCAGAAAATAATCACATACCACCACATCTATTTTCTGATATTTCAGGGAATTGAGCCCTTCTTCTCCTGATTTGAATATCAGAAAATGGGTGTGACCATTGTCAAAAAAAAGCTTTAAAGAATCCCTGACAAGCGGATCATTATCCACAAACATGATCTGGGGTGATGAAACCCTGGGTTTTTTCATCCGGCCTTTGCAAACCCCGCTGTAAAAAAAAATTGACACCTGCCCTCATATCAGAGCAGAAACCATGCCAGACAAAGACCGAAAAAAAAAGCCTGTAAAAACAGGCAGTTGATTTATCAGCCAGGACAAAAACCCGGCTGGTTTAAGGATTATTCAAAAAACCGCCTTGAACCATTCCAAAAATTCGCAAATTTTCTAATCCCGAGGATGTACTCCTCAGGGTGTTCTCCTCAGGGTGTTCTCCTTAGGATGTAACCAGAGATTCACGCGGTTTTTTCAATTTTTTTACACTTTGCCTGATAATCAGACAATGCCAGATAAAAGCCGCCCACAGCCAGTTGTGCGCAATGTTCATGATCTTCGGGCAGGGTCTTGAGATAGTCCTTCACATGCTCCGGGGTAATTTCCCAGGCCTGGTCAATAGTTTTGCCCCGTGCAAGGGCCACCACTGTATTGCAGCAGGCAGTGGTGTTCAAACATCCTTTTGTGGTAAAGGAAATCTGGGTAAGCCTGTGGTTGGAAACTTTGACAAAAAATTCTACAATATCTCCGCAGTCACCAACCCGCCTGCCATATCCGTCCGGATGGTGAAGTACCTCTTTGTGACCGGTTTCAAACGCCATTTCCAGGTATTGCGCAGAATGGCGGTTCCAAAAATCCATATCATTCATTTTATAATTCTCCATCTGATTTACGCCTTACAGGTTTCCCGAATAATAGCAAGGAACATGCCATATTTTCGGCTGAAAAATTCAATCCAGCAAATTCATATATTTCAACAGTTTATATAACCATTGCAAAGCACAGGTCAACCAGGTAAAAAAAACAGATGCGTTCTTGGACCGGGAAAAGGTGCTTTTTTGGAACCGCCGCAGCCCAGCACTCTGTTTCAAACCCCGCCCCTGGTGGTGTCCTGTGCCCGGCCCCAGCGGTCTCTGCATGTGTGCAATGCCCCGTCTCCGGCTGCCACATCCGCCATCCCCATCGGCCAATACCTCCGGGACCAGGCCATTGATCTGTTTGGCCTGGGACATTGACAAACCGTGGATGTGTGAATAGTTTGACCGTATGCGCATCATCAGAAAACCATATACCCGTCAGATAAAAAATTCAAATTCACCTGTATGTTAAGAATAGCCCTGAACCTTCGCGGTTAATTAAAGGAGACACCCATGACAGACAAAAAAGAGTTGATTAAAAATATTGATTTTTCACAGCCCGTTAACCTGGTGGACCTGGTGGATTATGCTGAGGGCCGGGTGGTCAGCCGCACCCTGGCAGCCAAGCCCCATGTGAATATCACCTTGTTTGCCTTTGACAAGGGCGAAGAAATCAGCGCCCACACCTCTCCCGGAGATGCCATGGTACAGGTGCTCGACGGTGAGGCCCTGATCCATGTGGGGGACAAAGAGCTTACCGCCAAAGCCGGAGAAGTGGTGGTCATGCCTGCCAATGTGTCCCATTCCGTGGCTGCCGCCTCCCGGTTCAAGATGCTGTTGACCGTGGTGAAACAGCCTGTGGGCATCCAGGGAGTCTAATCTTTTTTGTTCAGTTTTTTCCAGCGATAGCGGAAGGTGTGGTGGTTCATGTGCAAAAGCCGTGCTGCCTGGCTTTCATTGCCCCCGGCCTGCGCCAGGGCCTTTGCCATATAGGCATGTTCCATGTCTGACAAAAGCTTTCCCAGAACCACGCCTTTATCAGGAATGGTCACCGTGTGTTCAGATGGTTCAGAGTATTCAGAGTGCTCAGGGTGTTCAGAGTATCCAGAATGTTCAGAATATCCAGAATTCTCATGGTGTTCAGGGCTGTTTTCCAGGGTCCGCAGTGACAGACGGGCAGGGGCTTTTCCACCGGCAGCGTCCGGCATCAGCCCCATTTCCGGCGTATCCACCAGATCATTTTTTGCCACCAGCACAGCCCGCTCCACAATGTTTTTCAGTTCCCTGACATTGCCGGTAAAGGTGTGGGAGACCAGGCCCTGTCTGGCATCTTTTGTAAACCCTGTCAAAGATTTGCCGAATTTTTCATTGAACTGCTGCAGAAAATACTTGGCCAGGGGCAGAATATCATCAGGCCGTTCATTCAAGGAAGGAATATTGGCTTTGACCACACAGAGCCGGAAATACAGATCTTTTCTGAACCTGCCGGCCGCCACCAGATCATCCAGATGCTTGTTGGTAGCAGACACCACCCGGGTGGATACCCTGTAGGTGCGGGTGCCCCCTACTTTATAAAATTCGCCGTTTTCCAGGAACCTGAGCAGTTTGGCCTGGCCGGCCGGGCTCAGGTCTGCCACCTCATCCAGAAACAGGGTCCCCTTATGGGCTTCTTCGATAAATCCTTTTTTGCCCTGGTTCCTGGCCCCGGAAAACGCACCGGCCTCGTATCCGAACAGCTCGGATTCCAGCAGGTCTTCGGGAAAAGCCGAACAGTTCACCGCCACAAACGGCCCCTGGAATACCGGACTTCTGGCGTGGATGGCTTTGGCGATCAGCTCCTTGCCTGTCCCGGTTTCCCCCAGGATCATGATGGGGGTGTCCGGGCTGCTGGCCACCAGGTTGATAAAATCCATGATATCTTCGATATTTTTGCTTTCCCCGATAAAGCAGGGTTCATTTTCCCGGAGAAATTTTTCCTGGAGCAGCTGGACTTCCTTGACCAGGGCAATGGAGGAAACCGCCTTCTGGATGGTCAGTTCCAGCAGGTCCGGGTTGATGGGTTTGAGAATGAAATCAAACGCCCCCAGTTTCATGGACTGGATCACCATCTGGATATCTTCAAACGCCGTGATCATGATCACAGGCAGTCCGGGATGCTGTGCCTTGACAAGGCCTAAGGCCTCGATGCCGCTCATACCGGGCAGGCCGATATCCATGAGCACCAGGTCCGGCACCTTGTCTGCCAGGGCTGCGGCAAAACTTTCCGCATCCTTGTACAGGGCCAGATCATAGGTGTCTGCCAGCACCAGATCCAGACCGTCCCGGATGGTCTGTTCATCATCCACAATGGCAATGCTGTACCGGATCACTCCCTGCTGCCTTCTCTGGTTTCCCTGCTGCCGTTTCTGGTTTTCAAAGGCAGTTCAATGGTGAACCGGGTACCTTTGTTTTCAGCGGAAGTAAGCTTGAGCACCCCGCCGTGGTCCAGGATGATCCGGTGGCAGATGCTCAACCCGATGCCGGATGAATTGGTCTTGGTGGTATAAAACGGATCAAACACTTTGGACTGCCGGGAAATGGGAATTCCCGGGCCTGTATCATTGATCTGAATGATAACATGTTCGGCGGTGCTGGTGGTGGACAACTCAATCAGTTTTTCCCCGGAAAAATTTTTCATGGCTTCGGCTGCATTGGTGATCAGGTTGAGGATCACCTGTTCTATGAGGTGGGGTTCCACAAAACACTCCGGGATATTCGGATCCAGTTTCTTGACAAACCGTATGCCGCTTTTGCGAAGCGTCACAGCGGTGAGTTTGGTGACCTCATCGATATAGGTGTTGAGATTGGCAAACACAAACCTGGGCTGGCCCGGCTTGGAAAAATCCATGACCCGCTTGATAATGGATTCAATCTTGTCCGAAGCCAGTTCAATCTTGTCGATAATGGACACCACCTTGGTGATGTCCCCCATTTCATTGTAAATCTTTTTTAAGGCTTTGAGATAAATATAGATCCCGGACAAGGGATTGCGGATTTCATGGGCAATGCCTGCGGTGACCCGTCCTAAGGAAGTCATCTTGTCCTGGATGCGCAAAAAATGCTCCACTTCTTTGGAATCGGTGATATCCATGATGTTCGTGAGCACAGACTGCACCCCCAGATAATCGATCATGGTGGCGGAAATCAACGCCCATCTCACTTCAGAGGCAGCCTGGCCCGATCCTTTGGGGTAATACCTGAAATCTTCTTCCATGCGCTGGATCTGTCCTGTCAGAAGGTCCTGGTATTTCCGGCTGATCCGGTCCCTGTCACCGGCATAGACATGGGAGAACTGCGGCGGATTGAACACATGGGTCATCAAAGAATGCACCTTGCGCTGGCCGGGTTTCTGATAGACAATCTCGTGGTTCTGGATAATGGAAATATAGTTGAGAGAATTTTCAATCAACGTTTTGAACCGGGCCCGGCTTTTTTTTGTGGCCAGTTCCGCTTTTTTCTGTTTTTCTTCCAGGTCCAGGCGGTACAGGGCTGCGGCAATATCATCAGCCATCTCCTTGACAATATGCTTTTCTGTCAGGTCGGCTGCCAGATGCCCGGGAATGGACAATACCATGAACCCGAAACTGCGCTTCTCATGGACAAGGCTTACGGCCAGTCCGCCACGGTCTGCATACCCTTGGGCAAGCAGACACCGGGCACATTCTTTTACCGGATCCAGGACGGCAAACACCTGATCCGATGCCAAAGCTTTTTTGATACACCGGGTGAATTTCTGGTCCAGGATCTGGCTGCGCACCTTTTCAAACCGGCCGGAAAACCCGGAATCCGCCACCAGAAAAACCCTGCCGTCCTGGTCCATAAGGCCGATCCAGGCGTTATAGTACCCGCGTTTGCCCACCAGGATATCACAGATTCCCTGGACCAGTCTGCCTTTGTCTCCCTGGCTGATGAGCAGCCGGCCCACATCCCGGATGGTGGTGAGTACCAGGTTCAGCCGCTCGCTTTTTTCCAGTCTGGCATCTTTGTGCACGCAAGACCCCGCTTTAGAAAATCAAATTCCCTTTGTTCATGCCATGCATATGATTTTTTCATCCAAATGACAAGAAAAAAAGCCGGATCTTCTATCTTATGACCTTCGATCTTATATCTTGTACTGGGATATCTTATATCTTGTACTGGGATCTGGGCAGACTCACCGTGAAATGGCTGCCCTGGCCTTCCTGTGAGGACACCTGGATTGTGCCGTGATGAGATTCCACAATACTTTTTACAATGGCAAGCCCTAAGCCGGTACCGTTGATATACCGGGTTTTTTCATTCTTGATGCGGAAAAACCGGTCAAATATCTGGGCCCTGTATTCTTCCGGTATGCCAAGCCCTGTATCTGCCACATGGATATTGACAAAATCTTCGTCTTTATCGCACCATACCGTTATTTTACCATTGGAAGGGGTATACCGGATGGCATTGGAAATCAGGTTGGCCAGCACCTCTTCGATATTGGTGCGGTTGCCCATGACAAACATGTCATCCGGGCAGGATTTTTTGGTGAGGTTAATGGACCCGGCATCAGCCTGTCCCCGGTAAAACTGCACCTGTTCTGCAATCAGGCGGGACAAATTGAGCTCCTCTCGTTCCTGGTTGATGAGTCCGGATTCAATTTTGGACAGATCCAGCAGCTCTGCTGCCAGGTCTGAAAGAGAGGTGATTTTGTCAGCACTCCTGGACAGGATCTGGGTCTGCTTTTCGGTGAGATCCCCTGCCAGGCCGTCCAGGACCACTTTGAGCTGCATGAGAATGGAATTTAAGGGACTTTTGATTTCATGGGCCACCATGGACACAAAATCTGATTTCAGCTGGTCCATTTTTTTCAGGGCGGTGATATCATGGAATACGGTTACCGCCCCCAGATTCCGGTTGAGCCGGTCCCGGAAAGGAATACACCGGATACCGATGACCCGCTCATCCTGATCGCCTTCCGCTGCCAGGGTGATCTCATCGGTGATTTCAGCAAACTGGTCCCCGGGCTGTGCAATGGCCTGGTCGATCATTTCCAGAATCCGCCGGTCGTTCACAACATCCCTGACATCCTGGCCGATGGCAGACCGTTTGTCAGATCCGATCATTTTTAAAAAAGCCGGGTTGGCCAGAACAATGCGTTTCTGGTGATCCGCTGTCAACACCCCTTCTCTCAAGGTATTCACCATGACCCGCATGCGTGATTTCTCACTGGAGATGTCCTGAAGGGTACGGATAAATTCAATGGCTTTGGATATCACCAGCCGCAGTTCCTGGGGAGAAAAGGGTTTGGACAAAAAATCAAACGCCCCTTTTTTCATGGTTTCAATGGAATGCTCCAGGGTGGCATATCCGGTGATCACAATAATCACGGTATCCGGGTGCCGGGCCTTGATCCCGGTCAGCACATCCATGCCGGACATCCCCGGCATCATCAGATCCAGCAGAACGATATCAAAGTGGGCCTCATCGATCATCTTCAGGCCCTTTATCCCGTTGTCCGCCATGGCCACATCACAGCCCTCCCGGGTGAGCAGGCGGTGGCAGACCTTCCGGATCCGTTCTTCATCATCCACCACCAGGACCCTGGGCGTAAAAAAGATATCCTGGTCATTGTCCTGCAGGGCGGAACCATTGGCTGTGTTTTTTTCATCACTGGTCGGTAATTCAGACATATCAGCAAGTTTCCTGTTATCATGTAAAACCCGTTACCGGGCGTTGTTTTTTTATTCCAGCAAAGAGGGATCGCAAAAATGGGGCCCGTGTTCGGCGGGCAGGTACAAAGGAAATTCAATGATGAATGTGGTTCCCTTGTTCCCGGTTTTCTTGACGGCAATTTTGCCGCCGTGCTCTTCAATGATACCGTACACAATGCTCAGGCCCAGGCCCGTGCTTTTTCCCACCTCCTTGGTGGTGAAAAACGGATCAAAAATTTTGGACAGGTTTTCTCTGGGAATACCTTCGCCTGTGTCCTTTATTTCCAGAAACACCTTTTTATGGGGTTTGTCCTTGTAGGTGTGCAGGGTGATTTTGCCATTGCCGTGCATGGCATCTGCCGCATTGATCACCAGATTGATGATCACCTGGTTCAATTTGCTGGTATCGGCATTGATAAGCATCATCTCTTCGGACAGATACCGCCGGATCTGGATGTTGCGGAACTTTTTCTGGTCCCTGATCAGTTTCAGGCTCTGCTCCACAATCTCGTTGGTCTGGACGATGCGCTTGTTGGAATCCGTACTCCGGCTGTATACCAGAAGGCTTTTGACAATATTTTTGCACCGGTTGGCATCTTCCACAATATAGGTGAGGTCTTCTTTTGCATCTTCATCCAGATCGGGCCGCTCCAGAAGCAGGCTGGCATAAAACAGCACCCCGGTCAAAGGGTTGTTGATCTCATGGGCCACCCCGGCAGCCAGCTGTCCCAGAGATGCCATTTTTTCGGACTGGGCCAGTTGTTTCTGGGTCAGTTTGAGCTGTTTTTCAACCTTGATCTTGTCCTTGAGATCATTGTAGATGGCCATGGTGGCGGATTCATTGCCGTTTTCATCATAAATAATGGCCGCCGACATCTCCACCTGGATCTCTTGGCCTCTGGCATTGACAATGGTGGTTCTGGGAATGATCAGCTTGCCCCTGCCGCCGATTTTTTCATCCCGCAGCATGTGCATGATCTCCTTGGCCTTTCCAGGCGGATACAGCTGTTCCGTATGGGTGATGGTGCCCTCACCACCGTTATATGCCCCGAACAATTCCTTGGCCACGGAGTTCATCAGCTCGATCTTTCCGGACCGGTCTGCCGCCACAATGGCACTGGCAGAGGCATAAATGACCCGGGTGATAAACTCCTTGACCCCGATGAGCTGGTTTTCCAAAGATTTGGTGCGGGTGATGTCCCGGATACTGGAAAGCACAAATGCCACCGCCCCGCTGTCATCCAAAACCGGAGAAAACACCCGCTCCTCCCATTTGTACTGGTGCTTGAGGGTGTAGGTGTCCACTTCTCTGCTCTTGATCACTTTGGAGATGGGACAGGCGTCTGAATTGCAGGGGGTGTCCTTGTACAAAAATGAATGAAAACACTTTTTGCCCAGGATGTCTTCAGGAGACAGGCTGTATACGTCATAAAATTTTTTGTTGGCCCCCACCACGGTTTTGTCCGGGGTGATCATCACCGACGGATAGGACAGAGAATCAAACAGCCTGATCCGCCAGAACAGTTCTTCCGGGCTGTGGTTTTCTTGTTTCATGGGGCTTCAAATCCCCCGGCAAGGGCGTTTCGGGCATCCTGTCCCCGGCCTGCGGGCACCACCAGGCTGATGCTGGCACCGGTGCATCCCACCAGGATAACCGGTACCCGGCCGGCGGCAAGACAGTCCATGGCCGTTCCCAGAATCTTGTACCGGTCCCCGAAATGGGGCCCGTGAAAACTGACAAGATCCGCAGTCATTAAAGAAGTGCCGCCGGCACCCGGATCTGTCAGCAAAAACAGATCATATGCATGTTCCGGTCCGGGCATGGCAGATACAAAATAAAATTTTTTATCCAGCCGGGCCATATCAGCCATTTGTTCCCCGGCATCTGGCAGTTTTCTGCCGGTGCAGCGGATCTGGTGCAGTTCCAGCCCGGGGGTAAGCCCGATCCCATAAGTCTTGATTTTTTCTTCCACATAAAAGGCCCGGGTCTCCGGATATTTTTGCAGAAAACAGGAAATATCTTCTTCAATTTCCTGAAAATAGGGGGTATGGGAGGGAGGAAGGTCAAAGGCGGATTCCACAAGGGAGATCACCCGGTCCTGGTCACAGATATCGATAACCACGCAAACCATGGCATGGGAAGACACCAGGTGCACAAATCCGATGCCTGCCTGCCCCAGCATGCACAGCAATGTTCCGGGAACCGCAGGACTGCCGTGGTGGGGATAAATGGAGACCATGCACACATCCGGCAGATCAGAGACATCTTCCAGGAGCCGGGCCGCAGTTTGTCCGTGTTCTGCTTCCAGACAGCAGGAAAACACCTGAATTTTGTCCACACAATGCAGTCCGGCACAGACCATATTGATCCGGTGGCGGGCCAGGGTCTGATACACAGGGGTATTGTTTTCTCCGGGCACCGAATATCGGCCCGCCTGGACCATTTTTCTGCCCAGACGGATGCCGTTGATGGATATCTGCTTCATGGTCGGGCACACAATACAATGCAAAAAGCCATGATGGCGAAAAGCCGTTTGTGCTTCCCGCCATCAACAGCGTTATGGTTATGCAGGCAGAATAAACAAAAAATGCAGTTTAACTGCAATGATCATTCACGATCTCCATCAGTTCATCCAGATCGATGGGTTTGGGGATATAGTCATCCGCCAGCGTTGTTTTGCCGTCATGGTGGGTATAGCTGGTGGTTTTTACCGAATCCGCCACAGCGGTCAAAAGCACCACGGCAATATTTTTGAGGGCATCACTGTTTTTGATCTCCTCGCATACATCCCATCCGTTTTTCCGGGGCATCATCACATCCAGAATCACCAGGGCCGGTTTTTCCTCTTTGATGCGGTCCATGGCTTCCACACCATCGTAGGCTTTGGCCACCCGGAAGTTTTTGGCTTCCAGCTTCATGGAGACAGCCTCCACCAGATCCGGATCATCATCTACAACCAGAATGAGTTTTTGTTCGCTCATGTTACGATCTCCTTATAGTTTTTGTCCTGATAAGACTTTTGGTATTTGTCTTTGGTATGTTCCACCCTGCATCTACAGGGCGGGTCTGGGATACAGCCCGGCCTGTTCAACAATCTGGGGCACTTTTTCTTCCCATTCAATGGCCATGATATGAAACCCGTGAACCCCTTTGATCTCTTTGATACGCGCAATGGATTCCACTGCCATTTTTATGCCTTCTTCCGGCTGCTGTTCCTTGGACACCCCTTCCAGCCGCTTGATCACCGCATCGGGAATATCCATTCCCGGCACCTTGTTTTTCATGTACCGGGCCATGCCCACGGATTTCATGGGGGTTATGCCTGCCAGGATATGCACTTTTTCATCCAGGCCCCGGTCGGTCACCCCTTTCATCCATTCTTCAAATTTATCAAGGTTAAAAATACACTGCGTCTGGATAAAGTCAACACCTGCCTTGATTTTTTTGGCCAGGCGCATGACCCGCAGTTCAAAGGGATCGGCAAAGGGGTTGGCAGCCGCACCGATGAACATTTTGGGTGCCCCGTCAATCTTGGCGCCCCCCTGAAAGGTTTCTTCATCGCGCATTTGCCGGACCATGTTGATCATCTGAACGGAATCAAGGTCAAACACGCCCTGGGCCATGGGATGGTCCCCGAACTTGGCATGGTCCCCGGACAGGCACAGCATGGTGTTGATGCCAAAGGCATAGGCCCCGATGATATCGCTCTGCATGGCCAGCCGGTTTCTGTCGCGGGACACCATCTGCATGATGGGGTCCAGGCCCATCTGCTTGATAATCACGGCTGCGGCAAATGAGGACATCCTGACCATGGCGGTCTGGTTGTCCGTGACATTGATGCCGTCCACATGGTCTTTGAGCAAAGCGGATTTTTCCTTGACCTTTTCAGGCCGTGCCCCCCGGGGGGGGCCGCACTCAGAGGTCACTGCCAGTTCACCGGATGCCAGAATTTTTTCAAGTCTGCTTTCTGTGTTCATTGTGCCAAATCCTCCCTGATAATTTTTCCGGGTCCGGCGGCGCCACCAGGTCTCCAGTCCTTTGCATTCATAAGATCTTCATATCTGTTTTCCATGCCCAGTTCTTTCAACCGTTCCCAGATGAGGCGCCAGGCACAATCCACGTCCGGACTGATCTCGCACTGGCCGTTGGAGGTCCCGCCGCAGGGGCCGTTGAGCAGGTGTTTGGAGCACCGTGCCACCGGACAGATCCCGCCGGTGATACCCAGAACGCAGTCTCCGCAGCCTTTGCACCGCTCAGCCCAGACACCCTGGCCAAGAGATGCCCCCATGAACCGGGTATTGACCGCCGGAAACACAGGGGAAGTCTTGTACCGGCCGGCAATGGACTGCACACCGCAGCCGCAGGCCATGGAAACCACGGCATCTGCCCCGTCAATATAGGGGGCCAGCTCTTCAACATATTCCGGATCACACTGCCGTTCCAGCGTGATTTCCTTGATATCGATGGTTTTGCCCTGTTTGAGGCTGTTCAGGTGCAGCGCGGATGCCAGCAGGCCGACCTCTTTTCTGCCGCCGGCTGCACAGACAGTCACACATTCATTGCAGCCCACCAGGAGGATCCTGCTGTAGGGTGCAATATACTG
>JAABUB010000102.1 GCA_011389575.1 Desulfotignum sp. | reverse complement strand
CCTGGTCTGCATGGGTTTTGGGCTCTATGGCGATGGAAATCACCGGGTCTTCATATTCCATTCTTTCAAGAAAAACCGGATGATCCTGGGAACAAAGGGTATCCCCGGTGCCCGAATCCTTGAGCCCCACAATCCCAACGATATCTCCTGCAGATGCCTCTTTGAGCCGCTCGCGCTTGTTGGCATGCATAAGCAGAATCCGGGAAAGCTTTTCTTTTTTCTTCAAAACCGGATTGAACACATCTGCGCCAGCCTCAATCCTTCCCGAATAAATCCTGGCAAAGGAAAGTTTGCGGCCCTCGATCATGGAAACCTTGAAAATTAGGGCCGCCAAAGGACCATTTTTTTCCGGAGGAAAGTCGATGGCATCATTGGTTTCCGGATCAACTCCCCGCACCGGCGGTACATCCAGCGGGCTGGGAAGAAAGCTTTGAATGGCATTGAGCAGGGGCTGAATACCTTTGTTTTTCAAGGCACTGCCACAAAGAACAGGCACCAGTTTGTGGCTGATGGCAGCACTTCTTATAGCAGCTGTCAGCTCAGCTCTGGAAATCTCTTCTTCTCCCAGATATTTTTCCATGATACCATCATTCTGCTCAGATACGGCTTCCAGCAGTTTCTCTCTGTATTCCTGTGCCTGATCTGCATATTCCGGTGCAATATCTTCTATGACAAATGTTGCCCCCAGGCTTTCATCGTCCCAGCGGATCTGCTGCATATCAATCAGATCGATGACACCGGCAAACTGGTCTTCCGCCCCCATGGGTATCTGGAGCATGACCGGATTGGCTGCCAGTTTTTCTTTGATGGATGCCACTGCTGCAAAAAAATCCGCGCCTGTTCGGTCCATCTTGTTAACAAAAGCCATCCTGGGAACCTTGTACCTGTCAGCCTGGCGCCACACTGTTTCAGACTGGGGCTCCACCCCGCCCACAGCACAGAAAACACCGATGGCCCCGTCCAGAACCCGCAGTGCCCGTTCCACTTCCACCGTGAAATCCACATGGCCCGGCGTGTCGATAATCTGGATCATGGACTGATCCCACTGGCAGGTGGTAACAGCGGATGTGATGGTGATTCCCCGGTCCTGTTCATCCTGCATCCAGTCCATGACAGCTTCGCCGTCATGGACTTCGCCCAGTTTATGGGATTTTCCCGTATAATACAGAATCCGCTCGGTCACAGTGGTCTTGCCTGCATCGATATGGGCCATAATACCGAGATTTCTGATCTTTGATATATTTTTTTTCTGGTTCATTTTTTTAGTATTTATATTTTGGCACGCTTTGGTTTATGAAAAATATTTTATTTCATGAAATTGTAACAATTAATACTGTGATCTAAAATGGTATTGGTACAGTATTGTCTATGGCCTGTCAAGAAAATAGCTTGCAAAACCCGGCCTGGTTTAATAAAATTACAGGTCTTAATCACAAGAACATATCTTGAATAACTTTTTATCGGATAACCCCTTAATTATTAAAAATAAATTATTACACAGCGCTGTATGCATTATGTTCAGGAGTAACAAGATCACATGATACCCGGGTTTGAAAAAATTGTGGAAGAACGAATCAAAAATGCCCAGAAAGAAGGGGCATTCGATAATTTGGCGGGCAGCGGTAAACCCCTTGTTTTTGAAGATGAGTGCCAGGTTCCGGATGACTGCCGGCTGGCGTATAAAATACTGAAGAATGCAGGGTTTCTGCCGCCGGAAGTGGAAATGAAGAAAAAAATCACCGAGGCGGAGCTGCTGCTTGAAGCCACGGACTCCTCATCTGTCCAGCATGGGGAAATCAAAAAAAAACTCAATTATCTTCTGACAAAACTTGATACAGTCCGGGGAGGTATCTCTCCTTTGCTCACAGACAAATACAGGGAAAATATCATCAGAAAAATATCATGAAACTGAAAAAAACAGACAAAGAAGGATTGTTTAAAAATATATTTATCGGGTACTTCATCCTGCTGCTCCACGTGCTTTTGCTGGCAGGCATCGGGCTTTTTGTGGTATTCATGAAAGGGGTATTCACCTACCTGCCCTGGATCATGGGCGGCACTGCTTTCCTGGTGCTTGTTATTGCCTGGCTCTTTTACCGGCGGATGAAGAAAAGTTCCTCCCAGCTAAGGGATATACTTTCCAATGCCCAGATGCAGGATCGAAACATTGAAGTCAGCCTGCTTGGCGGACTTGCAGCGTTCAAGATCAATGCAAAGGAAAATACCGGGCTGCTGCCGGACAGCCCCGGTGACCGGAAAAACACCCCTCTCATTGAAGCAGAGGCAGACAGAACAGAACGCAGAATGCATCAACTGGATGACCTGTATGAAAAAGATCTGATCACAAAAGAAGAATTTGAAAAAGCAAGGCAAACCATTATCCAGGGATAAGGATTCCACAATGAAAAAAATCAGGCTCGCCCTTCTGGCAGGGGGCATATCCTCGGAAAGATCCGTTTCTTTGAACAGCGGCAATCAGGTATTTGATGCCCTTGACAAGGACAAATACGATATTTTGCGCTATGATCCCAAAACAGATCTGCCCGGACTGGTCATGGATGCCCCCAAAATCGATGCAGCCCTGATCATCCTGCATGGCCCATTCGGAGAAGACGGCACGGTGCAGGGACTGCTGGACCTTCTGGATATTCCCTACCAGGGGGCCGGGGTTCTGGGATCGGCTGTGGCCATGAACAAACTGCTGGCCAAACGCCTGTATCAGGGAGCGGATATTCCCACCCCCAAATTTCGGTCTTTTCGTGACAATGATACCATTGACACGGCGGAAGTGATCCGGGAACTGGGACTGCCCCTGGTGGTCAAACCGGTCTGTGCCGGCTCCAGCGTGGGCATGACCATCGTAAAAAATGGACACGACCTGGATACGGCCATTCAGGAAGCATTTGCCCATGATGACACCATCATCATCGAAGCCTATATCAAAGGCGTTGAACTCACCTGCGGTGTGCTGGGAAACGACAATCCGGAAGCTTTGCCCGTGATTGAAATCATCCCGGGCCAGGGCCATGAATATTTTGATTTTACCGCCAAGTATGTGGCAGGAGAAACCGAAGAAATCTGTCCGGCACGCATCGATCCTGAAATTACCCGCCGGGTCCAGAATCTGGCAGCAAAAGCACACCGGGCTCTTTTTCTCAAAGGCTATTCCCGCACCGACATGATCCTGAAAAAAGAAGATATCTTTGTTCTGGAAACCAACACCATCCCAGGGATGACTGCCACCAGCCTGTATCCACAGTCTGCCGGGGCAGCCGGGTATTCTTTTTCACAATTGCTGGACAAACTGGTTCAGCTGGCCATTGAAGAACACAACAATTCAAACCTAAGGAGAAACAAATGAGAATCCTTGTAGTGGGCGGTGGCGGCCGCGAACACACCCTGGTATGGAAAATCAGCCAAAGTCCCCTGGTTGAAAAAATCTATTGCGCACCCGGCAATGCCGGAACCCGGGATCTGGCAGAACCGGTTCCTGTTGATGCCGAAGATATCCAGGCCCTGGCTGCATTTGCAAAAGACAATGACATAGATCTCACCGTGGTGGGACCTGAAGGCCCCCTGGTCAAAGGCATTGCCGATGTATTTGAAGAACAGGGCCTTGCCGTGTTCGGACCCGGCAAATCTGCGGCCCGGCTGGAGGGCAGCAAGGTGTTTTCCAAAAATCATATGCAGAAATACAATATTCCCTGCGCCATGGGAAAAGCCTTTACCGATCCAGCCAAAGCAAAGGCATATGCCAGGTTTTTAGGGGCCCCCTGCGTGGTCAAGGCCGACGGCCTGGCTGCCGGAAAAGGTGTGATCATTTGCGCCACCCTGGATGAGGCATACCAGGCCATTGATGACATGATCACAGAAAAGCGATTCGGCGATGCCGGGACCACCGTGGTGGTGGAAGAGTGCCTGCAGGGAGAAGAAGCATCCTTCATTGCCTTCACCGACGGCAAAACCGTACTGCCCCTGCCCGAATCCCAGGACCACAAGCGGGCACTGGACAATGATGAAGGCCCCAATACCGGTGGCATGGGAGCTTATTCCCCGGCCCCGGTCCTGGACCATATGCTGCGCGCCAAGGCCATGAACGAGGTGATGATCCCGGCGGTCCAGGGCATGGCCAAAGAAGGCACCCCGTTCAAGGGGGTACTCTATGCCGGACTCATGGTGGACAAGGACAAAATCAAGGTCCTGGAATTCAACACCCGCCTGGGGGACCCGGAAACCCAGCCCATTCTGATGCGGGTAAAAAATGATCTGGTCCCTTTAATGGAAGCCTGCTGCAACGGTACTTTGCACCAGCATTCAGTGCAAATCGATCCCAGAGCAGCGGTATGCGTAGTTGTTTCTGCCGGCGGATACCCCGGGGCTTACGAAAAAGGCCATGCCATCTCCGGCCTGGATGCGGCCAATGGGATCCAAGACACCATGGTGTTCCATGCCGGCACTGCCATGGACAAAGACCAGGTGGTCACATCAGGCGGACGGGTTCTGGGGGTCACCAGCCTGGGAGACACGGTGCAGCAGGCCATTGACACGGCCTATGAGGCGTGTGACAAAATCTCGTTTACCGGGCATTTCTATCGCAAAGACATCGGGGCCAAAGCAGTCAAACGCCTGTCCATCCCACCCAAAGTCGGGGTGATCATGGGATCGGATTCAGACTTTCCTGTCATGGAAAAAGCCCTGGTCATTTTGAAACAGTTTGAAATTCCTTATTACGTCACTGTGGCATCGGCCCACCGGACACCGGACCAGGCCGCACGTCTGGCATCACAGGCAAAACAAAACGGTATCCAGGTGCTGATCTGCGGGGCCGGTCATGCAGCCCACCTGGCCGGGGTGATCGCGGCCCACACAACCCTGCCCGTGCTGGGGGTTCCCATTGACTCCTCTGCGCTCCAGGGGCTGGACGCACTGCTGGCAACTGTGCAGATGCCGCCGGGCATCCCGGTGTCCACCATGGCCATCGGCAAATCCGGTGCACACAATGCCGGTATTTTCGCCGCCCAGATCATCGGGCTGTCAGACCCGAAGGTGGCGGAAAAACTGCTGGCATTCAAGCAGAACATGGCCGCCAAAGTAGCGAAAAAGGCTGCATCTTTTGCCTGATATCCGGTTTAAAAAAACACAGCAGGTGATCCAGGTGCATCCGGATCACCCTGACCAGGATGCTGTTAACCAGGCCGCAGAATACATAAAAACCCGGGGTACGGTGATCTTTCCCACCCGGTGTCTGTATGGCCTGGCAGCAGATGCCCTGGATCCGGCAGCAGTAGACAATATTTTTTCCATCAAACTTCGGCCGAAACACAATCCCCTCCTGGTCCTGGTTCACAACCACACTGACCTGGAGGAGATTGTGGCCGGGATCCCGGACCAGGCAAAAGTACTCATGCACACCTTCTGGCCAGGCAGCCTGACCCTGGTGTTTGATGCAAAGCCCGGGGTCTGTGAGCTTCTCACCGCCGGCACAGGCAAAATCGGTGTCCGGATACCGTCTCATCCCGTAGCCCGGGCACTGGTCAAAGCAGCCGGCCGTCCCATCACCGGTACCAGTGCCAACCTTTCCAGATCACCCGGCTGCAGCTGTACCAGCGACATGCCCCGGCAATTGATACAGGCAGCGGATATGGTCCTTGATGCCGGCACCTTAAAAGGCGGCATCGGCTCCACCATCCTGGATATCACCTGTGACCCGCCCCGGGTGCTCAGGCAGGGGACCATATTATCTGACATCATCAGTCAAACCCTTCATGACGTAATCAAAACAAGTAAAAAAGTTGCCTTTTGACCGCAGCAAATTTAATGACAAAGCTGCTTTTTTATTAAGAGAAGAAGTTGGAGCCTCGCCGCCGGCACCAAAACTATCAAGGTTTTCAGCATTTTACTGGAAACTGTTTTTGTGTGTAATTTAATGACTGTGTCCGCTATTCAGCAATGCGGTGATCCCTGTCTTTTTATGTACAACAGGCTGATTGATATGGGTTCTTTTCCCCTGTTCCATACCTTGGGAAAAAGCATTTTTATCCATCCGGAAGGAAGTCCGCGCCCTTTGCAGCCGGGGGAACAAGCGCCTTCTTTCAAGGTTGTTTTCTGCCTGACATTTAACACGCAACGCCCTTACTGCAGCGACCGGCAAGGATGTATGCCCATTGGTTTTGGCATCATCATATTCTTTGAACATCATCTCATGGTTAGATCTTATGCCTTTCATGAAGCCCAAATCAAAAGCCACCTTTCCTGTCCGCTGTCCAAAATGTTTTTTCCGGAAATCCTTCCATAATTCTTTGGATGTATTCAAAAGAAACCGATAAACATATTCAGCCACCACCAGGGCTTCTTTATTGCCTATCAGTACCCCTGCCTTATATTCTTCATCGGTTTTGACGTCATAAATCTGTGCGATTACACAATTTACAAAATAGTATTCCTCCAAAAAACTCAGGATCTGTTTTTCAATGCTTTCCATACGCTTTTTGTTGGTACGAAGATACAAATATCTGATGTCTGAAGAATCGGTTTCATCTCTGGCAATCCGGTCCAGATTATATTTGTTCAGCAGATAGTTGGCTTTTTTGGATGCTGCCCGGGCTTCAGATTCATTACTTGATTGCCCTAAAGCCAACAATTTTTCCACCCGCCGTAACATTTTTTGCGCCTTTTCAGGCAGGGTGCCCCTAAAGGCCGCTATATGTTCTTGATCAAAAGCGCTTCTCTCGGCAAATGCCGGATGGACCCCTAATTTTTCACAGGCAGTTTTGAAATTCTGCCCATGGCAGTCAGCGTTATCAAAGTATTCACTTACGTATTGATGGGCCATCTCATGTTTGAATATTTCCAGAACAATTTCCCAGGGATTGTTCACAATCAAATCCCTGGAAACGGAAATTTCTCGATTATTTGATTCCCAAAAAGCCAATCGTTTTTTTCCACAAACAATACTGACCAACGGCGTGGGCAATGAAATGCATTGGCTGTAACAGATCCGCCCATGTTCTTTTTGCAGTTGTTTTGCCCAACGGATTTCGATGTCTTTTGTTTTGTCTTGCATTAATCCATCCCTAAAGTGTCTTACAAAGTCTTGACTACCTTTTCCCATTATTGGGCTTCCGGCGCAACCGTTTTATTTCGGCAATCAACGCCGGGTCAGTTTCATGATAGGGCTCCTGCCCTCATCTTGCCTTTTAAGGTCTGTTTGAGTTTATGTTCCAATTTTTGTTTTTCTTTGCATCATACATCTAACCTTATTACGGCAGCAGATGGGAAGATTGGTTCTTTTTTTACTGTAACTATGTAATAAAAATATTTTAAAATCTATTTGGGTTGGCCTTGAAAACTTATTGACAAGTGTATCATTTTTCACTATTAAATATTTTCTGTGCCGGAGTGGTGGAATTGGTAGACGCAGAGGACTCAAAATCCTCCGCCTGAAAAGGTGTGCGAGTTCAAATCTCGCCTCCGGCACCACAATAAAAACAAGGGGTTTCCAAAAATGCCACAACCCCTTTTCAATACTCCCCCAAAAAACAGCAAGCGTATAGTATCATTGGGGTCAGGCCTGTCTTTGCGGGAATTTATTGCATTGAAACATCGTATTCATTTTCCAGCCCTTGATATGGCATCCATCCTTGGAGATCATGAAAAACACAGCTTTGAAATCACCCGGAAGCTGGATGCACGGAAATTGAAAATACTGCCGGTATTTGAGCAGTATCTGCGATATGGTTATTTCCCGTATTTTCTGGAACATCCTGATGAAGAAACCTATTTAGGCACCCTTGAACAGGGCCTGCACACCACAATAGAAAGTGACCTTCCATCCATACATACCGGTTTGGCCGGTGCCAGTATCCAGAAATTGAAACGGCTGCTTGCAGCAATTGCCAGGTCTGCACCGTTCACACCGGATATGAAACGGTTAATTGAGGAGCCTTTCAAAAAAACGCTTCTAGAATGTCTGAAGACTGGACAGGCCTCCTGAAAAATAATATATGGTTCAAAAAATATTTTATACAAATGCAGGCCCGATTGAAATTTCATGTCCGAAATGTGGCAAGATCAGGCAGACAGGTGTTGTAAAACATTTAAAAATGGGCACTACCCGACCCGTTGAGGAGACTGTTTGGAAAATATTCTCATTCTGATCATATCCGTTGCCGTTTTGATTATTGCCGGATATTCAGCAAAAGCCGTCTTTTGGGATATGCGCAAACAGCGTTCCTATAACGCCGATTTCCTTGATCGCTTCAGGTTCAGGCAGGTGCATGAAAAAAAAGACCGGTTAAAACAAATCATTGCTGCCCGTGAAGTTCGAATCGCCTTTAACAAACTGGCCGATCCATCTTCTGAGATGTTTAAGCTGGTGGATTGTTATCAAACGACTGACAAGGGTGAAGCTATCTTTTTTGTAACCGTGTCCGACTTTGCACAGCCAAAGTCGCTGATCAGGAGCGTGTACTTTCTGGCTCCGTTGAGACAAAGGAAAAAGGACCCGTTCTATGTCCGACTCTGGTCGAACACCTATGGACAAGGGTCTTCGGTATACAAATCTAAAAAACGAATCCATGCCTTTGACTTCGGGAAAACCGCAATAATGAATGGCAGAACAATTTTCCGGTCTGCTGATCTGCCGGATTTTGAACATGTTGATTTTTACGGCCCGAGTGAAGAACACCCTGAAAATTATCTGGGGCGATCCATCCTGGAAATGGTGAAAATATGCCGGGAAAACGGCATTGCCGAAATTTCCTGCCTGGACGGGGTGGCACTGTTCCGGATCTATTCTCTTACCGGCGTCCAGAAGCCGGGTAACGTTCTAACCCATCCGGAAAAACCCTATCAATATCTTCTCAGATTTCTATGATTCCTCTGAATCGGTCTTTTTATGGGAGCAATGGTAAACATGTTCAAATATTTTTGTGCAAGCTTTCGGAATGTGATCGAAATACGAATCATCCATGTCTTTATGGGTTGCCGGTCTCATAAGACACTCACGTCTAAATAAACTGTTTTCAAAACAAAGCCTCTCAGGATAATGTTAAAATACAGTCCTGCCTTGCACCGGTTCATGTGATTTCAGCAGGGCGAGGATCTCCGAGCTGTCTTTTGGATTTTTTGTATTGGAAATCATACGTGCGTATCTCAGGGGTCACCATATCACTGTCAGCGGTTCTAATTTTTTCAGCTTTTTATCTGCAGTGATCAAAGGGGCATTATGATGGATTGCAGTCGCTGCAATAAGCCGGTCGGCAGGATCATTATGATGAAAGAAGTTTCCCTGGGACAGGGATGCTATTTCCGGCGTAATCGGCAAAACAGTCAAGGATAAAGCCAGACACAGATCCGCCATGTACTGTACCGGCGAGATGTCATTTCGCAATCGACCGGAATGGATAAGCATGGCAATTTCCCAGAATGAAATATCTGAACAGGCAAGCGTTTTATCATTCATTGCCGTTTCAATGGCAGCTTGGGCAGCATTGCTCAGGCGCTTTGGGTTATCCTGCCAGAAGATCAAAATATGGGTATCACAAATTATCTGCGTCTGCATTCCATTGTGCCCCGGCAGGTTCTAAAATATCTCCTTTGATCATTGTTCCCCTTAATTTCATAAGCCTGTTGTGTGCCTCTTTTGCAGCATTGCCTTCAGGTACAAGGCGGGCAATTTTCTTCCCATGGCTTGTTATCAGAAATTCAACCCCTTTTTGTACCTGTTTCATGTAATGCGGAAGATGGTTGCGAAACTCAGTAATATTCACTTGCGGCATCGTCACCCCCTGATAAAATCCTGTTTCTGTACATTTGTTTTGTACAGAATAATTCATTGATTATTTTTTGTCAATTTTTGTTTTTGGCGGGACAAATCAGAGACCCCATGATTCCGCTTTCAGTCAAGGGGTATGTGTTATCAAGACGGGGTGGACGTGATGTTATGGCGGGATGCCAACAGGCAATTGGCAGATGGTGACAGGTAACAAGTGAATGGTCGCAGGTTGCCTGTCACCATTCACTTGTTACTCCTCTACGCATTGTCATTTTCCTTTTCCGGCAGAACCGTCTGGTTTTCCGGCCGGTTCAACAATACAGCCGTAAAGAGCTGCGGGGTCATAGATATCAATCATCGATGATCTGGTAGCTTTCTGAAGAATCGTCGGACTGTCTGCGGATGTGAAAGGACAGGATCCGGCTTTCATAGTTCTCAACATAGGTTTTGAGTTTGTCTTTCACCTGACGGAACCCGGCACCCTGAAGTCCGGATATCAGGGAGCCCACATCGTTGACCCGTCCTTCGCAGATGGTTCTGGGACCATCGCCGATGAGTACCTCCCATTCGCTGGCTATTCTGACCCCGATTTTTTCCAGCACCGGGTAAAACTCATTTTTTACAAAGTGCCGGTATCGTTTGAAGTCGTCTTTTTCCCGGGTAATAACATCCCAGACCTGGTTGAATTTGATCGTATCCGCACCATAATCGATGGAATACGCCTGGTCTTTTTTCAAAGGCACCAGGATTTTGGTTTTGTAGTTTTTGATAAAATTGAGCAGGTCTGATTTCAGAAGACGGTATTCCTCGCTTTTGAGGGCGGCTTCCATCTGATCCAGATCTTCACTGACCACCTCCAGGATCACTTCGCTGTAGGAACCCACAATCACGGACCACCCTGCCGCGGTATACATGCCCAGACGGTTGATGCCCGGTATGAACGCATTGATGATATAATCGGCATAGGCATGGTTTTCCGAAGGAATGACTGTCCAGTAATGCATCATTTTTACCGCCATATTGCCCTCCTGTCATTATTTTCAGTAAGATTTTATTTATACGATTAGAATAGGGTCTTCTGTTTGTCAACCAAAATCGAACAAAGGGAAAAAGCCGGTAGATAAAAAAGCATATTCATGCCAATTGTTCATGGACTGCCAGGGCATATTTTTTTCTTTTTACTTGAACGGGAAAAATTTTGATGCTATGACTTGGCTAAAAATAAGTATCAGCGCCTGGTGAACAATCTGTGATCCAAGTTGCAGGCGCTTGGCGTTTACCCGCAGCCGGCACAGGCTGACAAAGGAGGCACACACCAACCGAATATGGATACTTATACCGAATTTTCAACAGACAAAAATGGTGGTCAGTTTGTAACAACGCCGGAGAGGTAGAGTTATGCCGGTTGTTTTTACCTTTTTTGTGATGCTTCTTTTCTGGACAACATTGTCCGGAAAATTTGATTTTTTTCACCTGGGCATGGGGGTGTTTTCCAGCGGCCTTGTGACCTGGTTGTCCCATGACCTGCTTTTTGAAGGCCATACCAAGAAACTGGGAGCCACCCTGATTGAAATCGCCTGTTTTCTCAGATACCTGGTGTGGCTT
>JAABUB010000101.1 GCA_011389575.1 Desulfotignum sp. | reverse complement strand
TGGGAGAGGGGGGGAAGCGGGTGACAACGGGTTTCATGGTATCTCCTTGAAAATATATTTATCTGTAAAATCGCGCCTTTAGGTATCACAAAACCGTCCGACAGGCAATACCATATCCCATCTTTGTCTCCTGACAGGGATTTTGTTTAGATCTTGACACATGCCTGAAATTACGGTAATTAGGTTTGTTTTATTATCATGCGGCAAGATGAAAAATACAATATGAATTTACGCATACTTTTAGGAGAGACCAATGGCAGTACCAAAGCAGAAAAGCTCCAAGGCAAGGGGCAGAAAAAGACGGACCCATTACAAAACCCAGGCCCCTACCGTGACCAAATGCCCGGAATGCCAGGAAGCCAAACTTCCCCATGTGGCCTGCCCGGAATGCGGTGCGTACAAGGACAGAAACGTTAAGGCAGAAGATGAGGTGTAACATTTCTGTTGCCGCCCATAGAAAAATGTAAGGAGCAGGGTTTTTCATGACGATTGAAACCAAAGTGAAAAAAATAATTGCGGAAAAAATTCCGGATATTGATATTGAAGATGTGGTGCCGGAAGCTTCTCTGATCGAAGATCTGGGAGCGGATTCTTTGACAATTGTGGAACTTGTCATGTCCATGGAAGAAATTTTTGCAATTGAAATTGATGATGATGCAGCTGAAAACCTGCGAACGGTTCAAGATGCCATCGAGTTTATCAAATCCAAGTCCTGAAACTCCGGGGAATTTCCATGGATACATCCATTATTATCGGCAGTGACCATGCCGGTTTTGAATTAAAGGAAAAAATTCGCACCCATCTGTCTTCCAGAGGATATACAGTTGAGGATGCCGGCACTTTCAGTGAATCCTCGGTCAATTATGTGGATTACGGCAAAAAAGTTGCCGCTGCCATATCACAAGGCCGGTTTACCAGAGGAATTCTGGTGTGCGGTTCCGGCATTGGCATGTCCATGGCGGCCAACCGGTATCCGGGGGTACGGGCCGCTCTGTGCTCGGATCTTTTTTCCGCCATGATGAGCCGGCGTCATAACGATGCCAACATCCTGGCACTGGGAGGCCGGATCATCGGAGATGTCCTGGCGTATGCCCTGGTGGACGGTTTTATTGACACGGCATTTGACGGCGGCAGACACCTGGACCGGATCCGGTCCATGGACAACCAGGACTGACAAACCCGGGCCTGTTCAGGAACAACACCTGGTTATCAGGTGTTGCCGGACAGGAAAAAGGAAGGGCACATGGCAGATCTTGTTACAAATGATTCCCGGATAGCAGCGATAATCCAGAAAGAAACCCGCCGCCAGGAATCGACACTCAACCTGATTGCTTCGGAAAATACGGTCAGCCGGTCTGTGCTGGCGGCCCAGGGATCGATTCTCACCAATAAATATGCGGAAGGCTATCCTTCCCGGCGGTATTACGGCGGCTGTGATTTTGTGGACCAGGCAGAAGATCTGGCCATTGCCAGGGCAAAAGAACTGTTCGGGGCCCAATATGTGAATGTACAGCCCCACTCCGGGTCCCAGGCCAACATGGCCGTATATTTTGCCCTGCTGGAACCCGGAGACCGTATCCTGGCCATGGACCTGACCCACGGGGGGCATCTCACCCATGGTGCGGCTGCCAGTTTTTCCGGCAGAATGTTTCAGTTTTCCCACTACGGGCTGTCTGCCGATACCCAGACCATTGACATGGACCAGGTGGCAGATCTGGCCAAAACCTTTCAGCCTGCGCTGATTGTGGCCGGTGCCAGTGCCTACCCCAGGATTATCGATTTTAAAAAGTTTGCAGATATCGCCGCATCCGTGGGTGCGCACCTCATGGTGGACATGGCACACATTGCCGGGCTTGTGGCAGCCGGGGTGCATCCCACGCCTGTGGGACATGCAGATGTGATCACCTCCACCACCCACAAGACCCTGCGGGGACCCAGGGGGGGATTGATTCTGGGGTCGGACACCTTTGCCAGGAAGATCAACAGCCAGATTTTTCCGGGAATCCAGGGAGGCCCCCTCATGCACGTGATTGCAGCCAAGGCGGTGGCCTTTCATGAGGCCCTGCAGCCGGGCTTTGTGCAATACCAGAAACAGGTGGTGAAAAATGCCGCTGTACTGGCTGCCGCACTCATGAACCGGGGGTATAAACTGGTGTCTGACGGTACGGACAACCATATGGTGCTGGTGGACCTTACCCGGAACGGATTTTCCGGCAAAGAAGCGGAAGAGCGCCTGGGCAGTGCCGATATTATTGTGAACAAAAACACGGTTCCCAATGAGAAAAAAGGCCCCTTTGTCACCAGCGGCATCCGCATCGGTGTTTCCCTTGTCACCTCCAGGGGGATGAAAGAAGATGCTGTAAAGACCATGGCAGGGTATATCTGTGATGTTCTGGATGATACATCTGCCGTAAAAAAGACAGGGCCTTTGGTGGCAGATTTATGCCGCCAATATCCATTGTATGCAGGAGACTGCTGATGCTGCCTGATTTGTCTCCCCGGCCCTCCTGGAACGAATATTTCATGGGTATTGCAGATCTGGTGGCCGGCCGGGCCACCTGTATACGGCGAAAGGTCGGGGCGGTGCTTGTCAAGGAACGGCGCATCCTGTGCTCCGGATACAATGGTGCACCGGCAGGCGTGGCCCATTGCAGGGAAACCGGATGTCTGCGCGAGCAGCGTGCTGTACCTTCCGGGGTCAAGCATGAGCTGTGCCGGGGGGTGCATGCGGAGCAGAATGTGATTATCCAGGCCGCCTTCCATGGTGTGGCCGTGGCCGGCGCAACCCTTTACTGCACCAACCACCCCTGTTCCATCTGCGCCAAGATGCTCATCAATGCCGGCATAAAAGAAGTGTATTTTCGGGATGGTTATGATGATCCCCTGGCCCTGGACATGTTTGACAGGGCAGGGGTGGTGCTGACAAAATTGTAAGGAAATCCAGGCCATGAAATGCCCGTACTGCAAAAATCCCAACACCCGGGTGGTGGATTCCAGACCCGGAAAAATCGAGCTGGAAGTGCGGCGGCGCAGGGAATGCCAGGACTGCTCCCAGCGGTTTACCACCTATGAACGGGTGGAGCAGGTACCGGTCATGATCATCAAAAAAGACAGCCGAAGGGAAGAGTACGACCGGGAAAAGGTGCTGAAAGGCATTAAAAAAGCCTGTGAAAAGCGGGCCATCAGCATGAACCTCATCGAGGATATGGTGGACGGCATTGAACGCGAACTGCGCAATACCAATGAGCGGGAAATATCATCCAAAGTGGTGGGAGAAAAAATCATCCAGGCCTTAAAAAAGCTGGATGATGTTGCCTATGTCCGGTTTGCCTCGGTTTACCGGGAATTTACGGATGTCACAGACTTTATCCAGGAACTCAAGGGCCTGCTGCCAAAAGAAAGCCCTGCCCAAGAATCAGACCAGGTGCCGGAAAATACAAGATGACCGATCATGACCATATGCAGCTGGCCCTGCACCTGGCTGCAAAGGGCAAAGGATTTACCTCCCCCAATCCCTGTGTGGGGGCGGTGGTGGTCAAGGACGGCCTGGTGGTGGGCAAAGGCTGGCATAAGGCAGCAGGCATGGCCCATGCAGAAGTGGAAGCTCTGGCGGATGCCGGAGACCGTGCCCGGGGGGCTGATCTGTTTGTGACCCTGGAGCCCTGTAACCATTTTGGCAAAACCCCGCCCTGCACCCGCAAAATACTGGCAGCAGGCATACGCCGGGTCGTGGCGGCCTGTCCGGATCCCAACCCGGCAGCATCCGGGGGGCTGGCATTTTTGTCCCAAAACGGGGTCCAGACAGTATCCGGTCTTCTCCAGGACCAGGCCGAGATGTTGATGGAGGATTTTCTCTGGTATGTCCGCCATGAAAAAACCCCGTTTGTGGTCCTCAAATGCGCGGCCACCCTGGACGGGCGTATTGCCACCTCCACCGGAGAATCCCGATGGATAACCAGTGCCGCATCCCGGGCCTTCGGCCATGAATTGCGGCACCAGGTGGATGCCATTCTGGTGGGATCCGGCACCCTGCATGCAGACAACCCCTCTTTGACCTGCAGAATCTCCGGCAAAAAAACCCGTGATCCTGCCCGTGTGATCCTGGATACCCGTCTTTCCATCTCGGAAAATGCACAGGTGATCAACCAAAGCTCAGATGCCCCCACCATCCTGGTAACAGGTCCCCATGCGCCAGCGCAAAAAAAAAAACGCCTTGCACAAAAAGGCGTGGTTGTGCTGGAAACAGGCCTGAAAAACAACCTGCTTGATTTACGTCAGCTCATGGTTACATTGGGAAGGATGTCCATCACCAGCCTGCTCATTGAAGGGGGGGGGACGGTGGCGGCAAATGCCCTTGCAGAGGGCATTGTCAACAAAATAGTGTATTTTATCGCCCCCAGACTGCTCAGGGGAAGTGATGGCAAACCCGTATTTGAAGGCAAAGGGGTAGAAAGACTGGCTGATGCCCCTGTGCTGCAGAATCTAACAGTAAAACGGTGTGATGCAGATATCCTGGTGCAGGGATATCTTAAAAGTTGATAACGGGCCGGCTGCCCGGGGAAAAGAAAACCAGATGTTTACCGGTATCATAGAAAGCCTTGGCACCATCCAGCAGGTAAGATCCCGGGGAGAGGGAAAAGAGCTGCACATTCGTTGTGATCTGGACCTTTCCCATACCAGGATCGGTGATTCCATTGCTGTGAACGGGGCATGCCTGACTGCGGTCCGTCTGGGGAAAAATGATTTTTTTGTGGACATGGCCCCTGAAACCGTTTTTCGGACCACCTTTAAAACCGCCAAACCGGGCATGCGGGTGAATATTGAGCGGGCCATGCAGTTGTCCGCGCGCATTGACGGCCATCTGGTCTCCGGCCATATCGACGGCACCGGCACCATCACTGCCATGGAGAAAAACAGCAATGCCGTTGTCTGGACCATTGCCGTGGACAGGTCCCTGACCGGGGAAATGATTGAAAAAGGATCTGTGGCTGTGGACGGGATCAGCCTGACCATCAACCAGTGTACAGAAACAGATTTTTGTGTGAGTATCATTCCCCACACCGCCGGGCGCACCACCATCGGTATCAAGCATATCGGGGACCGGGTGAATATTGAAACCGACATGCTGGGAAAATATGTGAGAAAATTTTTAACGCAAACCACTGCCATGCATACCGGCACAGGAAAATCAGATATCAGTATGGCGCTGCTTGCAAAGAATGGATTTTTATAACCAAAGGACAGGATCAGATATGCCGCATTTACGCATTGAACAGGCAATTGAAAATATAAAAAAAGGCCGGATGGTCATTCTGGTGGATGATGAAGACAGAGAAAATGAAGGGGATCTCACCATGGCTGCAGAGGCGGTTACCCCGGAGGCCATAAATTTCATGGCAAAATACGGCAGGGGGCTGATCTGTCTTTCCCTGGACTCCAGTATTGCAGACCGTCTGGACCTGCCCATGATGGTGGAAAACAACACCTCCCAGTTTGAAACCGGGTTCACCGTATCCATTGAAGCCAAAAAAGGGGTTACCACAGGGATCTCGGCAGCAGACCGGGCCACCACCATTTTAACGGCAGTGGCAGATGATACCACCCCTGCGGATATTGCCCGGCCAGGGCATATTTTTCCTTTGCGGGCACGGGACGGCGGGGTGATGGTCCGGGTGGGCCAAACCGAAGGGTCTGTGGATCTTGCCCGGCTGGCCGGTCTCAAGCCTGCAGGTGTGATCTGCGAGATCATGGATGAAGACGGCACCATGGCCCGGATGCCTTCTCTGGAAAAATTTGCAAAAAAACATAATATCGGCATCTGTACGGTGGCAGATCTGGTGAAATACCGCCTGAAAACGGAAAGTTTTGTGAAACGGGCGGCCCAGACCGTTATTCCCACAAAGGTGGGCGGCGAATTCACCATCATTGCCTATGAAAATGACCTGGACAACCTCACCCACATTGCCCTGATCAAAGGCGATATCGACCCGGATAAAGCTGTTCTGGTGCGGGTGCATTCCGAATGCATGACCGGAGATATTTTTTCATCCCAGCGGTGCGACTGCCAGGACCAGCTGCACTGTGCCATGGCCATGATGGAAGAGGAGGGCAGCGGCGTACTATTGTATCTGCGCCAGGAAGGCCGGGGTATCGGCCTGGTGAACAAACTCAAGGCCTATGAATACCAGCGCCAGGGAATGGATACTGTGGAGGCCAATGAAAAACTCGGGTTTGCCGCAGATATGCGCGATTATGGGGTCGGGGCCCAGATGCTGGTGGACCTGGGGGTGAAAAAAATGCGGCTTTTGACCAACAACCCCAAAAAAATGGTGGGGCTGGAAGGGTATGGCCTGTCCGTGGAAGAACAGATTCCCATTGAAGTGGCCCCCAACTGCTACAACCAGGGGTACCTGCAATGCAAACAGGCCAAAATGGGCCACCTGCTCCACATGGACCAACACTGCTAACGTTTAGGATGAAGGAAAAATTTCATGCCACAGATTATCGATGCAAAACTTACCGCCCAGGGAAAAAAATTCGGCATTATTGTGTCCCGGTTCAATGATTTTATTACGGCAAAGCTGGTGGACGGGGCACTGGATGCACTGATCCGCAGCGGTGCCCAAGACCAGGATATTGTTGTTGTCAAAGTGCCCGGCGCTTTTGAAATACCGCTGGCAGCCCGGATAATGGCCTCCCAGAATAAATATGACGCCATTATCTGCTTAGGCGCGGTGATCAGGGGAGCCACCTCCCATTATGACTATGTGTGCGCAGAAGTGTCCAAAGGCATTGCCAGTGTGAGCCTGGATACCGGGTTGCCGGTGATGTTCGGCATTCTGACCACGGAAACCATTGAACAGGCCATTGAACGGGCCGGTACCAAAGCCGGCAACAAAGGATTCGAGGTGGCCATGGGTGCCATTGAAATGGCCAATCTGGGAGAAATCCTCGGGAAAATGGCATAATTCATGGGTGACCGCAGACAGTCCAGGGAACTGGCGCTCCAGGCCCTGTTTTTTGTGGACATGAACCCGTCCAAAGATTTTCAGGCAGATATGGATGCTTTCTGTCGGGAGAATGAAACCCTGCTCACACCAGCGGTAAGACCGTTCTTTTTGGACCTGGTGAAGGGGGTCCACGAAGATTTTCAAGAGATTGATCAGCTGCTTGAAACCTATTCCAGAAAATGGAAAATTTCCAGGATGCCGGGAGTGGACCGCAATATCATGCGCATTGCCACCTATGAGCTGCTCAAACACCTGGATATCCCCCCTTCGGTCACCATAAACGAGGCAGTGGATATCGCAAAAAAATACGGAACCCGGGAATCTGGTCCATTTATCAATGGCATATTAGACCAGATCCGCCTGTCCCTTGACCGGTAAATGTATCCCGGATACATAATGTAAATACATAAAACGCAATACCACAAGGAGGGTGTTTTGATAATAAAAAAACTGTCAGTCGGTCCCATCATGGCCAATTGTTTTATTCTGGGATGTGAACAAACCAAAGAAGCGGTGGTGATCGATCCGGGAGATGAAGCAGACCGGATACTCATGGAGCTTGCCAAAGCAGAACTGAAAGTCACCTACATCATCAATACCCACGGCCATTTTGACCATGTGGGTGCCAATAAAAAGCTGAAAGAGGTCACCGGAGCGGTTCTGGCCATCCATCCCGACGATGCCCCCATGCTCTCGGAATTGTCCAGATCAGCTGCGTCGTTCGGTCTGGCTGCTGAAAACTCCCCGGAGCCTGATATGCTGCTCAAGGACGGGGATAAGGTGTCTTTCGGCAGCATCACCCTCACGGTGATGCACACGCCGGGTCATTCCAGGGGCGGTATCTGTCTTTACACCAAGGGCCATCTGTTTGCAGGTGATACCCTGTTTGCCGGATCCATCGGCAGGACCGACCTGCCTGGCGGGGATTACGATACCTTGATTGCCAGTATCAAAGAAAAGCTGCTGAACCTGCCGGATGACACCGTGGTTTATACCGGACACGGCCCGGAAACTACATTGATGAATGAAAAACGGATGAATCCTTTTCTGAGATGAACCAGTGGGTGACACAACTGCCAAAGGTGGTTTCTGTCTGGCAGGAAGACATTGACCTGCCTGAACCCCTTGGGCAGTTTGCCGCCCGATTCAGCCATATGTCGGGCACGGTGATGCTTTTATCCGGCGCAGACCTGGATGCATCCCGGTATCATATTCTGGGAATTCTGCCATGGCTTTCCATAAAGGCATTCGGTAAAAAAATTGCCGTTACCTGCCGGGAAAATACCTGGACCCTGGATACAGATCCCTTTGCCTGCCTGCAGACCCTGCTGGATCACTGTCATCTGAAAGATGCAGCAAACCTTTCGCCCATGGCAGCCGGTCTTATGGGATATTTTGCCTATGATCTCAAGGATTTGATCGAAGACCTGCCGAAAACCTGTGTGGGAACGGGTCTGCCCGATATCTGTGTGTATGCCCCGTCCATGATTCTGGTACAGAACACGATTTCAAAAAACACCACCCTTTTTATTCCCATCCTGGAAAACAGTGCATCTGATGAGCCCCCGAAGACCTATATCAATCGGTTAAAACACAAATTATGGGAAGATAGCCGGCAAGCAGATACTACTGGTACAGGGTTTGGTATTGATGCCAGGGGACTTGTGTCCGGGTTTGAAAAAAGCGAATACCTGGCCGCGGTAAAAAAAATCATCCAGTACCTTACGGCTGGAGACATCTACCAGGCCAATTTGTCCCAGCGGTTTGAAACCGGGTTTTCAGGCAATGCCTATGCCCTGTTTCTGGCATTGTTCCAGCGGAATCCAGCCCCGTTTTTTTCATATATTCAGGCAGGGGACCACCAGATTGTTTCCACCTCACCCGAACGGTTTGTCCGGCAGGCGGGGAATCAGGTGGAGACCCGGCCCATAAAAGGCACCATTGCCAGGGGAACCACACCGGAAGAAGACAAAAAAAACGGTGAGATGCTTTGCTCGAGTATCAAGGATGATGCAGAACTGACCATGATCGTGGATCTCATGCGCAATGATCTGTCCAGAGTCACCACCCATGGGTCGGTAAAAGTTGTGGAACACAAACGACTGGAATCCTATGACAACGTATTTCATCTGGTGTCGGTTGTCCAGGGATCACTTTGCCCTTCCAGCACCGGCATGGACCTGTTAAAGGCCTGTTTTCCCGGAGGCTCCATCACCGGGTGTCCCAAGATCCGGGCCATGGAGATCATTGATGAACTGGAACCGGTCAAGCGCCATGTGTATACCGGTTCCATCGGGTATATCAGCTTTCATGACACCATGGACCTGTCCATTGCCATCCGCACGGCCACAATAAGGGAAAACAGGATATATTTTTCTGTGGGGGGCGGCATTGTGTATGATTCCGATCCCCACAAAGAGTTTCAGGAAACCCTGGACAAGGGGCAGACCATTATGGAAACCCTGACCCGGGGCGCAGACGGCCATTGCCAAAAAAGTCCCAGAGCCTGGATCAACGGGAAAATGGTGGACCAGGACCAGGCAGTGGCGCCGGCGGACATTCCGGGATTTCAGTACGGGGCAGGGGTTTTTGAGACCATCCGGGTGGAAAAAGCAGATCCTGTGCGGCTGACCGCCCATATCCAGCGCATGTGCCGCTCCTGGCAGGCACTGTTCGGTACAGATCCGCCGGATATCACCTGGTCCAGGGTGGTGGACCTGCTGGTAAAAGAAAACAACCTGGAAACCGGTACAGCAGCGGTAAAGATTATCATGGCAAAACCAGGATTTCTGGCCGCCTTTGCCAGGCCCTACCGCCACCGCCTTACGGTCCTGGATAAAACCGGACTGGATCTTGTGACCTATCCGTATCCCAGGTACACTCCCTTGGCAGACCACAAGACATTGAATTACCTGTTTTATGATCAGGCAGGCCGATATGCAAAAAACAACAATGGTGATGAAGCCCTGATTCTGAATCCTGATCAGACTGTTTCGGAAACCAGTACCTGCAATATTCTGATCATCCAGGACAGGCAGGTCATTGTACCGGAGTCAGCCCATGCACTTCCCGGCGTGACCCTGGCAGCGGCCGTATCCGGTTTGGAGCGCCAGGGCTATGTGGCAGAATATACACCCATTCATGCCCATGATCTGGCATCCTTTTCCAATATCTTTCTGACCAATGCCCTCATGGGTGCGGTGCGGGTGAACCATGTGGATGGGAAAAAGATCCTTCATGAAGAAGGACTGTGTGAAACGGTAAATGCCGGGATCATAAATATTGGGGTCATAAGTTGATTTTTCCCCTTTTTGTATCCAAACCCCAAAAAAAAGAGATACGTATGAATATATCAAATATAAAGGCTGTGGTATTTGACTGTGACGGGGTGCTGTTTGATACAGCCCTGGCCAATCGCAAATTTTATAATGAGGTGCTGGCGCATTTTGACAGACCATCTCTGACAGATGAGCAGTTTGCACAGGTGCACATGATGACGGTTGCCAATGCGGTGTCATACCTGTTTGCCGACAGCACCGACCATGATCCGGTGTTTCATTGCCTCAAGCAGATCGGGTACCATAAATTCATTCCGTACATGGAAATGGAATACGGGCTTACACAGCTTCTGGCCGACCTGGCAGCCCATGGCTATATCCGGGCTGTTGCCACCAACCGCACCGACACCATGGAAAAGGTGCTCAAGGATTACGGCCTGGATGATATGTTTGACATGGTGGTTACAGCGGCTGATGTGCAAAAGGCCAAACCCCATCCAGAACAGCTGGAAAAAATCATGGCCCGGTTTTCTCTGCTTCCGGATCAGATTTTGTTTATCGGAGATTCCTTATATGACCAGCAGGCTGCCCGGGCTGCCGGAACCGTGTTTGCAGCCTTTAAAAATCCCGGCCTTGAAGCAGACTTCCATGCCCGGGCCATGCAGGATATTTCCCGGGTTTTACAGATAAATAAATAAAATTCTTGACAAATTTGCCAATCATCATTAAATCTTACAAGATTTTTATTAAAAATTTTAAATAAATGTTGAAACAACATTTATTAGGTTTGGGTTAATACATAAATTGTAAGGAGAATGCGTTATATGTCTAAATTAGTAGCCCCCCACGGTGGAAAAGGTCTGGTATGCTGCAAGCTTGAAGGTGATGAGCTGGAAGCGGAACTCAAAAAAGCCCGGGATCTGAAAAAGATCGAAATCTCTTCCCAGGTAAAAGGTGATCTGATCATGCTGGGAATCGGTGGCTTCAGCCCGTTGAGCGGTTTCATGACCAAAGCGGACTGGAAAGGTGTATGTGAAGATTACCTGCTGGCTGATGGTACATTCTGGCCGGTTCCGGTGATGCTGGATGTCGCCAAGGAAGATGCCGCCGAGATCAATGAAGGGGATGAGATTACCCTGGAAAGAAACGGCGAGATCTTTGCCA
>JAABUB010000100.1 GCA_011389575.1 Desulfotignum sp. | reverse complement strand
GGCCCGGACATGGGAAAGCGCGGTTTTCGCCAGCAGGTCCAGGGAGGCATCATTGTCGATAATGCCGTTTTCCACCACCCCGCAGTGGCCGTGGTCGGTATATCCGCACAGACAGACATCGGTTATCACGGCAAGATCAGGCACTGCTTCCTTGACACGGGCAACCGTTTTCTGGACAATGCCGTCAGCAGCATAGGCCCGGGTGGCCAGGGGGTCTTTTTTATCAGGCACCCCGAACAGGATAATGGCGGGAATACCAGCTTCTTTTGCCTGCTTTGCCATGTCAACCAGGTAATCTTTTGAGAGCTGGAAATGGCCGGGCATGGATTCAATGGGTTTTTTGACCGCCTTGCCCTCCACGGCAAACAGGGGCAGGATCAGATCATCTTTGGAAAGGGTTGTCTCTCGGATCATCTTTCTGAAGTTGGGAGTGGCCCGCATCCGCCTGGCTCTGTAATCGGGAAACAGCATCTTAGTTCTCCTTTTCGATTTCCTGGTCTGTGAGGTAACAGGCCGGGTCGGCATCCCAGGGATCATTGGCCACGGATTCCGCCCTGGCCCGAAAGTTTCCTGCACAGATATCCAGCCACCGGCATCGGGCACACCGGCCTTTTACATGTTTCTTTTTTTCTTTGAGTTTCATCAAAAATGCATTGGATTCATCGGTCCAGATTTTGGAAAACGGCTGGTCCTTGATGTTGCCCAATGATTTTTCCCGCCAGAACTGGTCCGGATACACTTCCCCGTCCCAGGAAATACATCCGATGCCCCGACCGGAATTGTTGCCTTCATTCATTTCCAGAAGCTCCAGCACTTCGGCGGCCCGTTCCGGGTCTTCATCCAGCAGCCGCTGGTAGAGATACGGGCCGTCCGCATGGTTGTCCACGGTGAGAATTTCCTTGGGCATGTTTTTGTCATGGAGATCGCGGGTTCTGTCCATGATCAGATCCAGCACCTTACGGGTTTCCTCATGGGAGAGATCTTCTTTGGCAATCTCAGAGCCTCTGCCTGAATACACCAGATGGTAAAAGCAGGCTCTGGGAATATTTTTTTGTTCCAGCAGGTCGAAAATGCCGGGGATGTCCTGGACATTGCGCTTGTTGATGGTAAACCGCAGCCCCACTTTAATGCCGGCTTCCTGGCAGTTTTCAATGGCTTGCATGGCCTTTTGGAAAGACCCTTTGACTCCTCTGAATTTGTCATGGGTTTCTTCTAAGCCGTCCAGGCTGATTCCCACATAGGACAGGCCGATCTCTTTGAGCATCTTTGCTTTTTCCCGGGTGATCAAGGTGCCGTTGGTGGAGATGACCGCGCGCATGCCTTTTTCAACGGCGTACCGGGCATAGTCCACCAGTTTGGGATGCACCAGAGGTTCTCCGCCGGAAAACAGCAGCACCGGTACCCCGAAATCAGCCAGATCATCGATCATGGCCAGGGCCTGTTCATGGGTGAGTTCATTGTCATAGGATATATCTTCGGATCTGGCATAGCAGTGTACACATTTTAAATTGCACCGCTGGGTCATGTTCCAGACCACCACCGGTTTCTTGTCAATGGAAAACTGGAGCAGATGGGAGGGGAGCTGCCCAGAATGCCGGGAATAGCGCAGGGTGTCCGAGGGTTCAACCGTGGCACAATACAGCTTTGAAATTCCAATCATTTTATTTTTTTCCTGATAAGGTCGTTAAGATAGGATTCACTGTCTATAAGATCTTCTTTTGACAGGAAAAAACGATTTTTCCCGGTTTTTTCCTTGATAAGGTTCATTCCGTCATAGTACTCATTGTAGAGTTTGGACAAAATTTCTTCAGAAGAAGCCCCATGGTCAATAAACTGGGTGATGAGAAAATCGATGGCATCTTCTTCAAATACAATATTCAGGTCAGCACTTTTGGACACTTCGAGTTCGATTTCCCTGACCGTGTCATGAAATATTTTTATCTGCTTTATGGCATCGTCTATTTCCATGACATGGGTACAAAAGTATCTGGCAGCCAGCTCACACCGGATCTGGGAAAGGGTGATGCCATGAAGCATGGACAATGATTTCCAGTTTTCCCTGATATGGTCGGTGATGTACTGGATTTCTTTTTTTCTGGCCTTGCCATGCCGGGATTTCCAGTCATGAACCGGCTGGTCAGCCAGCACATCCGCCAGCATGGATGCAGGTTCTGTCAAAACTTCGGAGGTTACCACAAAACAGGAAATGTTGTGGGACGGGAGCTTTTCTTCAAAGTTCAGCAACGCATCCTCCACAACAGATACCAGTCCCCTGGCACCGGTATTTTCTTTAAAGGCCCGATGGGCCAGTATTTCCAGGGCTGCATCTTCAAAGGCAATGTCAATGCCATAAGCGGAAAAATCCATACGTTTGCTGAGAATGACCGGGTTGTTGGGCATTTTGAGAATGGTATACAGATCCGTTTCTTCCAGGGTGTTCAGGATACACCGCACCGGCACCCTGCCGATGAATTCAGATTCAAACCCGTATTTTACAAGGTCTTCGGAGCGGGTCTGCTGCAAAAGATCCATATCACTGCTGCGAACTGTAACCGGGGAATTGAAACCAATGGTCTGGCTGGTAAGCCGCTGCCGGATCAGATCAGTGAGCCCGGTGAAGGCCCCGCTGAGGATGAACAGGATATTGGCGGTGTTGACCCGCCGGCTGGCGCGTTTGCCGGTTCTCTGAAACGCTTCCAGTTCCTGCATCATGGACACCGGATCATGGGGCACTTTCAAGTCAACCTCGGTTTCCTCCATGGGTTTGAGCAGGGCCCGCTGTACACCGGTTCTGGAAACCTGGGCACCTGTGACATTGGGGCTTGCCGCAATTTTGTCAATTTCATCCACATACACGATGCCGCATTCTGCCAAAGCAATGTCATCATCAGCCTCTTTGACCAGATCACGGACCAGATCTTCCACATCCCCGCCCACATATCCGGTTTCCGAGAATTTGGTGGCATCCGCCTTGACAAAAGGCACACCGATTTTTCTTGCGATCAGCCGTATCAGATAGGTTTTGCCGATGCCGGTAGGGCCCAGCATCAGGATGTTGGATTTGATATTGCCGGTGATCTTGCTGCCTTTATTCTGTCGGGTTTCTTCATGGCGGATGCGGTTGAAATGGGTGCAGATCTTGGTGGCCAGAACGGATTTGGCCCTTTCCTGGCGTACCACATACTGGTCCAGGTAGGCGATAAGTTCTGCCGGTTTGATATTGAAATCTATCAGCCCTTTTTTGCCTTTTTCAGGTGGTTTGCCTGAAATGGCTTTTTCCCGGGGCTGCATTGACGGGGAAATTATCCGGACATTGCCGCCGAATTTTTTATTGAGAAATTCCCCCAGCTCTTTTTCTATTTTTCTTGGATCCTGGGCATATATTGTTTTATTTGTTTTCATAATACAATACTATAAGCTGATTTTATTAATATGCAAGACAGGCACAAACCTATGACGGGTTGTTTTTTTTTTTGAACATGCGGCAGGGTTCGCCCGAGGACTGGAACACAACCATGGAAGGCAGCTGCCGGGTTTTAAAGCCCATGGCCCTGCACCCATTGGGATGATTCGGATCCCAGGTTACATAGAAAAACTTGCACCTGAAGCAGTTTCTTCGAAAATCTTCCGGCATGCTATACCTGAAAAACCAAAAAAGCCATGAACATTGCTGCCCATGGCCTGATTTTTAATGGTGCCGAAGGGGAGATTTGAACTCCCACGGGTCGCCCCACACGCCCCTCAAGCGTGCGTGTCTACCTATTCCACCACTTCGGCGTGCATTTGTCCTGTATTACTCGGCAGCCTGGTCAGCTGACTGCTCTACCGGTGCAGGGTTGGAGGTGATGATACTTTTTTCTGCCTTGTGACCGGAAAAATACGCCAGGGTCAGAGAGGTCACCATGAACACGATGGCAACACCGGTTGTGATCTTGGTCAAAATCGTGGCCGGGCCGGATGCCCCGAACAAAGTCTGGCTGCCGCCGCCGCCGATGGAGACCCCCATTTCTGCGCCCTTGCCGCTCTGGAGCAAGACGATCAGAACAAGCAGGATGCAGACGGTAACATGTAATGCAGTAATAAGTGTGGTCATAATGTGGTATCAAATCTTATAATTTTGGTGAACGTATCCGCATCAAGGCTGGCCCCGCCTACCAAGGCGCCGTCAACGTCTGTGATGCGCATCAGTTCGTTTATGTTTTCCGGTTTCACCGACCCGCCGTATACTATGCGTATACTCTGGGCCAGGTCCGAAGAAAATCTTTTTTCCAGCAGGGACCGCAGGTACTGGTGTACTTCTTCCACCTGACCGGTATCGGCACTTTTTCCCGTACCGATTGCCCATACAGGCTCATAGGCCAGGACCAGGTCCTTGATTTCTTCCGGACCAAAGCCTTGTAACCCATCTGATACTTGCTTGTCAAGGGTTAAAAATGTTTTTTCCCGGTCCCGCTGGGTTTCGGTTTCCCCGATACACATGACGGGTTTGAGACCGGCTGTGACGGCTGCCCGGATTTTTTTGCACACCATGTCATCGGTTTCAAAAAAATACTGCCGCCGTTCAGAATGGCCTATGATGACATATTCCGCACCTGCGGCAGTCAGCATGTCAGCAGAGATTTCACCGGTGAACGCCCCTTGTTTTTCAAAATGCAGGTTCTGTGCGCCCAGGCATACGGGGGTGCCTTTGACAGCTGCAGCCACCAGGGGCAGTGACACAAAAGCAGGGGCGATCATGATCTGTACATCAGTGATATCTTTGCAGGCTGCAGCAAGCTGCGTAGCGGTTTTCACTGCCTCGGGACCGGTCTTGAACATTTTCCAGTTGCCGGCAATCATTGGCATGCGTTTCATGGGTGCCTCCATTGTTTTGTTACATTCGTGTCAGGGGTCATGTCAGGGGTCAGGCTTGCGTTATTGTCGTTATTAATTACCTGGGTAAAGAATTTGTATTTTTTTTCCAATAACGACAATAACGCAAGCCTGACCCCGTTTTTGCCCCGTTACAAGGATTTTCCGATCATAAGGGCCAGATCCGTCATCCGGTGTGAATACCCGGCTTCATTGTCATACCAGGCATATACTTTTACCATGTTGCCGTTTATCACATCCGTACACCCGGCATCCACAATGGATGACAAGGGATTGGAATTATAATCAATGGAGACCAAAGGCAGGTCACTGTAACCCAGGACACCTTTCAGGCTCTGGCCTGCTGCGGTTTCGAAAGCCTGGTTCACCGTTTCTATGCTCAGATTGTCTTTCTGGGTGACGGCCACCAGGTCCACCATGGAGACATTGGGGGTGGGCACCCGCACAGACATGCCGTTGAGTTTTCCTTTCAGCTCGGGAAGTACAAGGGCTACTGCTTTGGCTGCTCCGGTGGTGGTGGGAATCATGGACAGGCCGGCCGCCCTGGCCCGGCGCAGGTCCTTGTGGGGGAAATCCAGTAGCCGCTGATCCCCGGTATAGGCATGGATGGTGGTCATCATGCCGGACACAAATCCGAAATTTTCCAGAATAACCTTGGCCACCGGGGCCAGACAGTTGGTGGTGCAGGAGGCATTGGAAATGATATGGTGGGATGCAGGATCATACATATCATTGTTGACCCCTAAGACAATGGTGATGTCCGGATCACTGGCAGGCGCTGAAATCAGTACTTTTTTCGCCCCGGCCTCCAGGTGTTTGGATGCACCCTGCCTGTCTCTGAAAATACCGGTGCATTCCATGACAATATCCACACCCATATCCCCCCAGGGAATCCGGGCCGGATCTTTATGTGCGGTTACTGTAACCGGTTTGCCATCTACTTCTATGCTGTCATCAAGGGCGGCAACCGGTTTATCCAGCTGGCCGTGAACTGAATCATACGCAAGCAGGTGGGCAGCAGTGCGGGTGTCGGTAAGGTCGTTGATGGCAACGATTTCCAGTTCCGGCTGGGTCATGGCAGCCCGGAAAACCATTCGGCCGATACGGCCAAAACCATTAATGCCGATTTTTATACCCATGGTTTTTCTCCTATGCAATATGTAAGTTGCTGTATGAAAGTAATCTGCAGTAAAATAAGGTGCAGTCAGTCTCTTCCGGTCCCTTTAAGAATGCCGCTGGCAAGACAGATGCTTCTTTTGCCGTGTTCCACAAGGGTGGTGGTGAGTTTTTCCATGTCCATTTTGTACCTGGCAGTGACGGCTTTGAGGAGAACGGGAAGGTTGACTCCGGAAATAACCTCCACAGATCCTTCTTCCAGAAAAGAATAACTCAGGTTGGAAGGGGTGCCCCCGAACATGTCTGTAAGGATGATCACCCCGTTGTCAGTCCTGACTTTTGCAATGCCCTGTTTGATTTTTTTGCGCAGGTGTTCAGGGTTTTGCTGGATATCAATGGAGATGGACATCAGGTTTTCCTGTTCTTTTCCCAATATGAAATGCACGGTTTCAATCAGGGTTTCTCCAAGATTTGCATGGGCTACTACAAGTATTCCAATCATGTTTCTTTTGTATCCCGGTCAAGATCCCGGTGAATGAGACCCGGGTTCCATCCTTTCTGGTTAAGGTGCTCAAAGATGCTGCGGGCAATGGCGACACTTCTGTGGCGGCCGCCTGTGCAGCCGATGCCAATGGTCAGGTATGCTTTGTTCTCTCTTTTGTATAATGGTATCAGATAATCGAGCAGATTGACATATTTTTCAAGAAAAACTTTGGTTTCCGGATTTGACAGAACAAATGTTTTCACAGCTGTGGATTCGCCGTCATGGTTTTTCAATTCCGGTACAAAATAGGGATTGGCAAGAAACCGCATGTCGATCACCAGGTCGGCATCACTGGGAATTCCGTATTTGTACCCAAAGGACAATACGTTCACCTTCATGAGGGAGAAGTTTTCTTTGCCGTTGTGAATCAGGTCCAGAATTTTGGATTTCAGCTCGTGAACATTATAGGTGCTGGTATCAATGACATGGTGGGCAGTTGCTTTGATGGGCTGCATCAGGCTGATTTCGGAATGGATACTTTCCAGCAGGCTTTTTGTGCCGGAAACCGGGTGTTGGCGCCGTGTCTGGCTGAATCTTTTCACCAGGGTATCCACATCAGCTTCCAGAAAGATAATTTTGGGCACTATGCCCAGCTCTTCTATGGCAGATATGCCGCCTGCATAATTGGTGACAAAGGTTTTGGAGCGCATGTCCATGACAAAGGCAATCCCTTTTATCTGCGGGCTTTCCTTAAAGGGCAGCTCCAGAAATTTGGGCACAAGCTCCATGGGCATATTGTCCACGCAATAAAAGGAGGCATCTTCAAAAGCCTGAATAGCCGTTGATTTACCAGAGCCTGACAGCCCGGTAATTATATAAACCGTTTCTTTTCCCATGGCATTTTTTTAAAAATCCTCATCCTGTTCCAGAATGAGGTCATAAATTTCGTCAAGGGTATCTGCGGTTTTCAATCCCTGTTTGAAATGGTCCATCTTCAGCAGTTTGGAAATCTGGGCCAGTACCTTTAAATGACTCCCGGAGGAATTTTCCGGGGTCAGTAAAAGAAAAAAAATATGAACCGGCCTGCTGTCCAGAGAATCATATTCCACCCCGGGCATACTGCGGCCGAATCCGAGAACAACGTCGGTGACAGCAGCAAGTTTTCCATGGGGAATGGCAATTCCCCCTCCGATACCGGTGCTGCCCAAAGATTCTCTTTCCATCAACACAGCGGCAATGTCTTCAGCCGGTGCATTGGCAGTGACAGCCACGGCCCGGGACAATTCCCGGATAATACCGTGCTTGGTGGTTGATACCAGATCAGGTACTATGGATTCTTTTTTGAGAATTTTGCTGATATTCATTTTGCCTTTTGTCATCCCCCGGGCTGGATCAATCCCAGCTTTCCGTTATTATGTTTGTAAAGGACATTCAATTGTTCTGTCCGGGCATTGTTAAAAACAAAAAAGGCGTGCCTGCCGGTATTGAATTCAACAACCGCATCATCAATATCCATGGGTTTTGTATCAATGGTCTCCAGGACAAGGTCTTCGGAAAAAACAGCTTCCGCTGCAAAGGCATTTCCGGTATGGCTGAATTCTGCCGTGTCCATAAGGCTTTGTTTTTTTCCGGACATGTGGCGTTTGATTTTTTCCTTGTGCTTTTTGATCTGTACCCTGACCTTGTCCACAAGGGCGTCAATGGAAGAATACATGCTTTCGGATTCTTCTTTGGCATGGATATTGAGTTTGTCACAGGTCAGCGTGATTTCCGCAATATGTCTGATTTTTTCAACAGACAATACCACATAGGCTTCTGCGGGACTGTCCAGCATTTTATCAAATTTATCCAGTTTTTTTCCAACGTAGGATTTTAAAGCATCAGAAGGGTCAATTTTTTTGAACGTGACAGTTGTTTGCATAAAAATACCTCCCTAAAGTTGTTTGCGTTTATTGGAAGGAAGAATATTGAGTACCTTCCGGTATTTGGCAACGGTTCTTCGGGCGATCTGTATGTTGGATTCCTGGAGGATGGCTGCGACGCGGTCATCGCTCAAAGGAGCCCCGGGGTCTTCATTTTCAATGAGCAGGCGTATTCTTTCCTTGACACTGGCAGAGGCCATGGAAGCACCGCCGGTCCGCTCAATGGAAGAATTGAAAAAATACTTGAGTTCAAACAGGCCCTGCGGGGTATAGGCATATTTATTGGTGGTGACCCGGCTGATGGTGGATTCATGCATCTGGATGTCTTCGGCAATATCCTTGAGGATCAGGGGGCGCAGATAGGCAATGCCTTTTTCGAAAAATTCATACTGAAATTTTATGATGCTTTCCATGACCAGATAAATGGTTTTCTGGCGCTGGTGTATGCTTTTGATCAGCCAGGAAGCAGACTGCATCTTCTCATTGAGATAGGTCTTGGTTTCCCGGGATATTTTTTTGCCGTCGGCAATGGCATTTTTGTAGAACCGGTTGATCCGCAGCTTGGGAAGCCCGTCATCATTCATCACAATTTTGAACCCGTCCTTGACCTTGTATACATAAATATCAGGAATAATATAGGCGGCTTCTTCATTGGAAAACTTTCTGCCTGGTTTGGGCTCCAGGTATTGAAGGATTTTTACGGCAGCCCGGACATCTTCTAAAGAAATGTGCAGGGCTTTGGCAATTTTTTTGCTGTTTCTGTTTTCCAGGTTCTTTAAATGGTGCTGAATGATTTTTGTGAGCACAGGGTTTTCGATTCCCAGCTGTTTCACCTGTATGAGCAGGGTTTCGCACAGGTCCCTTGCACAGACCCCCGGCGGATCAAGGGTCTGGAGAACGGACAGCACATTTTCCACCTGATCGGGTTGCGCTTCAGCGGTCTGGGCGATCTCAGCCACATCCGCACACAGGTACCCGTCCTCGTTGAGGTTGTCGATAATCATGTGGCCGACTTTTTCATCTTTTTCATCCAGTCCCCGGAGCATCAGCTGCCATTTCAGGTGGGCTTCCAAAGTGGTTTTTTCCGAGGTGAACGCCTCGAAGTTGGGGGCTTCGGTATGTTCTGTTTCCGTATAGACCCGGCCGGTGGAATTGTATTCATTGATATAGTTTTCCCAGTCCGTGTCCGACCGGACCTTTTCATCGATGGTGACTTCCTTGACAGGGGCTTCCCCCTCGGGTACCTGTGCTTCACTGTCCGGTGTTGCCAGGGATTTGTCGGCTGACTCTTCCGGAGTTTGTTCTTCCAGGGCAGGATTTTGTTCCATTTCCTGCTGAATCATTTCAGCCAGTTCAATCCGGGACAACTGCAGCAGTTTGATGGCCTGCTGAAGCTGGGGGGTCATCACCAGCTGCTGGGTCAGTGTGAGGCTTTGTTGTAATCCAAGTTCCATAGTTACAGTTTGAAGTTTTCTCCCAGATAGATTTTTTTTGCAATATCGCTGGCAATAATTTTATCAGGTGACCCTGATTCAATTACCATCCCCTGGTTCATTATATAAGCATGATCACATACCCCTAAAGTTTCCCTGACATTGTGATCGGAAATAAGCACCCCGATCTGCCGTTCAGTAAGCTGGAAGATGATCTGCTGGATATCCATTACAGCAAGGGGATCAATTCCTGCAAATGGCTCATCCAGCAGGATGAACAGGGGCTCAGTGGCCAGGACCCTGGAAATTTCCAGCCTGCGCCGCTCTCCGCCGGATAAAGAGGCGGCTTTCTGCCGGGCCAAATGACTGATTCCCAGTTCCTGCATCAGATCAGCAGCTTTGGTCTGGATGTTTGTGCCGTTTTTGGGCAGCACCTCCAGGATGGCAGTGATATTTTCCTTTACCGTGAGTTTTTTAAAAATCGAGCTTTCCTGGGGCAGATATCCGATCCCTTTTCTGGCCCGTATATACATGGGATATTGGGTGATGTCTTCTTTGTTCAGATACACGCTGCCGCTGTCAGGCCGGATCATGCCCACGGCCATATAAAACGTGGTGGTTTTGCCGGCACCGTTGGGACCCAAGAGTCCTGCGACCTGCCCCTGTTTTACCCTAAGGTCGGCTTTGTTTACAACGGTTTTGCCATTGTAGGTTTTGACCAGCTTTTTGAGGGAAAGTTCTGTCATCTATTGATCAGCAGGTTTGTCTTCAGGGTTAAAAAAGGCTTGTACCCGGCTTTTGCCGTCACTTTCCACCATGGCATTGTCATCTTTTCTGAACAAGGTGATTTTCTGGCCGCTCACCCAGCTCGAGCCTGTAAGAAGTCTGGCTGACTTACCTGTCAAAACCAGGACTTCATCTTCTGTGGTATAAACAGCCTTGTCGGCAAAGGCTTTTCGAATCCCTGCGGTGTATTCCACATTTTCGGCAGCCACAATTTTTTTGACCCGGTCCTGGCCATCTTGGGTTTTCTGGTCGGATGCATAAAAATATATCTTGACAGAGTCGGCCAGAAGAATGCTGTCCTCCTGGACCGCTTTGACATTGCCGATGAATTCCACCATGGCTTCCGACTGGTGGGCGACCATTTTATCAGAAGTCACCTGCAGCGGCTTTCGGGTCAATCGGTCTGTATCTGAACTGTCTTTTTGCTGGGCAGCAGATATGCCCCAGCAGTTCACCATCAAAAGAACAAAAACAAGGGTTTTTGAAATCCGTTTACGGCAGCATGGAATTTTCACTGAAATTTCCTTTAACATTTCCCTGTAATATAATTGTGTTCTGGTTCAATGCAATTTTCATGGTGTCTGCTTCAATCACGGAAAACATGTCTTCAAGCCTGACACGCACATCGGAATATATTATATGTGGTTTTTTTTTATAATGCAACTTATCAGTTTTCAGAACATAGGTCTGGTGCCGGACGATCACATTTCCCAGAAAATTCATGTCATGGGTACTGGTGTCCAGTATTCCCTGATCAGATGTCAGCAGCACTTTTTTGTTGTCTTCGGTATAAAACATTACGTTGACATCGGTTAAGACTGCCTGGTCCTGTTCTTTCATCAGGGTGGCGGTGGCTGCTTCAAGCTCCCATTCAGTGATGC
>JAABUB010000099.1 GCA_011389575.1 Desulfotignum sp. | reverse complement strand
CAGATGGGGGGTTGCAACCACCTGGTCCAGGCCCAGCAGGGGCAGGTCCCCGGGAGGTTCCGTGGAAAACACATCCAGGGCCGCGCCGCCGACTTTCCCGGACCGAATAGCATCATACAGGGCAGATTCATTGACAATACCGCCCCTGGCGCAGTTGATCACATACACACCATCCTTCATTTTTTCAAAGGCTTCTGCATCCAGAAGATCAATGGTGGCCTCCATTCTGGGCACATGCACTGTGACATAATCTGCCTGCTGGTACAGGGTATCCAGGTCCACATATTCAAAGCCCTGCTTTTCAATGTGTTCACTGGAAATATTGGGATCAAACACAATCACACGCATTTTAAGACCCTTGGCCAGGTTGGCCACAATGGAGCCGATATTCCCGAACCCGATTATCCCTAAGGTCTTGTTGAAAATTTCCCGGCCCTGGAGCAGTTTTTTTTCCCATTTGCCTGCCTTCATGGAAGCGGTGGCCCTGGGGATGTTTCTGGTAAGGGACATCATCATGGCAATGGCATGTTCCGCCGTGGTCACGGTATTGCCCCCGGGGGTGTTCATGACCGCCACCCCTTTTCTGGTGGCTTCGTCAATGTCCACATTGTCCAGGCCGATGCCTGCCCGGGCAATAACCTTGAGGTTCACGGCCGCATCCAGCAGGGTCTTGTCCACCTTTGTGGCACTGCGGATTGCCAGGGCATCATATGTCCCGATAATGCGTTGCAGTTCTTCTGCGGACAGACCAGTGTTGACATCCACGTCAATACCTTCCTGGTTCTTGAAAATGTCAATGCCTGCCTCATCCATTTTATCGCTGACCAGCACCTTCATTATGCATTCTCCTTTTCAAAAGATGTCATGAATTCTGTGAGTGCGTGCAGACTTTCCATGGTGGCGGCATTGTAGATGGATGCCCGGCACCCACCCACAGACCTGTGCCCCTTGAGGCCTCCCAGCCCTTTTTTCAGGGCATCTGCCACAAATTGTTTTTCCAGTTCCTCTGTGGGCAGCCGGAAGGTGACATTCATGAGGGACCGGGATTTTTTTTGCGCAGTAGCCTGGTAAAAGTCAGATCTGTCAATCACCTCATAGAGAAAGCCAGCTTTTTTCCGGTTGAATGCCGCCATTTCTTCCAGGGTGCCGAATGTTTTTTGTATCCACTTGAGCACCAGACCGATGGTGTAGATCCCGAAACACGGCGGGGTGTTGTACATGGAATTTTTTTGTGCATAGGTGGCATAGGACAGCATGGAGGGCAGGTTTTTGTTTGCGGTTTCCATGAAATCCTTGCGGATAATGACCATGCAGGTGCCGGAAGGCCCCAGGTTTTTCTGGGCACCGGCGTAAATCAGGCCGAACTTTTCCATGGGCAGGGGCCGTGAAAAAATATCTGAAGACATGTCAGCCACCAGGGGCACCTTGCCGGTATCGGGAAAATCTGCAAACTGGGTGCCTTTGATGGTGTTATTGGAGGTGATGTGCACATACCGGGCATCCGGGCTACATTGTATGTTTTCAGGAATATAGGAAAAATTTTTATCCTCGGAGGATGCGGTCACACGGATGGATTTTTCCTGAATCTGTGCCTCTTTGATGGCCTTGGTGGCCCAGGTGCCGGTGTTGATGTAGTCAGCTGACTCTTCGTTGCCCAGAAAATTCATGGGGATCATGGCAAACTGCAAAGATGCCCCGCCCTGCACAAACAAAACATTATAGGTTTCATCCAGCTTCAAAAGGTCTTTGGCCCTGTCTTTTGCATCATTTATAACCGCATCGAAATAGGAAGATCTGTGACTGATTTCAGTGATGGACATGCCTGAACCATTGAAATTCAAAAAAGAGGCCTGGATCTTTTCCAGAACGGACAGGGGCAAAGCAGCAGGACCGGCATTAAAATTGTGAATACGTTGCGCTGTCATGGGATTTCCTTTCTGTATTATTGGGTTATATATTGTGCTCGCGTGTCTTGTGGAACTGAATCTCAGGCCACTCTTCCATCACAAACCCAAGCTGGTATTTACTGGTGGTCATGAAGGTAAGACAGCCTTCTGCATCCAGGGCAAGACTGGTTTCGTTTTTCTGTGTGAACCGGCGCAGTGTCCGTTCATCCTCACAGGTAATCCATCTGGCAACCGACAGGTCAATGGATTCATACCCGGCGGCAACATTGTATTCCGCCTTGAGCCGGGCCATGGTTACATCAAACTGCAGCACCCCCACAGCCCCGACCACGTGCATATTCCCCATCAGAGGCCGGAAAACCTGAATCGTACCCTCTTCCGCCAGCTGGGTCAATCCTTTGTTCAATGACTTGGTTTTCATGGGGTCTTTGAGCAGCACCCGCCGGAAATGTTCGGGTGCGAAACTGGGAATACCCAGAAACTTCAAGGGTTCTTTTGTGGTAAAGGTGTCCCCGATTTTGATGGTGCCGTGGTTGTGTATACCGATGATATCTCCGGGATAGGCCTCTTCCACATTACTGCGCTCCTGGGCCATGAAAATGGTGGCATTGGACAGCCGGATATCTTTGCCGATGCGGTGGTGTCTGACCTTCATGCCCCGGATGAATTTCCCGGAACAAATTCTGAAAAAAGCAATGCGGTCCCGGTGTTCCGGATCCATATTGGCCTGGATTTTAAAGGTAAATCCTGAAAAATCGTTTTCCAGCGGATTTACATCCCGGGTCTGGGTGGGTCGGATGCCGGGGGCAGGGGCAAGTTTCACAAACGCATCCAGCATCTCTTTTACCCCGAAATTGTTGATGGCGGATCCGAAAAACACCGGGGTCTGGGTTCCGTTAAGATACAGGTTCAGGTCAAAGGGATCTGATGCGCCCTGGATCAGGTCCACATCTTCTCTCAGCTGGCCAGCCTGGGATTCGGAAAGCAAGTTATCCAGGCGCGGATCTGATAAATCCTGGATCAAAATGCCGTCCCCGTCTTTGGGGGTATATCCAGGTGAAAAAATTTCCAGTTCCCTGCCCACCAGATTATACACCCCCTTGAACCGTTTCCCCATGCCGATGGGCCAGGTCAGCGGCACGCATTCAATCTGGAGTTTGTCTTCAATGTCTTCAAAAATGGCCAGGGGCTCCAGCCCTTCCCTGTCCAATTTGTTGATAAAGGTGATGATGGGGGTGTTGCGCATGCGGCAGACCTCCATGAGTTTTTCGGTCTGGGGCTCCACCCCCCTGGCATTGTCAATGATCATGACAGCGCAGTCCACAGCTGTGAGCACCCGGTAGGTGTCTTCGGAAAAATCTTTGTGTCCGGGCGTATCCAGCAGGTTGATCTCATAACCTTTATATTCAAACTTCATGACAGACGAAGATACGGAAATGCCGCGTTCCTGCTCAATGGAAAGAAAATCAGACAGGGCTGCCCGGTCTGATTTTTTGGACTTGACCGCCCCTGCCTGCGTTATGGCCCCCCCGAACAGCAGCAGTTTTTCTGTCAGGGTGGTTTTTCCGGCATCCGGGTGTGAAATAATGGCAAAAGTTCTGCGCCTGTTTATTTCACGCACATATGCCTTATCTATAGTCTTTGATTCCATTAACTGAAATCCCTTTTGTATTTTATAAATTGTGGACAACTGGTGTATGCAGTACAGGCATGCAGACCAGTTATTGATTTTCAGACGGCTTTTCGGTTTTTGCCCGCTTTCTGACTTTAAAAAAGTCCCAGATGGCCCAGGGAATTAAAATCAGGCTCAGTACCTGGTTGAACAAGGCATGTTCAGCCATGTCAGGATCGGAGGTCAGCCACCCGTCCCAGAAACACCACAGCCCGAATCCCAGCAAAAGTAAGGTGAATACATAAGGACTCATCCGGGGGGGGTGGGGGGAATTGTTTTCTTTTTCTTGTGTCATAAGGCTCCTGCCCGATAATCATAATTTCGGAAAAGTTTTGTTTTATACCACAATTCATTCTTAAATACCACTCAAATACCAGGCCATTCTCGAATACCAAGTCAACTGGTCAAGGAAAATTTAATTTATCCACAATAAGGCCAAAAAAGCGATCCCCTTCAGAGGTGAAAATCCAACCCAGATGCCCTGCACAATTTGCACATACACCAACCTGCCAGGCATATCCGGCAAACCAGGTAAATTCCATGGAAGGCAGGGATACCGGGATGCACCCTTTTGCCTGGTTAAAACAGCCGATCTCAAACACATGCCCCAGGGGGTTGGCAAACGTATGCAAAAACCTGCCGTTCATTTGTATGCGGTTGTCAGGATATGTCACATGATGGCTGCAGTTTCGGCAGACTATCACAGGCGAAGATGAAAAACCGGTCTCGGATTTTTCAAGGGTTATGGTATCAGGGGTTTGTTTGCACACCAAATACATACTTTTTTATTTACCCGTTTTCATCGATTGTTATGAATATGGTATAAAGTGGCTCCCACCGGTGCAAATGACAGCAGCACGATATTAACCCAGGGAATGAGAAACAGCAGGCCAAAGCCCAGGTGAAACCATACGGTCCGGCCCAAAAACCCCAGGCGGACTCTGAAAGGTATCATTTTCCGGGCCGGAACCAGGTCTGTATTATCCCAGGCCAGAAACACACCGGCTGAAATGGCGGATAAAACAATAATCACCGGTCCAAGGGGGGTAAACAGGCCCAGGACCATGATCCCCCCGGTGATGATCATGGGGATTACTGCCCTGGGAATTTCCTGGCACACCAGATAGACAAAAAACGCCGGCCATGAAGTATCTGCATAGGAAATTTCCTTTCCCAGAACAATTTTTTCCGTCAATCTGGACATATAATCCATAATGAATACGCCAAAAAACAGCTGTGCCGTCAGATAGGCCGCAACCACAGCCACGGCTGCCAGCAGCAGGGATAAGACCCATGATACCAGATGCCAGACATACACCAGCATCCCTTTTTCCGGCATTTTCCAGATCAAAGACAAAATCTGCTCATGCCAGAAAAAAACCATACCCGAAAACAGCAGTGCCAGAATGAAGACAATGATAAACCGAAGAAGCCCGAGCCATAAAAGCCCGGGATGTTTTACAGCAAAAAAAACACCCTGAATATTAAATTTTATTCCGGAAAAAAAATCCATGCGCCAGCCTTGCATCTCAGGATAATCATACTTACTTGTGTAATATAAAAATTAGCTGCATCAAATTCAAGGAGATTCTTTGATGACAATCTATTATGTGGACGGCAGATTTGTTCCCAGCCACAAAGCCGTGATTCCGGTGGATGATCTTGCAGTACTGCGGGGGTTCGGCATATGCGACATCATGCGGACCTTCAACGGGGTGCCGTATTTTCTGGATGAACACATCAACCGGCTTATGGCATCAGGAAAAAAAATAGGCCTGTCTCTGCCATGGACCGCGAATGAGATAAAAACCATCGTGCGTGAAACCCTTGAGAAAAACAAACAAACGGCTGAAGCAAATATCCGCATCGTGATAACAGGGGGCTCCAGTCCGGATTTTTTAACCCCCGGCGGCACCCCCAGGCTGATTGTCATGGTCACCCCCATAAAAAAACTGCCTGAAGAATGGTATTCCAATGGGGTCAAGGTGATAACCATTTATCAGGAAAGACCTCTGGCCGGTGCCAAGGTAACCGCTTATATACCGGCAGCCATGGCATTGAAACAGGCGCACCAATCCGGTGCTGTGGAAGCCATTTATGTGAACTCACAAAACCAGGCCCTGGAAGGCACCACCAGTAATTTGTTTGCCATTTTCGGCCAGACTTTGGTCACACCGCCTGCAGAAGGTGTTTTAAAAGGTATCACCCGGAAACTGATATTGTCTCTTGCCAATACTTTTTTTCAGATTGAAGAAAAATCGCTTTTTCTGGACAAGCTGTTAACAGCAGATGAGGTGTTTATCACAGGCACCAACAAAGGCGTGGTACCGGTGGTACAAATTGATGACACCCTTATTTCCCGGGGAAAACCAGGAAAAAATACCAGGAAACTGATCCAGGCCCTGGATAAGCATACAAGTGATTTTTCATCCCGGCATACCGGTTAAATGCCGGCGCACACAGTTTGTCTGTTTGTTTTTGGAATACAGTTGATCAGATAGGTATTGTCGGTGGTGAATTCTTTATAGGAAACAGGATCCATTTTTTGAATCACTTCCGGCTCCAGGTTGAAACAATCCTGGAAATAAGAAAAAAAACTGACAGACGGTACCTGTGACATGCTACTGCCTGAAGTGGCAGTATGCCACATGGCGGGAGTGTCTTTGGAAATAACACTGTTTTTGAGAATATCCAACAGTTTTTCTTCAACATGAATACAGTTTTTGGTGCCTGTGCTTTCCAGCCTGGAAGCAATATTCACCGGTTTGCCAATGGCAGTGACAATCCGCCGGTTAAAACTGCCCAACGGTCCCACCAGCGCAGCCCCATACGCCATACCCGCCCTGAATTCTATGCCGATGCCATGCTCCTTCACAAGGGTTTTGATCCTGTTTTCCCGGTCCATGGGATGCATGCCGCGCCCCAATGCATGGATCTGGTTAAATACAGAAGCCAGTGCAAGTGTCATGAGCATCAAACGTTCGGATAAACCAGACGGCTTTTTTCTGTCAGGGGCATCAAATGTTTCCATGTTTTCCAAAAAAACCGCATCCCCTAAAAAATTGTCAACCCGGCAGCCGTATGCGGCAGCTGTGTCTGCGGCTATTTCATGGCAAAGATTCAATATGAGAAAAAAATCTCTGGGCCGAAGACAATTTCTGATGATACTTGATCCCACTATATCCATGAATGCGTAAACACCGTTTGATTCAATAACAGGGGTCATTTTCAACTGTTTTGCTGTCACCGCCCCCACTGCCTGCAGATGGTTTTTCAATTCATCCAGCTGCAGGATTTTTTCATTCAATTGAACAAAGGTCTGACGAAGGTTTTTTTCTTTGCGCCAGATGATTTTTGCTGCCCGCCGCCCCTTTGCCTGTCCCAGATGGGCCAGAGAAGCAGTTTCAATGGCGCTGATGAGCAGATCGAACCGGGTTTTCAATTGCCGGCAATAGCCAGGGTTTTCACCGGTTTTTTCAAATAATTGCGGATCCACGGTATTAAACACGATGGCCCCGTAATCAGGAATATACACTGACACGAAATTATCCGGTTTAAACCAGTGAATGATGTCCAGATCCACCTGAATATCAGACAATATCTCAAATTTTTGGCCGTCATAAGCAATAACAGCCAGACTGCCGCCTTGTGAATGCCGCATTTGTCTTTGGGGAATATGATCGATAAAAACAATTTTAACCCCGTTTGCATAATATTCCCCATGTTTGCGCATCACATGGGCGATAACCCCTTGCGTTTTTATCTGTCTGCCATGCGCATCTGCTGCAAACAACCGTATGGGGGACAGTTTTATCCAACGAATCACGGCAGGACCAAGGAACTTGAACCCCAGCCCTGCCATCCCGATACCGTCCAGCTGGTGCACCACTCCCCGGTCCCATTTATGGGGTGGTAAAAATTTTTCTCCTGTATGGTCTGTTCCATACACCACACCAGCCAGTCTGGCCTTTAAGAGACGGCGGCTGAAGCGCAAAAGCAGCCCCAGCACATTTTTTTTCCTAAAGGCAAGGCGTTCAAACCGATGGATATCTGGCAGATCTGTTGTCATTTTATTCATTGAAACGTGTGAAGCATAATGCCGGCAGCCGAATGGTTTGAAAAAGATGCAGGGATACCGGCAACAGTTTGAAACAATAATTTTTTTTATATCGCGGCCGGTTTATAAAATCCAGCAAAATATAAAAAAACCGACAAAAACAAAAGGCAGGGTCCGGTTTTTGTTTTTTGACAAGGGGCGGCAGTGCAGGGAAAAAGAGATGAAACCCCTTCAGACAATGGCTTTGAGGATTTGTTTGGTTTTGACAAGGGCTTTTGCCATCTGGTTGGATTTATATCCGAGATCAAGCTGAACACAGTCTTTTTTGATGAATGAATACCGGGCAATGCCCTGCCATTTTTTTTCCAGCTCATGTGGAGCAACTTTCATATGTGCAGGAGAAAAAGTCAGAACCAGGGTAGCGGGGTCTATGTCCATGCGCTGGATACCTGCCTGGATGGCATAGACCCTGAGCATGATTTTTAACAGCATGTTTTCCGCCTGGCGGGGCAGGTTTCCATATCGGTCGGTCAACTCTTTTTTTATGTCTGCAATATCAGAAACCTTGTCCAGTCTGGACAACCTCCGATACAGGGTCAGCCGCTGTTCAACAGATTCAATATAATCTACAGGAAACCCTGTGGATATACCGGCATTGATCTCAGGATCCAAAGGATCGATATAGGCATCGCCTTTCAGATCATGGACTGCCTGATCCAGCAGCTTTAAAAACATCTCATAACCCACTGCTGCAATATGGCCGGACTGGGATGCCCCAAGGGCAGTACCGGCACCCCGGATCTGCAGATCTTTCATGGCAATCTGGAACCCGGATCCCAGATCCTTGTATTCCATGAGGGCGGAAAGCCGTTTTTTGGCATCTTTGGAAATCACAGATTCATCGGAAATGAACAGATAGGCATAGGCCTGGTGATCCCCGCGGCCGATGCGGCCCCGGAGCTGATAGATCTGGGCCAGTCCGAACCGTTCCGCCTTGTTTATGATCATGGTATTGGCAGCTGGTATATCCAGGCCGGATTCAATGATGGTGGTGCACACCAGCACATTGATCTCTCTGTTAACAAAGGCGAACATGACCCGCTCCAGTTCGGTTTCAGACAAGCGTCCATGGGCGACCCCGATCTGTGCTTCCGGCACCAGTTTTTGCAGGTTTTCCGCTATTTTAGAAATAGTTTTGATGTTGTTGTGCACAAAAAAAACCTGGCCGTTCCTGGAAAGTTCTTTTAGAACGGCTTCTTTTACAACTGCATCCTCATAGGTTGAAATATAGGACACAATGGGCTGGCGGTCTGCAGGCGGGGTTTTGATGACACTGATGTCCCGCATGCCGGTCAAAGACAGGTGCAGGGTTCTGGGAATGGGGGTGGCGCTTAACGCGAGTACATCCACTGTGCTGCGTTTCTTTTTAAGGGTTTCCTTGTGTTTGACCCCGAAGCGCTGTTCTTCATCAATCACCAGCAATCCCAAGGATTTAAAATCCACATCCTTTTGCAGCAGACGGTGGGTGCCGATGACAATGTCCAGGTGTCCTTGTGCAAGCTGTTTCAGGATGTGTTTCTGTTCTTTGCGGGTGCGAAAACGTGACAGACAGGCAATATGAACGGGATAATTTTTAAACCGATGCTGGAAGGTGGCAAGGTGCTGTTCCGCAAGAATGGTGGTGGGCACCACCACAGCCACCTGTCTGCCGTCAGTAACTGCCTTGAATGCAGCCCTTACCGCCACCTCGGTCTTGCCGTACCCCACATCCCCGCACACCAGCCGGTCCATGGGGGTGTCGGATTCCATGTCCAGATGCACATCATCGATGGCCTTGAGCTGGTCCCGGGTTTCTTCATAGGGAAATGTGGTTTCAAAGTCGTTATAATAATTGTCGGGCCGGCTGAAGGAAAATCCCTTGTTTGTTTTTCTTCTGGCATACAGATCCAGCAGGTCTGCAGCCATTTTTTCCACCTCTTCTTTTGCTTTTTCCTTGGATTTGATCCAGGCTTTGGAACCGATCTTATCGAGCACCGGTGTATATCCTTCCACACCGATATATTTACCGATCATTTCAATACGGTCCACCGGCAGGTACAGCTTGTCCTCATCCTGGTAGACAATCAGAATGAAATCCTGGGATATGCTGTTGACAGTCAGGCTGCACAACCCTTCATACCGCCCTATTCCATGCTCCATATGCACGACGATATCCCCGTTCTTCAATTCCTCCGGGGCGATCATCTGTGTTTTCACCTCTGGTGAACGGCGTTTTACCCGCCGCAGCCGCTTTTTGCCGAAAATTTCGTTTTCCGTAACAAGGACCAGGCCCTCCTCTTTTAAAACAAATCCCGCTGACAAGTCCGCCAGGGTGTAATATATACCAGTCTCCTTTTTTGCAGCAGTGTAAAAATCATCCACAGGAAAAAGGGGCAGACCATAGGGTGCCATAAGGGAAATCAGCCGCTGGGCCCGGGATTTCTGGTGTACCACGCAGACAATTTTTCTGCGCTGTTGCAGGTGGTTCTGCATCCATTCCACCAGGGGTTTTAACGGGGTGTCTGATGCCTTGTTTTCAAAAAGCAGGCTTGACAAAGCTTCATTGGTTTCAGGGGCAAAGTGAAAAACCCGTGAATATTTCTGCTCAGAGCCAATTGGCAGCTCTTTGAAAACAAGGTGCTTTTTTTGTTGAACCTTTGCTGAGACCTCACCAAAGGACAGATAAATATCACCGGGCAAAACACACAACCTTTTTTCCGCGGCAACGGTGTGAAAATTTATTCGGGCCTTGTTTTCAAAATCATCTGCCCTGGATGCAAGAAGATCCGGAGAATCCCATATGATAAGGGTTTTTTCCGACAGATAGGCAAAAAAAGAATCCAGGCTGCTGTATACAATGGACAACATGCTTTCAATACCTGAAAATCTGCCTGTATTGCGGGTTTGTGTAACATATTCTCTGATTTTTGCAGCATCCAGGCCCGCACGTTTGCCCGCAGTACGCAGCCTTGCCAGAATATGGGGCAGTTGGTGTTCAGAAACCACAGCTTCTGTAGCCGGAACAATGACTGCTTCTGACAATTCCTGGATACCCCGCTGGGTATAGGGAGAAAAACTGCGGATGGATTCCACAAGATCCCCGAAAAATTCCATGCGCACCGGCCGTTTATCACCTGGCACAAAAATGTCCAGAATTCCTCCCCGCACTGCATATTCCCCCGGGTCTTCCACCAGAGAAGAGCGGGTGTATCCCCCGGCCTCAAGGCTGGCTATCAGGGCATCCCTGTCGGTTTCTTCATTGGCCATAACCAGTTCGGAACATCCAAGGATGGTTTTTTTGGGAATCAGTTTCTGGAGCAGGGTATCGATATATGTCACCACCAGATATGGCGATAATCTTTCTTCCACCAGACAAGACAACACTGCCAGGCGCTGGGTGGAGGTCTGTCTGTGATAAGACAACGACTTAAAAGGCAGAATATGATACCCCGGGAAAAAAAGAACCGCATCTTTTTGGTGGGGCAGAAAAAACAACAGATCCTCCATGAATTTTGCAGCCGCCTTCTGGTCCGGTAGAACCACCACCATATCACGGGGGGTAGTGGCAAACATGCGGGCGGCCAGAAAGGCTTTATGGGCACCGTCTTTGCGGGTGAGCACCAATGCGTTGTCATGGGACTGCATATGATCGATAATAGCGGATATCATGGACAAGGGTATATATGGATAATAGTATGGGGGTAAAAGGTCAATGTAAATTACTGGCCTTCATTTAAAGGAAGATGGTCAAAGAATCAAGTCCTAAATAGGTATAAATTTATTTGAATTTATTGGCCAGTCCATTGTCAATCATGTAAATACAGACTTCATTGGCACCCTGGCTGGTATAGCCGAATTTGGCGGACAGGTTGTCAATAAGGA
>JAABUB010000098.1 GCA_011389575.1 Desulfotignum sp. | reverse complement strand
GGAGGAACTGCTGGCCATCCTGGACTACATGACCTGTCACCCCCGGCCCGAAATCTACATCCGGCAACTGGAGATCCCCGGGGTGGATACCAAATTCATTGAAACCCACAAAGCCTGGCTGGTGAAACTGCTGACCTGTGTGCTGCCGGAAACCGCCGTGGATGAGCGGGCATCAGGTCCGGCAGCCTTTGAAAACCGGTTCGGTTTTCTGTCCCGGCCCGCCCGGGTCCGGTTCCGGTTCCTGGATACGGATCTGTCCATCATGGGGTTGTCCGACCTGGAAATACCGGCACATGACTTTGCCCGGCTGCCGGTGCAGCCGGACACCATCTTTATTGTGGAAAACGACATCACATCCCTGTCATTTCCGCCCTTTCCCAACTCCCTGGTGATCTTCGGCCGGGGATACAGCCTGTCCGTTCTGTCCGAAGCCTGCTGGATGGCAGACAAACCCCTCTGGTACTGGGGGGATCTGGACACCCACGGATTTGCCATGATCGACATGATCCGGCATTACTTTCCCCGAACCCGCTCTTTTCTCATGGATGAGGCCACTCTGCTCTCCCACAAGCCCCTGTGGGGCACAGAACCCTCCCCCGTCAACCGGGACCTGCCGCTGCTCACCCCGGATGAAGCCCGGGTCTATGATGCCCTGCGAAACCATACCCATGCGCCGAACCTGCGCCTGGAGCAGGAGCGGATCTCGTTCACCTTAGTACGTCGGGCCGTTGACAATATCCGGATGAACAGGTATTTCAGGTAAGCTGGATTTCTTTTTCCGTTTGATGCATTTACCTCATGGATGGCGTTTCACGAAATAATTCTGTTCTCACGGTTTTTTGAACACACTGCCCCGGTAAAAAGCAAGCTTTTCAGCTGCGGGGATAAAGGGTTTGACAATCTCTTTTCTTTCAGCAGATGTCAAATGCGCCTGCTGTCTGCCGGCATTGGCCAGTTCTTTGACCTCATCGGATGTACTGCACCCGGCGATGGCCAGTGTAATGTCACAGGACAGGGCGAACCTGACCAGAAGGTCTGCGGTGATACCCGCTTCTTTAGCAATATAGTGTTTGCCGCCAAGCACTTTCATTCCAATGACCGCGATCCCTTTTTTGCGGGCCGCCTCAAGGGTATGGGTCAGGAACCCGCCGATGATCTCCTCCACCGGATTGACCGGCATCAGCACCGCATCCACCGGCCACATCTTCACAGCCTGTGTGAGTATCTGAGGATCATGATGGCCGGTCACGCCGATATGGCGGACCAGCCCCCGATCCTTTGCTTCCAGAAAAGCTTCCAGGGCACCGCCTTTTTCCGAAATCAGGTCAAGATCTTTTTGATCCCTGACATCATGGATCTGCCACAGGTCAAGGTAGGTGGTGTTCAGGCGATCCAATGTCTTCTGCAGTTCCGCCAGGGCCCCCTGCCGGGTTCTGTCGGCTGATTTGCTGGTATGGAAGATTGATTCACGTTCTTCTTGATGATCCTCCCAGAATTTTCCATAATAGACCTCACTGTCCATATAAACCCGGGCGGAATCATAATAGGTGATTCCCTGGTTTATGGCTTCTTTGATAACTGCGTGTGCCTGCAGGACTTTACCCGTGGTCCGCAGGACCCCTTCTCCGCCGAGCCCTACCCGTGTGATTTTTTTGACTGAATTCGGGAAACACCCATGACCAATCAGTGCGATTTCTTTATTTGGATTATCCATATATGCAATGCCCTTTGAATCATTTATATTTTTCGACTTGATTGAAAAGCCGGGAAACAAACAGCCTGTTTACAAATATTAATCCTTTTTTTCTATTTTTCAAGCAATGGCACCTCAATGCCACCGATTTGTTATTCAGTTGAGGCGACATCTATCCTGCCACAGGGGCCCCTCACCTTGTCTTTTTTTGCTGCTTGTTTGTCATTGCAGTCACTGAATTTTTCTGAGATGATCAGTTTCAGGTATCAGCGCAAAATCAAAAAAACTGTTGTTTAAGATAATATCATGGTCAAAAACACCAATGGAAAAAATCAAGATGCGGTTGGTTCAGATACTATTTGAAGGGGCCCAGATACTTGACATAACAGGACCGGTTGAGGTTTTTTCCCAGGCCAACTGGATTTTGTCTGAAAAGGGTACGGTACCTGATCAGGTATATGATATCATCACGGTTTCCGAAAAAAAAGGGCCTGTCACCATGTCCTCCGGCCTTCAGCTGGTGGCGGACTATTGCTTTGATGATTATCCACAGGCAAATAGTGATCAGCCGGTACATACCTTATTGATTTGCGGCGGTGCAGGGGTGTACGAGGCATGCAGGAACCGGGCATTAATACGCTTTGTAAGGCAGGAAGGAAAAAAAGCCCAGCGGGTGATATCCATTTGTACCGGTGTTTTTATTCTTGCTGAGGCAGGATTCCTGTCGGAAAAAATGGTCACCACCCATTGGTCTGCCAACCGTGAACTGTCAGAAAAATATCCGCAAATCCGATTGGATTCTGATAAGATTTTTGTTAATGACGGCAACATTTTTTCTTCAGCCGGTGTAACCGCGGGTATAGATCTGGCACTTTATCTGGTTGAAAAGGACTGCGGCAGACAGGTTGCCCTCAATATCGCAAAAAATCTGGTAATGTTCATGAAACGGCAAGGCGGCCAGTCCCAATTCAGCACCAGCCTGGCCCGGCAATATGCAACCGGAGGAAAACTGGATGCGCTGCTTGACTGGATCAGGGTGAATCATCAAAAAAATCTTTGTGTCCGGGTGCTGGCTGAATATGCCGGCATGAGTGAGCGCAATCTTTCGAGGACTTTTAACAGGGAAATTAAAATGACGCCGGGTAAGTATATTGAAAGAACACGGGTTGAAATCGCTGCCCAGCTCCTTGAAAACGACAAGCTCGGGCTCAAGCAGATAGCAGCGGAATCTGGATTTGGCAGTGAAGAAAAAATGAGAAGGGCATTTAAGCGGCAGCTCAGTGTGCTGCCAAAAGAATATCGAAACCGTTTCGGATGGTGAAAAAAAAGTTATGCACGGATATTATCATAAAAGACTTCGGATTAATCTGGATTGTGAAAAAACAGAAACAGACACAATACCGGCTGCATTACTGGACCGGTTTATCGGCGGCAGCGGACTGGCAGCCAAATTGTTGTATGACCATCAAGATGTTGACCTGTCAGCCCCTTTTTCCAACCGAAACCCTTTGATATTCGCAACCGGGCCTTTTACCGGATCAACGATTCCCTGTTCCGGCCGCCATGCTGTTGTGGGACAATCCCCGCTGACAGGCATTTTTGGTGAAAGTGATGTGGGGGGCCGTTTCGGGACCGCCTTGAAAAAGACCGGCCATGACCTTATAGAAATCATCGGAAAAGCCAGGTACCCTGTGTATATTTTTATTTCTGATACCTTTGTAAGCATTGAACGCGCCGACACACTGTGGGAAGAAGACACCTACCGGACCAGTGAACTGCTGACAGATATGCACGGGAAAGACACAAAAATTGCCTGTATTGGTCCGGCTGGTGAAAAAATGGTGCCGCTGGCCTGTATCATGCACGATGGCCGGCATGCCAGAGCGGCCGGCAGATGCGGTCTGGGCAGCCTGATGGGATCAAAAAACCTGAAGGCCATTGCAGTGAAAGGCGGCAGACAACTGCCGGCTGCAGATGGGGCCGGGTTGTCTGTTCAGGTTCGCAGCATGGTAAAACGTATCAAAAATTCTTCAGCGTATCTGCGGCAGTACGGCACTGCCGGCGGGCTGATGTGTCTGGAAGCTTCAGGTGATCTGCCGGTAAAAAATTTTTCCCGGGGCGGGTTTGCCAATGGAGAAAAACTGACCGGTGAGCTTCTGGCGGAAACCTTTCTGAGCGGCAGGTTTGCCTGTGGTGCATGTCCCATCGGCTGCGGCCGTGAAATAAATATGACATCTCAAAAATATGGGGTGGTCACCGGCGCAGGACCGGAGTATGAAACCCTGGGTGCGCTGGGAACATACTGCTTAATAGATGATCTGGAAGCTGTGTGCAAAGGCAATGAATTGTGCAACCGCTACGGCATGGATACTATCAGTGTTGGGGCGGCCATCGCCTTTGCCATGGAGGCATTTGAAAATGATGTGATAAATGCCACTGACTGCGGGGGAATTTCTTTGTCATGGGGCAACGGGGATGCCATGGTGGAGACGGTGAGACAGATGGGGGAAAAACAGGGATTTGGGGCGGTCCTTGGCATGGGGGTGCGTTATGCAGCACAGGTTCTGGGACCCAAAACCACTGCTTTTGCATTGCATGTCAAAGGGCTTGAACTGCCTGCCCATGACCCCCGGGCCTATGTCAGCACCGGTTTGTCCTATGCCACATCCAACCGGGGGGCCTGCCATCTGGCAGGCATGACCCACGGGGTGGAACAGAATATGGCAATACCGGAGCTGGGAATATTGGCGCCCATGGACCGGTTCACAGCTTCCGGAAAGGGCCGGATGGTGGCAATGATGCAGGATCTTATGGGGATTTTTGATTCTCTGAAGGTCTGCAAGTTCTTGTTGTATGCAGACATCACTGTGACGGATCTGCTCACCTGCCTGAACCTTGTCACCGGCAGAGAAAGGACCATGCCGGAATTTCTGGCTGCCGGGAAACGGATTTTCAATCTCAAACGGCTGTATAACATCCGGTGCGGCATGGGAAGCAAAGATGACAGACTGCCCGACCGGGTGGAGGCCCATCCCTTGATAAACGGAGGAACCGAAGGAAATTGTCCGGATATGGATTTCATGCGCAAAGAATATTATGCCTTCAGAAGATGGGACAATAACGGCCATCCGCAAGCAGGGCTGCTGGAAGAGCTGGGGTTGGAAAAAATTGACTGACCCCGCCAATGCCATGCACTAATCTGTTAAAACAAAAAACATGCAGCAGACAGGAGTTTTTTACTTATGAATACCCGATTCAGGCCAAAAATAACACTTGCTGAAACAAAAGCGGACTGGCACCATCCCACACATATCCGGTTCGGTCCGGGCAGGATAAAGGAACTGCCCGGTGTGTGCTGGCTTTTAGGGATGTCTGCGCCCCTGATTGTCACGGACCACGGGGTGTCAAAACTGCCGTTTGTGAAATCCATTATCCGCCGGAACAAAGAAGAAAGTATTTTCACGGCCGTGTTTTCAAATATCTTTTCCGAGCCTGATTTTGATACAGTGAAAAAAGGGGCGGAAGCTTTAAGAAAAGGAAACCATGACGGCATTATCGCCATGGGCGGAGGCAGTGCCCTAGATGCGGCCAAAGCCATCTGCCTGGCTGCAGCCGCCGGCCCGTCACGCATATGGGAGTTCACCTCCGGCGGAGCCGGTCATGCTGTCACACACAAGACACTTATTCCCATTATTGCAGTTCCCACCACTGCCGGCACCGGATCTGAGGTGGATGCCAATGCAGTGATCAGTGATACAGTATCCAGCCGGAAAATCAGTATTTATCATCCGGAACTTATGCCCAAAGTGGTGATTGCCGACCCGGAGTTGACCCGAAGGCTGATTCCCTTTCTTACGGCGGCCACAGGCATGGATGCGCTGTCCCATAATATAGAGGCATTGAGCAGTCCGGTGTTTCACCCGGTTCTGGACGGGGTGGCCATGCAGGGAATTTTTTACATCAAAGAAGGCCTGCTGCCGGCATTTTACAGCGGCAGAAACATCAAGGCCCGCACCTATACCATGGCCGCCTCCATTATGGGAGCCATCGCCTTTGACAAGGGCCTGGGGGTGGGCCATGCCGTTTCCCATGCCATCGGCGGCATGTTCAAGGTGCACCACGGACGGGTGATCGGCACCCTTTTGCCTTATGTGCTCATGCTGAACCGCCCCAGGACAAAAGACAAAATGTCACGGGCTGCCCGATATCTGGACCTGCCCGGCCATAGCTTTGAGGCATTTGTAAACTGGGTGACCGATTTGAAGATCGAAATGGGCATGCCAGCCAATCTAAAGGAACTGGGCATCAGAAAGCAACATATTCCCGATATCGCACAAAAAGCGCTGGAAGATGCCAACATTCATACCAATCCGGTAAAAATGGATGCAAAAAAACTGGAAGACCTGCTGAACCATGCCCTGACAGGATAAACCGTATCGGGCCGCCTTGAAGATCATCACATTATTTCCATTTAACGCCTGATGGCAGTTTTTTCAGGTTTCACCGCGTGATTGCCACAGGCTTCCCCTTCTTTTTCCTTGACATGAAAAAAACAGAAGACTAAAGGATATAACAGTGTTCAGCAAGATATTAACCCCTGCTCTCTGGAGGAATGTATGAAAAAATTGTTATTGCTCAGCCTGGTGTTTGTTGTTTGTTGTTTTGTTTTTGCCGAATCTGCCCTGGCCCAGGCTCCCATTGTAGGAAAATGGAAAACCATTGATGATGAAACCAATGAACCCAAATCCATTGTCCAGATCTTTGAAAAAGACGGACAGTATTACGGCAAAATCATCGAGCTGTTCTTGAAACCGGATGCCGATCCCCACCCCACCTGTGACAAATGCCCGGATGATGACCCCAGAAAGGACCAGCCCACCCTGGGCATGGAAATTATCCAGGGGTTAAAACCTGTGGATGATGCCTATGCCGGCGGCACCATCCTGGATCCCAAAAAAGGCAAAATTTACAAATGCAAGGTATGGGCCGAAGGGGATGAATTAAAGGTGCAGGGCAGTTTTTTGTTTATTTCCCGAACCCAGACCTGGCACCGGGTGGAGTAGACAGGGTACAGAAAGTATCGTAGAACGCAGCCTGCTCCCCCATGTCCGACATACCCGCATGGGTGAGAAAATTCACTGCACCGCTTTTGTGCCACCATCCCTGGTGCATGAAAGCGGTGTTGTCACACACCGCCTCATCCAGTGTCAGTCTTGCAATCACCTCTCCCTGCCGGGTGGAGATACACACCTTTTCCAGTGCGGTGATGCCAAGATCCTGTGCGGTTTTCCGGTTCACAGACACGGCCGGTTCCCGGTCTTCAAACACAAACCCCTGGGAATGCATGGAGTGCTGGGTTTTGCAGGTGAGCAGGCGCAAAGGAAAACACTCTTCCCCTTGAGAGGGGGCCATGAACCGGGGCAGCGGCGATTGGCCGACAGCTTGCGCCCTGCGGCTGAAAATTTCGATTTTTTGTGACGGTGTGGCAAATTTCTTGTCTGCCCAGGAAATGTCATCACCGGGAATGCGCAGGTATTCACCGGCAAGGGTATCCAGATCCGTGTCCGGATCTTTTCCCAGGTTTTCCAGCAACGGGGCCGCACATTGGGCCAGGTACTCCCGGGAAGAGGAAAAGCCCAGTGTAGCGATGCCCATGTGCTTTGCCAGGGCCAGGAAAAAAACACTTTCCGGCATCAGGGTATCGGGCGGGTCCACCGCCTTCTGCGAATAATTGAGCACATGGGAATACATGGAGGTGGCAAAGATATCCTCCTGCTCGAACACAGTGGCGGCCGGCAGCACCATATCCGCATGCCGGGCCGTGTCTGTCAGAAAATGGTCAAACACCACCTTGAAGGGAATCCGGCCAAATCCTGATACCACTGTTGCCAGATCCGGGCTCTGGTTCAGGGGATTGCCTCCTGTCACAAACGCGGCAGCAATGGGTGGATTATCCACGGTCTGCAGAAAATGCCCCAGCATGGGGGCCGGAAAGGTCCGGGATGCCGTGACATGAACCAGGCTATTTTTTTCGGGGCGGTTCAGCAGCGGGGCCAGGGACCTGGCCGCGTAGTTGGCACCGGTGCCCGGTTTCCCTACATGGCCGCACACAGCTGCCAGGGCATCGATGCATCTCACTGTGTTTCCGCCGTTGGCATACCGCTGCAGCCCGTATCCCATCCAGATCCCCGGGGCCCTGGCTGCGGCATATTCCCGGGCCAGTTCCCGGATGATTTTCGAAGATATGCCTGTGATCATTGCGGCGGTTTCCGGATCAAACCGGTCCAGATACTTACAGAACCGGTCAAATCCCAGCACATGGTCCTGCACAAATGATCGGTCATACCGGTTTTCCTTTACGATGACATGGGCCAGAGCCAGGGCCAGGGCCGCATCTGTGCCGGGCTTGACCGCCAGATAGGTACCAAGGGACTTTGCTGTGTCCGATTGAACGGGGTCTATGACTATGATGCGGGTGTTGTTTTTTTCAGCCTGTTTGAGCAGGGTGTAAAAATGCAGGCTGGTGGCTTTGGGGTTTCTGCCCCACACAATGACCAGGTCGGAATTGGCAACATCTTCGGGCAGATGTCCCTGGATATTACCAAAATCAAAGGTCTGGGCCGCAATGCCCGCTGCCCAGCACAGGCTGCCGGAAAACCGGGTATCCCCGCCCAGGCAGTTGAAAAAAATGGACGGGATCCGGCTTTTCATGCCCCCGTATCCGTCACTGGTATAATTGAGCACCCCGGTGGGACCCCATTGGTCATGGACTGCGGTCAAGGTACCGGCAATACTGTCCAGGACCTCGGAATACGTTGTGCGTACAAACCCGGACTTGCGCCGGATCATGGGATATTGCAGCCGCTCCGGGTGGAAATGACGGTGTAACAGATCCCGGCCCTTGGAACAGATCACCCCTTTGGTCAACGGATGGTCCGAATCACCCGTGATCCCGGTAATCCGGTTGTTTGTGACCGTTACCTGGAACCGGCACAAATCAAAACAGTCCATGGGACATGACACCGGTACCGTGCAGGTCATTTCAGCACCTGCCAGGTCATTTGAGCAGATTGCGCAGCCGCAGCACCGAGCAGTTGGCTTCTTTGACCACCTTCTGGGCACAGGTATTGGAAAACGCCTCGTTCACGGTCCGGCTGCGGTTATGGTACACCACGATGAGATCCGCTTCCCATTTATCCGCCATTTTCAGAATTTCCTCATAATGTTTTCCCACCAGTATCTTGTGGGTGACATTAGCGCCTTTGCAGTTTTGTGCAACAAAGGTATCCAGAGCATTTTTAAAATGGGCCAGGGCTTCCGCCTTGATCTCTTCTGTGACAAAAGAGGCCACAATGGGCATGGTAAACCCGGGCATCACAGACACAATCCGGATCTGGGCCCCGCTCAATGATGCCAGCTCCGCCGCATTGTCATACACTGCCTTGGATGTCTTTGGATAATCAATATCCACAGGCACCAGTATCTTATTAAACATACCCCCCCTCCTTTATAATCTTTTTTTACGGCCCGACTTTTACACTTACCTGTTGTTCAGGAAAGACATATTGTAATACACGTCCGACCCCAACTGTATATGTCAGCTTTGCAGGTTGCGTTACAATTGCAGCCTGGACGCCTCTTCCGGTGTCTGCCGCCTTTTTTGCAGAAAATAAATCAGTCCCAGCAACGCCAGGGCTGGAATAAACATGAGCTGTTTGGGAGGGCGGTCCGCTTCCATCATCACGGACACAATTTCCTGGTCGAAATCAATGCCCATCCGTTCGGCATTGCTGCCGAACATGATATTGTCCACGATCATTTTCCCGTCATCTTCAAGAACTTCAAACCCCACTTCCCTGAGCCGGTCTTCAGGTGCACCTTCTTTGCCCACCGGCAGCATCAGGGACTTGGTATATTCTTCTCCATCCAGGGTCTCTCCTTTGATAACCAGATGGATCATGGTGTTTTCATCCTGCTTTTCCATGGCCTGAAGCAGTTCAACCCCGGGTCGTTCAAGATAAGGCTCATACACCTTGTCCCAGAAAAACCCGGGCCGCAGCAGGGTAAAGGTCACCAGCAGCAGGGCCAGGCTTTCATAAAACCGGCTTTTGGTGAGCCAGTATCCCTGGGTTGCAGCACCGAAGATCAACATGGCCACCACAGCAGATACAATCACAATGGTCAGATGAAGCCAGTTCTGGATACCGATCATGAGCAGCTCGGTGTTGAAGATAAAGAAAAACGGCAGCACCGCTGTCCTGATATCATAGGTAAATCCCTGGATACCGGTACGGATGGGGTCTCCGCCGGATATCCCGGCCGCGGCAAAGGCTGCCAGCCCCACCGGCGGGGTATCATCCGCCAGGATCCCGAAATAAAACACGAACAGATGCACGGCAATCAAAGGCACCACCAGCCCGTTCAATGCCCCGAGATGGACAATCACCGGTGCCATCAGGGTGGACACCACAATGTAGTTGGCAGTGGTGGGCAGGCCCATGCCCAGAAGCAGGCTGATGACTGCGGTGAAAAACAAAATGAGCAGCAGGTTGCCGCCGGAAATAAACTCCACAAAAGCGGTCATGACCAGGCCGATCCCGGTAAGGGTCACCGTGCCCACCACAATGCCGGCAGCTGCCGTGGCAACCCCGATGCCGATCATGTTTCTGGCCCCGGCCACCATGCCGGCGATCAGGTTGTCCCACCCCATTTTAAAGGCAAATTCCGGGGCACTGTTTTTGCGGACAATTCCTTTCAAGGGGCGCTGGGTGAGTACGATAAGAATAAGCACAATCGTGGCATAATAAGCAGACAAAGAAGGAGACAGCCGTTCCACGGTAAGACACCACATGAGCACCACTATGGGCAAAAGAAAATAATACCCGGCCTGGGCCGTCTCTCTCAGTTCGGGCAGTTTGCTTATTTCATGGGTATATTCCAGCTCGGGTACCTTACAGGCCAGCCAGATAAGGATAAGATAGGCAATCACAATCAGCGGTACCACCACATACATGGCAGCATCACCGGCAACCGTCTTGATCCAGCCAAGACCGAAATAAGTGGCCCCGCCAATAATAATCAGGGTTAAAACGGTGAAAACAAAAGAAATCAGTTTCTGGACCGCTGTTTTGGTACCCGGCTTTTCCATGCCTTTGAGGCCCATTTTACAGGACTCCAAGTGTACGATATACACAAGGGCGATATAGGAAATAATGGCCGGCAAAAACGCATGCTTGATCACCTCCACATAGGAGATGCCCACATATTCCACCATGAGAAAAGCGGCCGCACCCATGACCGGCGGGGTGAGCTGGCCGTTGGTGGATGCAGCCACCTCCACGGCCCCTGCTTTTTCTGCCGGAAAACCCACTTTTTTCATCAACGGGATGGTAAAGGTACCGGTGGTGACCACATTGGCAATGGAAGATCCGGATACCAGTCCGGTAAGGCCTGAGGAAACCACAGCAGCCTTGGCAGGTCCTCCCCGCATATGGCCCAGACCGGCATAGGCGGTGCGGATAAAATAATTGCCTGCCCCTGCAGACTCCAGCAGCGAGCCGAACAGCACAAACATGAACACCATGCTCGTGGACACCCCCAAAGCAACGCCGAACACCCCTTCGGTGGACAGCCAGTAATGGGACATGCCCTTGGACAGACTGGCGCCTTTATGGGCAATGACATCGGGCATATAAGGACCGAAAAAGGTATAAACAAGAAACACCATGGCCACCACCATCAGCGGCGGCCCCAGGGCACGGCGGGTGGCTTCCAGCAAAAGCGTCAGGCCGGTTACACCTACGATAAGGTCCAGGGTGGTGGGGATTCCCGGCCGGGAAGACATCTGATCATAAAAAAGAAACAGATATGCCGCACAGAACGCTGCCAACAGCGCCACAAACCAGTCCTGGATCGGAATATGATCTCTGGGAGATGA
>JAABUB010000097.1 GCA_011389575.1 Desulfotignum sp. | reverse complement strand
TATGCTGACATTAGAATCCCTTGAACGGGTTGGGACCCAGCGCATCAACCTCTTCAACAAAATCATTGATGATTTTGGGCAGTTTGTCATATTCATCAATGGCCACTTGCACAAAGGCGACACGTTCTTCTTCCAAAGCCAGGCTGGACAGGGCATCCCCTATTTTTTTCACGCGGAGTTCAGCCAGTTCAGATCCTTTGACAAAATGGCACTGGTAGTCATCTCCATGCTTGCAGCCGATAAGAATGACACCGTCCATACCCTGGGCCAGGGCATCCTTGATCCAGATGACGTTGACCGAACCCAGGCACCGCACCGGTATAAACCGTACATCCGGTGAATATTCCATGCGGTTCAGGCCTACCATATCCAGGGCCGGGAACGCATCGTTTTCACAGATCAATGCCAGAAACCGCATAGGGGGCTCCTCAAAATCATCTTCCGAGGGCACGCCAACCGCCTTGACCTGGGATCCGATGGAATCGATTGTATAGTCGGCAAAGGAGATAATCCGTTCCGGGCATGCCCCCATACAGGTGCCGCATCGTCTGCACCGGGTGTGGTTGGCCTTGGGGGTGCCTTTTTCATCATCATCCAGGGCCCCGAAGGGGCATTCCACGGTACACCGTTTACACTGGGTGCATCTTTGGAAGAAAAATTCCGGAAAAGTCATATCCCCGGATCTGGGATGGACTGCCATCCCCCGGTTGGAACTTTCAACACACTGGATGGCCTTGAGGGCGGCACCGGTTGCATCTTCAATGGATTCTTCAATGGTCATGGCCCGACGGATGGCGCCGGCTGCATAAATACCGGTTCTCTGGGTTTCATAGGGAAAGCAGATAAAATTGGAGTCAGCATACTGACCGAAAATATCATTGTCTCTGAAGCCGGGTCCCTGCCTGTATGCCAGGTTTACCACAGGATCATCTTTTGTTACCGGTACCATGCCGCCGGCCACAACAACCATGTCCGCTTTCAGGGCCAGATTCTCTCCCAAAAGGGTGTTGACCGCAGTCACCGCCAGGCTGTCTCCCTGGGTTTCCACGCCTGTCACCGCACCCTTGGTCATGAATATCCCGTCTTCCTGCTGCATGCTTTTGTAAAAATATTCCTGCAGCCCGGGGGTGCGCATGTGCTGATAGATGACATAGGCTCTGCCGTCTGTATAATCTTCGGTCACATACCGGGCTTGTTTCAGGGCGACCTGGGAAGTAACCGAACCGGCATAATCAAAGTCTGCATCATCTTCATCTTTGCCCGGAGACTGGATGAAAACCACATTTTTGGCTGGTTTCCCGTCGGAAGGTCTGACAATTTTTCCCTGGACCGCAAGCATTTCAAATTCATGGTTGGTGACCACGTCAGGCAAATCCAGCCCTAAGTGCGCATAGTTTTCTTTGGACAGATCAGCAGGCCGCCACCCGGCTGCCAGAATGACAGCGCCGTAAAGTTCACCTTCAGGGTCGAGCTTGAGAATGTCAAGCCTGCCTTCATTGTATTCCAGAAATTTTTCATGGGCCGCTTCCGGGCCAAGCTCCTTGCCGGTCTCATCCACCATCATTTCTTCGGGCAGAGGAAAGGGCACATCAAAGGGAATTCTTTCACCGGGCTTTTTAAAAGTTACCGTGAACTCGCCGGGCTGACCGGCAATACGTGCCACTTCACAGTTTGTTCTGACATCAATGCCGGGATATCCTTCAACCTCCTGGATCATTTTGTCCACCACCGGTGCCTGCAGGGTCTCAAAAGGAGCTGACACCGGCATCTGGCTGCGCAGTTTTGCCGCATACCCGCCCAAAGCATCGGTTTTTTCAACAATGGTCACATCATAACCGGTCCTGGCTGCATCCAAAGCCGCTGCCATGCCGGTAACTCCCCCACCCAGGACCAGGATTTTTTTGGAAAATGATTCCGGTTTATAGGGAGCGGGCAGCTTGACTTTTTCCAGCCGGATCATGCCCATTTTAAGGTAGTCCTCCGCCTTCATCTGGATGCGGTCAAAATGTTCTTCATCATCTTTCTGCTCTTCGGTCAAGGCGGGATAAGTTTCCCGGGAATGTGGCCATACCACACCTTCCCGTAAATTCACCCGTTCAACAAGGCAGTTGTCAAAACGGAAAATATCAAAGTTGACCCGGCGGGAACATGCGCCGATAACCATGGCATTGACTTTTTCTTCGTCCACATCCTTCTGAATGAGTGCCGCTCCTTCTTTGGAGCACAGGCAAGGATGGGTGGTACAGTTTACGCCCTCTTCTTCAGGAATTTCCACCAGATCTTCCATGTCAAGGGTATCTCCGATTCCGCAGCCTGTGCAGATATACACGCCGTATTTCTTATCCATGGTTTATATTACCTCCTTACAAGGGTCTGAATGGCTTTGAGTGCCATGCCGGTGGCATTCTGGTTAGAAGTGACAACATCAGCCGGCTTGTTGGCGCATCCTGCCGCAAACATACCGCCTTTTGAAAAGTCATTGACAATAAACCCTTCCGCATCATAGGTCAGGTCTGCTGCAGGTTTGTCAATGGCTGCAGTGGGCTGCATGCCGGTGGCCAGGACCAGCAGGTCGACATTATGTCTGATTTTATCGCCGGTGATAGTGTCTTCGGCCACAAGGTTGATGTTACCGGTGGTCTCATCTTCACTGACCTCAGCCACTTTTCCTTTTATGAAAAAGATATTTTCATCTTCCTTGAGCTTGGCATAGAATTTTTCATATTTCAGCCCCGGGGCTCTCAGATCAATATAATAGATGTAAATTTTGGCATCCGGGTATTGTTCACGCAGGTAAGTGGCGTGTTTCAAAGATGCCATGCAGCAGATGTAGGAACAGTAGGGCAGATGGTTTTCATCTCTGGAGCCGGCGCACTGGGCAAAAGCGATGGTTGCCGGTGCCTTGTCGTCGGAAGGCCTTACCATTTTGCCCTGGGTGGGCCCGTTCAAAGAAGCCATTCTTTCCAGCATCATGTTGGTGATGATGTTCTGGTAACGGCCGAATCCCAGGTTGTCTATCCGGGTGGCATCATAGGGCTGCCACCCGGTAGTCCATACAACAGCGCCCACTTTCAGATCAATGGTTTTTTCTTCCATGTCAAAGTCAACAGCATCATATTTACAGGCTTCTTTCACCTTGTCTCTGTCATCGGTACCCATGGAGGGATCAATGACATAGCGCATGGGAAAAGCCAGGTTGTGCGGCAGGTAAGCTGCTTTTCTCCGATCCATGCCAAAGTTGAATTCATTGGATATTTCTGTCTCACAGACGCTGGCACATTCTCCGCAGGCAGTGCAGTTTTCATTGACATATCTGGGGGCGGTTTTTACGGTGACAGTATAGTCTCCGGGGTCGCCTGCCACGTTCTGGACTTCCGACATGGTAAACACCTTGATATTTTTATTGTCTTTGATACGCCGGTAGTTGATTTCAAGTCCGCATGTGGGCGGGCAGAGTTTGGGGAAGTAGTGTTTCAACTGGGACACTCTTCCACCAAGGGATGCTTCCTTTTCAATCAGGAAGACTTCATACCCCACTTCGGCAGCTTCCAGGGCGGTTGTCAGGCCGCTGATTCCCCCACCAACCACCATAATGCTTCCACTGACCGGGGCTGAATTATCTGTTGTCATGCTGTCCCTCCGTGCATTTGAGTTGTATTCAATTGTTTTTTGTTTCATATGGCTCATGCCGGGTTGTAACTTTTCATCAGGATTTGGTATTTTGTCATCCTCTCTCCTGTTTTGACCACGGGCAAAGCCTGTTATGTATAAACCGCTTTGCCGGCGGTCAAAAAAGGAGACAGGAACAGATTTTTTCAAAAAAAACAAGACCTGGAATTTGAAAAAACCCCCAGGCACCGGAATGCCGGCACCTGGAGGTTATTTTACAAAATTACGTAGGTGTCAGATCACCTGTCAACACTAGTCGGCAATAATCTGAACGTACGGAACTTTCTTGAGAGACCATTCATTGGTTTCTTTGTTGTATGAGGAATTGGTAAAGCAGAACCAATCTTCATCATTCTGGCCCAGGAAGTCACCTCTGTAATAGAAACCAGGATACCGTGATTCTTCACGGAACTGGATATGACGGGTATGGGCCTGAACCGTGTAAAGACGGTGGTTGATTTCCCATGCTCTCAACAGTTCATGCAGATCTCCTGCAGCAATTTTCTCAAGGTCCTCACGGAACATTTCAAACAGGTCCATGAGAACTTCCAGGTTTTTACCGGAGGTCATGTAATAGGTACCGGTACCGCCGCCGTACTCATTGGTCATTTTCATGAGGCGCAGGGCCATGCCGGCAGGTTTGCAGTAGTTGGGGTTGATGTCCTGGGCAGTTGTGAATTCAACATTGTCGAGGTAGTTTCTCACCGGTTTGTAAACAAAGTCAACCAGTTCCTGGTCGGTTTCTTTGAAACCGGTTACCTTGTCACCTTCTGCCTTCAGGTACTGCACCATGGATTTGGCAACAATACGGCCTTCAGCATGGGAACCGGATGAGAACTTGTGTCCGGAGCAGCCAACACCGTCACCGGCAGTGAACAGCCCGCGAACAGTGGTCATTCTGTTGTAGCCCCATTTGTAGTCAGCCGGTACCCAGTCTTCATCCGGACCGGAACACCAGATACCGCAGCAGCCGGAATGAGATCCAAGCAGATACGGTTCAGTGGGCATAACTTCTGAATCTTTTTTCTCAGGTTCAGTATTGGTGGCGCACCACAGACCTGCCTGACCAACAGACATGTCAAGGAAATCTTCCCAGGCTTCTGATTCCAGGTGCTTGAGCTCTTTTTTGCTCATGGTCTCACCCAGTTTTGCCAGGGCATCAGATGTTTTCATGATGATGGGCCCGCGGCCTTCTTTGTACTCTTTCATCATCAGATGGTTTCTCAGGCAGGTGGGGGTCACTGCAGCAGTGCCGTAAGGCGCATATTTTTCCAGCTCAGCCTTTGCCTCATCTGATGCAGAATAGTTCTCACCAAGGCCGTTTACAGTCTGGGCCTTGAACAGCAGGAACCAGGCACCAACAGGGCCGTAACCATCTTTAAAACGGGCCGGGGTGAAACGGTTTTCCATCATGGACAGTTCCGCACCGGCTCTCAGGGCCATGGTGTAGGTGGAACCGGCATTCCATACCGGATACCATGCGCGGCCTTTACCCTCACCAACGGAACGGGGCTGGTAAACGTTCACCGCGCCGCCGCAGGCATTCATAATGGTTTTGGCATTAATGATGTAGACTTTGTTTTCCCGCACAGAGAAGCCCACAGCACCGGCAATGCGGTTGGGATCTTCTTTGTCATTGAGGAGTTCAACAATAAAGCATCTTTCAATGATGTTGTCTTCGCCAAGGGCTTTTTTGCCGGCTTCGGCAACGATTCTCTTGTAGGATTCACCATTGATCATGATCTGCCATTTACCTGTGCGAACAGGGGTGGCACCGGCTTTAAGGGTTCCAAGTTTCAACCCTTTTTTACCGTCCATGTTTTTGCCGTCATCGGTTTTTTTCCAGACCGGCAGGCCCCATTCTTCGAACAGGTGAACAGAATCGTCCACATGACGGCCCAGGTCATAGATCAGGTCTTCACGGACAATACCCATCAGGTCGTTTCTGACCATGCGTACATAGTCTTCAATTTTGTTTTCACCAACATAGGTGTTGATGGCGGACAGACCCTGGGCAACAGCGCCTGATCTTTCAAGGGCGGCTTTGTCGCACAGCAGAATTTTTGTGCCGTCATCTGCCCATTTTTTGATTTCAAAAGCAGTACCACAGGCAGCCATACCGCCACCGATGATCAGAATATCAACATCTCTTTTATCAACCTCTGGGTCTCTAACTGCTTTAAGCTCTCCAACAGGTTTATTCGGTAATGCCATTATATACCTCCAAAATTATAAGTGTCAGAATTTTTGTTTTGATAACAGTTAAAATTATGCCAGTTCACTGGGAGTAGGAAATTCATAGCCGTCTGCTTCCTGGGTGGAAAGAAGGCCGGAATTCAAATCTTTTCCCTTGAGATCATCATAGGAATTGGCTTCGCCTTCAGGGGTTGTCCTGATGGGGAATTTGAACCGTTTAACAACACCATTTCTGAACTTGCAGGTCCACATGACATCTTCTGTACCCAGCATGGGAACAACGGATGCACCCATGGGTACAAAGTCAGAATAGCCTCTGACTTCAATGGCCTGGGTCGGACAGATTTTTACGCAGGAATAACATTCCCAGCACTGGTCCGGTTCCTGGTTATAGGCTTTCATTTCATTGGGATCCAGAACCATCAGATCATTCGGGCAGATGTACATACATGCTGTTTTATCCCCGCCTTTACAGCCGTCACATTTTTCTGTGATTACAAAAGTCGGCATTTAAAATACCTCCATAAATTAAGTTAATCAAAAAAAGCACAATACCGTTGTGCAACAATATTTTATAACAAATTCAGACCATACGTCAGCCGTTCGGTCTGATATTTCATAGGCCAGTGTCTGCGCTGTCATGTATGACAAGCAGTCGCAGTCTTCACATAAATGCCAAGGCAATAGCACTGATGTGTAGTTTTTGTCAAGATTTTTCAAAAAAAAGATTTATTAGATTTTTCAATTGCTTGGATGCTTCAGAAACATAACAATATATATGAAATCAATCTGTCTTTGGCCACCATATATGGTAAGTTTTTCCGGCAAAAAGAGACTGGTAAAATTACCAAAATCCTGATAGCCTAAGCAGGCATGATACACAGGACACCTGATATAATTTTATGGGATTATGGGAAAAATTTAAATGACACAAGAGATGAAACCGGTGCATGAAGATGGTGGCATGCCCTTTTTCTGCGGTTCTGACAATGAATGTTTCAATGAATGCTGTCGGGATTTGAACCAGGCTTTGACTCCCTATGATATTTTACGTCTTAAAAACAATCTGGGTATTGAATCTGCCGTGTTTTTGCGCCGGTATACCTCCCGCCATTCTGGTCCTGAATCAGGCCTGCCTGTGGTGGGGTTCAAGCCGAATCCGGCCACAGGGCACACCTGCCCTTTTGTAACCGAGACCGGATGTTCCGTATATCCTGACCGTCCTGCTTCCTGTCGGATGTATCCGCTGGCCCGGGCCGTTTCCCGATCCCGTGTGACCGGGGAAATCCGGGAATATTTTGCCCTTATTGAAGAGGATCATTGCAAGGGATTCGGCAAAAACACCGGCAAAACCGTGCGGCAGTGGCTGGACACCCAGGCTGTGGATACCCACAACTTTTATAATGACAAGCTCATGGCATTGATAAGTCTCAAAAACGCTATGATGCCCGGCAAACTTGAAGAGCCCCAGGCTGACATGTTTTATCTGGCTCTGTATGATCTTGATACTTTCAGACTCCGGATTTTTCATCAGAATCTGCTGGCAGAGTTTTGTGTGCCGCAATCAGTGTCAGATACCATCCGCACCAGCGATGAAGCATTGTTGGATGTGGGTCTGCAATGGGTACAAAACCAGTTGTTCGGCCGTGACATGCATTGTTTTGAGCCGGCACAGGAAATCTGATCTTATGGTGATAAAAAACAAGGTTGCCCTGGTTCTGGGGGCGGTCAAAGGCATAGGAAAAGGTATCGGTCTTGCCCTGGCAAAAAAAGACGCGCGACTGGTACTTGTCCGCCATGACTGGGAAGATGCCTTTGCTCAGATGGAAGCAGATTTTTCAGCCACCAAAGCTGAACACCATATTATCACAGCAGACCTTCGAAAGGTTGACCAGATAAAACAGGTGGCAGACTTTATCCGGGACCGGTACGGCCGTCTGGATATTCTGATCAACAATATTGAGCGCGGCGGATGGCCCGTGGTCCACGGCAGTTATGTGGAAAAACAATGGGACCTGGAAATGGAAACCACCCTTAAGGCCAAACGCTGGGTATTTGATGCTGTATTCTCTCTGTTGCAAAAATCTGATGATGCCGTGGTCATCAACCTGTCGTCTGTGGCTGCCATTACAGGTCGGTCCGGTCCGGCCGCCCTGGTGTTCAATGACGCTTATGCAGCTGCCAACAGAGGCGTGCAGACCTTTACCGAAACCTGGGCCCGCATGGGGGCTCCCAATGTCCGGGTGAACGAAATTATGCTGGGGTTGTTTGAAACCCGCCACGCCCAGGGGACCCGGGGATGGGCCCAGGCCCTTGCCCCGGCCGAAAAAAAGGCACTTGTGGACCATACCCTGGCCGGCCGCACCGGAACTGTTGCAGATGTGGTAAAGGCCTGTCTGTTCATGATTGAGGATGCCCCGTACATGACCGGCAGTGTCCTGCGGCTGGACGGCGGGTTTGTGCTGGCTGGAGAAAAGGTTCCCCCCATGCCCGGTGGTATTTTGTCATTATGAGGTATTCCTTGCGCTTGATTTGCTTTTGTTTTTTTCTTGCCATATATTTATAGTTGGCATCACGGCAGGTGCAGACGGTAAAACCCGGGAAAAAGATGGCCTGTTTTTGATTGGTAATGTTGATTTTTGCAGGTAACTGAAATGGTGGAAACTCCCCAGCCTCTACTGGAAGACGAAATCCAGCGTCTGAAACTGGAAAACCGGACCTGCCGGGCCCAGGGACAGCTGTTTGAGCGGCTCATCGAGATGGCCGGATCAGCAACTGACCGGGAACTGTTAAAAACATCCATGCAGCGCACCCTGGGGGTAACCGCCCAGTTGTCGGGTACGGATATGGGCAGTCTGTTTCTGCTCAATGACCAGGGAAGGGTTACTGACAGCCTGTTAACCAGGGGTGAGGTGGATACCCATACGCAATCCAGATTAATCGGATCCGTTCTTGATCAGGGGCTTGCCGGCTGGGTCAAAACCCACCTGGATACAGGGTTGATTCATGATACCCGGACAGATTCCCGGTGGCTGTCTCTGCCGTCGGAACCCTATACAGTAAGGTCTGCTCTGGCTGTTCCCATTATCCGTCACAATACCCTGTTCGGCATCATTACCCTCATGCATCCGGAACCCGAGCATTTTGATGATGCAGCTGTGGAGATTATCCAGACAGCAGCCAGTCAGATGGCACTGGCCATTGAAATGGCCCAGCTCTACATCAAGCTGGATGAGTTGAACCGGATCCGCACCAGGGCATTGGAACGGGATATGCAGCTGGCTCGCCAGGTCCAGGAAAGTTTTCTGCCCGCACAGGTGCCCGTGTTAGATGGCTTTTCATTTGCCGCCCTGAACCGGCCGGCCCATGAAGTGGGCGGGGATTTTTACCATTTTTTCAATTTGTCCCAAAACCGGCTGGGGGTGGCCATCGGGGATGTCTCAGGCAAGGGTATTGCCGCAGCCCTTTTCATGGCAAGGCTTACCAGTGATCTGCAGTATCATGCGGCTTTGCATCCGGATCCGGCAGATCTTTTTAAAAAGCTCAATATTATTTTGTGTAAACGGGCCCAGCAGGGCATGTTTGTAACCATGGTCTATGTGATCCTGGAAACAGACACCGGGCGCATAAGCTGGGTCAATGCCGGCCATCTGATACCGCTGCATATGGCAGGCGGCCAGGTGAAAATGTCGGGACAATCCGACAAAAAAGGGCCGCCTCTGGGTATTTTGTCGGACGCTGCCTGGGAAATGGAAACCCTTGTGCTGCAACCGGGTGACGGAATAATTCTGTATACAGACGGTATTATTGAAGCCAGAAATTCTGCATCTGCAATGTTCGGATTCAACCGCCTTAAACGTCTTGTACACAGGTATCCGGATACACCGGATGCTCTGGTGCGCCAGATTGCCCGGGCTGTGGAAACCTTTTCACAGGGGGCCGGACAAAGTGACGATCTTACCATGGTGGTATTTAGAAAAAAAAGATCTTTGAAGACCTGAAGCCTTTGTCTGCATGGCAGAAAGTACGCATTTGATGCAAAAAGCGATGGTAGCGTAAAGGCACCCACGGCCTTGGGGCAGGGCCCCGGAGTGACAGCAGTGTTTTGCCATGGATCTCAGTCATGAAGGCTGATTTTGGTATCAGAAAGCATATGGGCAATGGTTTCCCGGATTTTGCCGCTCTGCCCCGTATCTTTTCGAAAGGTTTGTTCAATGGCTGCCATCTGGATATAAAAAGGGGTCCGGTCAAAGGGAATATAGGTTTTGTCATCAAATTTGCCGGCATCACAGCCAGGTCCCCGGACAGGAGAAGCATCTGCAGGCCGGGTCAACTGGTGGGGCAGCCCGTGCAGCCGGCAGATCATGGGGCGGAAAAAATACAGGGTGCAGCGGCCGTCCTGATTGAGAGGACACATCAGTTTCAAAGATTTTCGGGGCACATCTTTTTGCGGCAGACTGCTGGAAAATGTTTTGCTGACATATACAGCCGCATTTTTATGGATCTTTTTCCGCATCTTTATATCCATCCGGGAAAATCCATACTGCAGAAATGCTTTTTCCACAAAGGTATGATGGAAAAAAAGGGAGCGGCAGCAATTGTCTTTGCACCCATTGCACTGGAACCTGTATTGTGCTGCCACCTTATCAAAAGCGGCATCCATGTTTTTGTAAAGACCGATAAGAGATGAAAAATCAAAAACTGTCATGAAGAAAACCTGTATGTTTTCATACCAGGGGGTTGGGAAGAAAAAGTCTGGCATAAATTTCCAGAGCGTACCGGTCGGTCATGCTGGCAATGACATCACATGCTGAACGCTCTATGGCATTTTTTTTAATATCCCAGGGGGCCATTTCTATTTTTTCAAGTTCCTGCTGCAAATGCTCCGGGTGACAGATAAAATGCCGGTACAATCCTGCAATGATATTTTTGGCTTTGACAAATTCATTGTGTACACCCGGGGACCGGTATACTTTTTCATAAAGAAATTTTCTTAAAATAGTCATGGCACCGAAAATATCCTGGCCCATGTCCAGGACAAATTTGCCGTTTTCGGGTGCGCTGTGGTCCACCAGGTTTTCAATCATGGTGCTGGCCCGGATGGAATGGGTTTTTCCCAGTTTTTTTAAGCACACATCAGGCACCTCATCCATAGTGATAACCTTTGCCCTGAGGGCATCGTCCAAATCATGGTTCAAATAGGCCATGATATCGGCCACCCGGACAATCCGCCCTTCAACAGTGACAGCGGTCTCTCCGGGAATGGATGGTATTATGTTGCCAAACCCCTTGGAATGCTTGAGTATGCCATCTCTGACCTCCCGGGTAAGGTTCAGTCCGGTCCCTTTGTTTTCCAGGGAGTCAACCACCCGCAGGCTTTGATAGGAATGGGAGAAATAAGGAGAATGCACTTCTGTCAGGGCGGTTTCTCCGGCATGCCCGAATGGGGTGTGGCCCAGGTCATGTCCCAGGGCCACAGCTTCTGCCAGATCTTCATTAAGCCGCATGGCACGAGCGATATTTCGTGCAATTTCAGATACTTCCAGAGTATGGGTCAGCCGGGTCCGGTAATGGTCTCCCAGAGGGGAGAGAAATACCTGGGTTTTGTATTTAAGCCGTCGAAATGAGTTGGAATAGACAATGCGGTCCCTGTCCAATTGAAAGGGGGTGCGGATATTGCAGGTGATTTTTTCAGCCCGTCGACGGGTTGCCTGTTGACTCGGGGTGCCATAACGAGATAAAAAATCACGTTCCCGGTTCTGGAAAATAGTTCTGATACTC
>JAABUB010000096.1 GCA_011389575.1 Desulfotignum sp. | reverse complement strand
CGCTTCAGCCGCTGATAATGGCCCCGGGCCGCAGCCGGTATATGGCGCAGCGACACCACCGGATCAGCGGACACCAGAAACCGGTGCAGGGTGTCCATGGTGAACCGGGCGGTTTCATAATCATCCAGATCCAGGGCGGCCATGACCTGGTTGGCCCGGAATCCTTTTACCAGCCGGTCTTTGTATTTGAACCCTTTAACCTGAAACGCCAGGGAATGGGCGGTGCGGGCCATGACATTGGCTGGAAATTTTTTTGCCGCCTCCAGCTGCACGCTTTTGTTGAATGCCATGTAAAGAAACCGCATCCGGGGCCGTTTCCGGGCGTAGGCCACCAGGGTGGTGGTCTTGCCGGTGCCGGCAAAGGCCAGCACCTTGAGTACCCGGCCCGGAGCAAGGTCAGTATCAATGATTTTTTTTTGTTCAGAGGTAATGTGCATTATATAACGACAGGCAGCGGCCTAATGTTTGAAAAACTTTTTTTGCTCCGGAACAGGGGGCATGATGTTTCCTTTCATACAGGGATTGTGCTGTTTTAATCCAGGTTATCACCTTCAGGTGTTTGATTCAAGTGCTGGATGGTACAGCTGGATATTTGCCAGGCATTCCGGGTTTTTGATCGTTCTGTGCAGCAATCTTGTCCCAGATCCCGCCCCTGGTAGTGTCCTGTGCCCGGCCCGAGATCTGCGGGGGCCTGTTTGCATAAGAACAATGAAGTTCGAACACGCTCTTCGTCTGAAAACCCTTCCGGTGGATTTTACCAGGCCCCCTCCGGATCTGACGGTCCGTTCACAGGACACCACCAGGGGCTCCCCATAAAAGCACACGCTGCTATAGAAAATATTCAGGGTACAGCACAGGGTGATCGCATCTATATATACCGTGTCACATATATTGACACAGCCTCCTGCGGGTGCGATGGAATTGCACTGACACATTGTTTTATCCAGTAGTTGATTTTTTCATCGGCACATTTTTTGCTAACTAATTTTTACTGATTGCGGATATATTGGCTTACAACGATACATAAAAAGACTGAAAAACAAGGTCAAGAGCTGTTTGACAGCACCCGGGCAGCGCATTTTCTGATGACCTTGAAAGACGGGAAGTGACAGAAATCATGATGGAAAACAATTATGACCATGTGATCAGCCGGATAAATCCTTGTCCAGTTTCAAAAGATGTTTCAGCAGCCGGACATCTGTCTGGTAAAATCGGCCCTGCTCCGGGCGGGTTTCAAGAGCTGCTCCACAAGGTTTCAAAAGCGGTTGAACCCGATGCGGCCCGGCCGGATACATCGCAGCTCACCCTGGATAAACAGGAAGCATTGGCCTTGTATGAGCGGGTGAGATTACAGATGAATGAAAGCCTGCTTGCTTTGTTGGCAGGTGATGACAAAGAGGCATCACCCCCCGGCATCTCCCTGGTGGAAGGATTTGGGCAAATGGCTTCCAGGGGGATGGAATCGCCGCAGGCCCTGTCAACAATTGGACGGGCTGCGTCAAAAATGGGACTGTCAGCGCCTTTGTCTCCGGAGGACGGCCCGGGGATCGAAAATAATCCTGGAACCGTAAATGTCGGAAAACCGGAAACACCGGTATCCGGGACGTCCAGCATGGATGAGATCATTGCATCCGCCGCAAAAACCTATGGGGTGGATGCAGATCTCATCCGCCGGGTGATCCAGGCGGAAAGCAGTTTCAACCCCGATGCCGTGTCCCCTGTGGGTGCCCGGGGCCTGATGCAGCTGATGCCGGAAACGGCAAAAGATCTGGGGGTCAGTGATGCGTTTGATCCGAAGGAAAACATCATGGGCGGCACCCGCTATTTACGGCAGCTGCTGGACCGGTATGATCAGGATATTCCCCTGGCTCTGGCTGCTTATAACTGGGGAATGGGCAATGTGGATGCAAAGAAAAGACCCATGCCCGAAGAAACCCGAAACTATATTGCCAAAATTACCGGCATTTCGCTGTCCTGATGTCTGGAACATCATGTGCAGCCATTCCTGTGATATTGCATAACCAGGGTGCATGATGAAAAAAAGGGAGGCACTGTTGACAGGCAGACCCGCCTCTGGTATTGAATATACCCAATACAGGCATGAAGTCTGGGGTACAACTGAAACTGCACGCATAATTTTTCATCACCTGCCATGAAGGCATGATCCTGAAGGGGATTGTTTTCATGGCTTTTTTGTTGCAAATTTTATTGCAAAGGAGAGCGCCGCATGCATACTGCTGCTTTCACAAAAAAAATGCTGCAAAACAGTTTGGCCGGCCTGAAGGAAAAATTTTTTCAGGTTGGTAACCACGGGCTTGCAGCAATGGTATTGGCTGTTGTTTTCATGGTAATCCATATCTGTGTTCCAGGAACAGCCCTGGGCAGTGAGATCCGCATTGCAGACAGCAAAGGAGACTGGGGCTATCCCAATCCTTTTCGCCATTATCCCAGAGGCCCGGGTTATGTCCGCATGTCCTGGGTATTCGATACATTGGTCTGGAAGGACAAAAATGGGTATATCCCGGCCCTGGCTGACACCTGGTCATATGATCCAAACACAAAGGCTTTTGCCTTTACCCTGAACCCCCGGGCAAAATGGCATGACGGCCGTCCGTTGACAGCAGCGGATGTGGTGTTTACCATTGCCTATTTCAAACAACACCCCTACCGCTGGATTTCCACCCATGCCCTGGACCGGGCCGAGGCAGTGGATGACCACACAGTGGTGATTTATCTGGCCGGGCCCTATGCTCCGTTTCTTTCGGATATCGGGGGCGCCATGCCGGTCCTGCCGGAGCATATCTGGGAAACGGTCACAGATCCTTTTGTGTTTGATGATCCTTCGGCCTTTATCGGCAGCGGCCCCTATATGTTCAAGGATTTCAACAAAACCCGGGGCACCTATCTTTTTGAAGCGTTTCCAGACTATTACCAGGGTGTGCCCAAAAAGGAGCGCCTTGTTTATGTCAGAAGCGGCAAACCCATGATGTCGTTGATTACCGGCCAGGTGGATCTGGCCAATATCCGGCCTGACATGGCAAAACCCCTGCGAGAAAAAGAGCTGGCCGTCATTGAAAATGAATGCGGCTGGAACAAGAAAATCATGATCAACCATAAAAAGCCCCCCTTTGACAACCCGGTCTTCCGCCGGGCCCTGGCATATGCCATCAACCGGCAGGAGATTATTGACAAGGCACACCGGGGCTTTGCCACACCGGCATCTTATGGCCTTTTGAGCATTGACCATGATATGTACAACCCGGATACCCCCCGGTATCCCTGGAATCCGCAAAAAGCCGAAAACATGATTGCATCTTTTGGCTGGGCCAAAGGACCTGACGGATTTTTTCACAAGCACGGCCAGGTGCTGGAAATCGAACTGATCTCCTCCAACCTTACCGTGGCCGGGGATCGTGTGGCTGACCGGGATGGAGAGATCATCAAAAAGCAGCTCACAGATATCGGTATCCGTGTTCATCTGCGCAACCAGGAACAGACCACCACGGACAGCCGGGTGAAAAACTGGGATTTTGATCTGGCCATATCCGGACACGGGGGCATTGCAGGGGATCCGCGCATCCTCAGTGAAATGATTTCTCCGGTTTACGGGGCAGGCTCGGTGAACAGCGCCAGGTTTGATGACAGTCCGGAACTGAACCGGCTGCTCGAAGCACAGATGGTTGAGATGGACCCTGCCAGGCGCAAACAGATCGTGTTCAAAATCCAGGAACTGTATGCGGATCAGATGCCTGCCATATCCCTGTATTATCCTGATACTATGGCAGCCTTTAACCAAGACAATGGTGTCACCTGGTTCTATACCAGAGGCGGTATCAGCAAGGGTATTCCCATTCCCCAGAACAAGATGTCTTTGATCAGATAAACATGCGCATCTGGAAAAAAAAATGGTCCACCCCTGTTCTGGTCTATCTGACAGCAGCGCTGCTCATGGCATATGCCAGCTTTCGCCTGCCCCATCTTTTGCCCGGTGACTTTGTCACAGCCATGTATGCCGGTTCCGATGTCACCCTCAATGCAGAGCAGGAAGCAGAACTTCGGGCCTTTTACCAGAACACAGATGGTTTTCAAGGATATCTGCGTAACCTGGCAACCCTTGACTGGGGATATTCCCATGCTTTTATGGCACCGGTATCCCAACTGTTTTTACAGGCCCTTCCCTGGACCCTGCTGCTCATGGGAACCGCCCATGTGCTGTCCACCCTGCTGGGATTTGTCCTGGGCGTGGAAGCGGCCTGGCGCAGGGGAAGCCTCCTGGAAAAGGCAGGCGTGGGTATCATGACTGTTTTGGAGGGGATTCCGGAAATCTGCTCCGGGGTGCTGCTGCTGCTGGTCTTTGCCCTGTCTTTCGGGTGGTTTCCGGCAGCCGGGGCGCAAATGGCCTATGCAGACCACACCTTCGGCCAATGGCTGGCTGATGTTGTCCACCATCTGACCCTGCCCCTAGCCACACTGATTCTGGCCTATCTGCCGGGCAATTTTCTGCTGGCCCGGGCCGGGATGGTCATGGTACTTGAGAGCTGGTTTGTGTTGACTGCCCGGGCCAAGGGCCTGCCGCCCGTTCGGGTACGATACGCCCATGCGGCCCGCAATGCCCTGCTGCCCATGGTCACCCGGTTCGGCCTGCGGTTTGCCTTTATGATCACCGGTGCTTTGGTGGTGGAAACCATTTTTTCCTATCCCGGCCTGGGGACCCTTTTGTTCAATGCCATTGCCATGCGGGATCTGCCCCTGGTCCAGGGCATTGTGTTGTTTTCCTCCATCATGGTTCTGGTTGTCAATCTGGGCATGGAATATGTCTATCATCTGCTGGATCCGCGGGTGGGCCATGCATCTTGATGCGGGACAACAGATTGGTAAAGACCCCTGGTTCATCACGGGCATCGGCATTTTGCTGCTCCTGGGTTTTCTGGCCGTTGCCGGGCCGTTTCTGGTGCCCCATGACCCCTATGATATCTCTTTTTCCCCTTTACGTCCACCGTCTGCAGACCACTGGCTGGGTACCAATGACGGGGGCATGGATATTTTGTCGGAACTGGTATTCAGCCTGCAAAACACCGTGATATTCGGTGTCACCGCCGGCATGGCCGGGCTGGTGCTCGGGGTGGTAACCGGCCTTTTTTCCGCCTGGGCCGGCGGATGGACCGACCAGGTTCTCATGCGCCTGGCCGACATTGTTCTGGCCATTCCTTCGGTGATGGTTCTGATCCTGGTGGCGGCATTTTTCCAACCTTCCCCTGTGGTCCTGGCCCTGGCCCTGGCCGGTCTGGCCTGGCCCACCACGGCCAGGGGTGTCCGGGCCCAGGCACTGACCCTGAAAAACAGCCTCCACATAAAAGCAGCGCAGCGCATGGGCGGGTCAGGCAGGTATATCATTGCCCGGCACCTCATGCCGGAGCTGTTTCCGCTGTACCTGATAAATTTTGCCGCCAAAACCCGCATGGCTGTTTTCATGGAAGCCTCCCTGGCATTTCTCGGGCTTTTTGACCCGGGTGAAAAATCTCTGGGCCTGATGATCAGCTATGCGCTGCAATACTATTATCTGGATATCTGGTCCAACTGGCTGATGCCGCCGATTATGCTTTTGTCCCTGCTGATCATGGGGGCCACCTTTGTGACCATCAGTCTGGAAAAAAATTTTGACCCGCGTTTAAGGAAAACAGTGTGACAATACAGATAAAAGATCTGACCATCAGTTATCAGGACCATGACCATGCGCTTCTGGCCCTGGACCGGCTGGACCTGGCTCTGCATCCGGGAAAGATTACCGCCCTGGTGGGAGAATCCGGTTCCGGAAAGACCACTTTGGGAAAGGCGGTAATGGGGCTTTTGCCGGAAAATGCCCGGACAAAAGGCAGTATTTCACTGGACGGAACACAGATCCTCGGTCTGGATGAACCAGCCATGAACCAGTTGCGCTGGTCACAGGTCGCCATGGTGTTTCAGAACGGGGCAGCCAGCCTCAATCCGGTGCACAGCCTGGCAGACCAGGTGGCGGAACCCCTGATCCAGAAAGGCACTGCGCGCAAAAAAGCAATGGCTGCGGCCCGGGACCTGCTGGGCCGCATGGGAATAGATGCAGACCAGGCCGGACGCTATCCCCATGAACTCAGCGGGGGCCAGGTCCAGCGGGGGTTGCTGGCCATGTCCCTTATTCTTGATCCACCGGTGCTGCTTCTGGATGAGCCTACAGCTGCCCTGGATGCCATGACCAAGGTTTTTATCTCCCGGGTGATTCAAGATCTCAGAAATGCCGGCAAAACCATTCTGCTCATCACCCATGATCTGGATCTGGCCCGGAACCTGGCAGATGCCATTGCAGTGCTCTATCTGGGCCGGATCATGGAATACCTGCCCGGAACCGACCTGGTTGACAGACCCTGTCATCCCTATACCCTGGCCCTGGTCCGGGCATTTCCCTTCATGGACGGGATGCGGGATCTGGGGGGGATAAGGGGGGATGCGTTCTACCGCATGGTGCATGCCCATGCCCGGGAAAACGGCCGGACACATGAGCATGTCCATGTGGCTGCACCGGATGCGGTGCACCAGGGGGGGCACGCCCCGCCCCGGGGATGCCTTTTCCAGCCCAGGTGCACCCAGGCTGTTGTGGAATGCAGCTTTGGCGATATCGGTTTTACCGCCTCTGACACCCACCAGGTGCGCTGCATCAGGGGGGGGATTGCCCGGATACTGTCTTTTGAAAAAGTGGCCAAAAGCTTTGGTAAGGTCAAGGCCCTGGCCCCGACAGATCTCACCCTTATGGCAGGCGAGGTGTTCTGCCTGGTGGGGGAAACAGGTTCCGGCAAGACCACCCTGGCCTCCATCGCAGCCGGGGCGGTTGCACCTGACCAGGGCCGGCGCATATTCCAGGACCGGGATATGGACACATGGATGAAAACCGATTTTGCCTCTCTGGCACCGAAAATAGGAATGATTTATCAGAACCCGGCGGAATCGGTGAGCCACAGGTTTACGGTTTTCGACATTGTGGCCGAGCCCCTGCGCATCCAGAAACAGGAGACTGATCCAGAAAAAATGCGCGCCAGGGTCCTGGCAGCTCTGGCTGATGTCCGGCTTTCCACAGCACCGGAGTTTTTAAAAAGATATTCCCATGAACTGAACATGGGCGCGATTCAGCGGGTCTGTATTGCCCGGGCCCTGGTGCATGCACCTGATCTGCTCATTGCAGATGAGCCCACATCCTCTTTGGATCCCAGTGTCCAGGCCAAAGTGCTGAAAATGCTGCTGGGGCTGCAGATTGAAAAGGGGCTGACCATGCTTTTTGTCACCCATGATATCGGACTGGCCCGGAAGGTGGCCGACCGCATCGGTGTCATGGCCGAAGGCACCATCATTGAAACAGGTCCGGCCGCCACGATTATCAACTACCCGGAACAGGCCTGCACAAAAATGCTCATCAACAGTGCCAGGGGGAGTGGACACCCGGACCCTGGCATCCATTCCAGATTATGAAAAGGAAAACATATGTCGGTTTTAGCATCTACACCGGTTTTCAGTGACATTGACGCAGCAGGTTTTGCTGCAGAATTTTTCGGGATATCCGGCAGGGTGACTCTTCTGCCTGGTGAGCGGGATCAGAATTTTCTGGTGACCGAAAAAAGCGGCAGATCCTATGTATTGAAAATTGCCAATGCTGCAGAAGACAGATCCATCCTGGAGGCCCAGCACCAGGCCATGGATTTTCTGGGGCGGCACGTATCTTTTTGTCCAGAAACCATGTTTGCCCGAAGCGGTGACTATCTGGTGCCGGTCCGGTCTGAAAAGACCGGCACCCACCTGGTGCGCCTGGTATCCTATATCCAGGGTACGCCCATGGGGTTGGTCAAGCGCAGATCACCGGATCTGTTTATGGATCTGGGCCGCAGTCTGGGGCGCATGGACAAGGCTCTGGCAGGGTTTTCCCATCCGGCTGTGCACAGAGATTTCCACTGGGACCTGGCAAATGCTGCAGGGGTGGTAAACCAGTATATATCCCATGTGACAGACACCCACCTGCGCGAGCTGATACAACAGTGCACCCGTGAATTTGAAAACATTACGCTCCCCGTGCTGCAAAGCCTGCGGAAAAGTGTGATCCACAATGATGCAAATGATTACAATGTGCTGGCAGGCGGCGGCATTGACCTGTATTCCCGGAACCAGTCCGTGACAGGCATTATCGATTTCGGGGATATGGTATACAGCCATACGGTGTGCGACCCTGCCATTGCAGCAGCCTATGCTGTGCTGGATATGCCCGACCCTCTGCAAACAGCCGCCAGGGTTATCAAAGGGTATCATGAGATATACCCCCTGGATGAAACCGAGATATCGTTGCTGTTCAACCTGATATGCATGCGGTTGTGTATGAGCGCCTGCCTGGCCGCTTTTCAGCAGAAACAGCGGCCGGATGACCCTTATCTGCTGATCAGCCAGGCACCCATCAAAAAAACCCTGCCCGTACTGGCATCTGTTGATCCGCAATTTGCAACTTCGGTTTTCAGATCTGCCTGCGGCCTGGATGTATTTCCCAAAAGCCGGCCGGTGCAGGCATGGCTGGCTGAAAACCGGCATTTGTGTTTTCCGGTGATGGGAGAGCCGCTTACGCAAGAGACCTGCACGGTGCTGGATCTTGGCGTGGACAGCCCGCTTGTGTCAGGGGACCCCGCAGCACTGGCAGGAGATGATTTTGCCCGGCACCTGTCCGCCCGGCTGAAACAGGCAGGTGCCGGATACGGTATCGGCCGGTACAAAGAAACCCGGCTGCGGCAGTCCTCATTTTCAGAATCGTATCCTGTACCTGAAAAAGGGGTTACACCGACTGTTCATCTGTGCATGGAAGTGGTAGCCCCGCAGGGTGCCGGTGTTTTTGCTCCCTTTGCCGGCAGAATCCACAGTGTGACAAAAAACAGGACAGCAGAAGACCATGGTGCAGCCCTTGTTTTGGAACATAATCCTGCCCCGGGCATTGTCTTTTATACCATTTTCAGCCGGATCAGCACCAGGTCCATTGCCTGTCTGTCTTCGGGAGACAAAATTGAAAAAGGGCAGGCATTTGCCGCCATCGCTTCGAGCGCTGAGAACGGCGGGTGGCCGCCCCATGTGAGAATGCAGCTGGTGACCGGTCTTTTGGGTTATGGCAGCGATTTTCCCTCTGCGTGCTGTTGGGATCAGACAAGGTTGTGGACAAACATCTGCCTGGATCCCAATCTTGTTTTGCAGATCCCGGACAACTGCTTTCCCCTTCCCAAACCCGGCAAACAGGAAACCCTGGCTGCCCGGCGCCGCTGCATCAGTGACAATTTGAGCATCGGGTACCATGACCCTGTGAAAATTGTGCGGGGATGGCAGCAGTATCTGTTCGATGACACCGGCCGGCAGTTTCTGGATGCATACAACAATGTTCCCCATGTGGGCCATTGCCATCCGGCAGTCATCCGGGCCGGGGTAAAACAGATGAAATGCCTGAACACCAACACCCGGTATCTGCATGATACCATCATTGCCTATGCAGACAAGCTGTCAGCCACCATGCCCGATCCCCTGGAGGTATGTTTTTTTCTGAACTCAGCCAGTGAAGCCAATGAACTGGCTGTGCGCCTGGCAAAAGCCCATACCGGACAAAAAGATTTTATTGTCCTGGAAGGGGCTTATCACGGCAACACCAACACCCTGATTGACATGAGTCCGTACAAGCACGGCGGTCCGGGCGGAGAAGGAGCCCCGGACTGGGTACATACCGCCCCGGTGGCTGATGTGTACCGCGGTCCGTACAAAAAAGAGGATCCCCTGGCAGGAAAAAAATATGCAGACCATGTCAAAAAAATTATTGAAAACCTGGCGGCAGACAACAAAAAACCAGCCGGATTCATTGCAGAATCCTATCCCAGCGTGGGGGGACAGATCATTTTTCCCCCGGCATATCTGGGCCGGGTATATGACCATGTACGGGCAGCCGGCGGGGTCTGTATCGCAGATGAGGTCCAGACCGGATACGGCCGGATCGGCACCCATTTTTATGCGTTTCTGGCCCAGAATGCTGTGCCGGATATAGTGATTCTGGGAAAACCCATCGGCAACGGCCACCCCGTCGCTGCCCTGGTTACCACAAAAGAGATCGCACAGTCATTTGTTACAGGCATGGAATTTTTCAGTACTTTTGGGGGCAATACGGTTTCCTGTGCCATCGGCTTGAAAGTGCTGGAAATAACCCTGGCAGAAAATTTACAGGAAAACGCCCAAAAGGTGGGAACCCATCTTCTGGAACGGTTGTGTGCTTTGAAAAAAAGATACAAGATTATCGGAGATGTGCGGGGGTCGGGGCTTTTTATCGGCATGGAGCTGGTACGGGACCGCAAAACCCTGGAACCGGCAGACCAAGAGGCATCCTTTGTTGTCAACCGCATGCGGGACAAGGGTATTCTCATGGGCACGGACGGACCGCTTCACAATGTGGTAAAAATCAGACCCCCTCTGGTGATTACAAAACAGAACGCTGATACCATTGCAGATACCATGGAAGAAATTTTTGCAGAGGATTTTGCCTGACCTGCAGGCAGATTGGCCCTGGCAGGGTGAGGATAGTATTTATTTTTATGCTGTTTTGCGCTATTAATAAAGAATAAAGATCACCTGCGGAGGCATAAAAAATGATCAATGTCAATGAAGCATCAGCCAGGGCCATAGAGCACTTGAAAAAACTGTATCCTGATAATGACCTGGGAAAAATACTGTTTGAGGAAGCTGAACTGACGGATGACGATAAATTCTGGATCGTTGTTCTCAGCTTTAAAAGTCCGATCGCTGCCAGCGGGCTCGGCACATCGATGTTCGTGGGAGACCGGGGCCACAAGGTGTTCAAGCTGCGGGCGGAAACCGGTGAAATCCGTTCTGTAAAGAACCAGGAATCCAAATAGCCGGTGGGAAATACACGCCCGGGATAAAAAATACAAAGGAATTATGGATTATGGATATTGTCTTTCACCCCATCGGCCGGATTCGAACCCCGTACACCACTGTCGGCGATCCCCCTCACCAACCCGACCCGAACGCGCCGGGAACATTTTTTATTGAACTGCATCCAGAGTTCAAAGATGGTTTGTATAAGCTGGAGACCTTTGCTTATATTCAGGTGTTTTTTTATCTGGACCGTCCGGACAAACCGGTCACCCTGCATGTGAAACCTCCCAAAGCAGGCGGCATTGAAGTGGGGCTTTTCGCCAGCCGGTCCCCGCGGCGGCCCAATCCCATCGGACTGAGCACGGTCAGGCTTGAAAGCATCACCGGCAGCCGCCTGGATATTTCAGGCATTGATGTCATGGACAATACCCCGCTGCTGGACATCAAGCCTTATATCAAAAGGCTGGATATAAAAGAGGATGCCAATAACGGCTGGGGCTGATATCCTTGCTTTTCTGAAGAAAAGGATGCCGTTAATGCCCTGGCAGGCGAAAGCAGTGGTATATAATCTGAATCATGGGGTGGGAAGAATACCGGCACTGCAGAGCAGCCAGGGGACAGGGCCTATCTTTCATAGCCTTCTATGGAAAATAAAAAATGCATCAGGGGATTTAAAAATCCCCTGGTAATATCCTGAAATCTGGTTCCCACAGAGATTTGCTTTTGTTCACGCTTGACATTCCTGACAATGGCCATGGCCCCGATTTCATTAGCGATACCCGGTAATCGGCAATAAACCCGGAGCAGGTCCCCTTCCTTCAGCGTGGTGATATTTTTGACGTCAAGGTATGTGAACCGGCAGCCCCTTTTGCTGATATCAAATATCACGATGGGAAACTCGGTATTTTTGGCTTCCACCCGCCCGGGAATCACCACATTGTTGCGCTTGACTATGCGCAGTTCGCGCTGCTGGACTATTTTCGGGTATTCAAGGGCAAGGGT